>NZ_JBJGYK010000007.1:0-181308 GCF_054049955.1 Geodermatophilus sp. SYSU D00758
CCCCCCCCCCCCCCCCCCCCCCCCCCCCCCCGCCCCCCGCCCCCCCGCGCCCCCCCCCGCCCCCGCCCCCCCCCCCCCCCCCCCCCCCCCCCCCCCCCCCCTCCACCCGGGCGGCCGCTCAGACCGGGCGGGCGGCGGCGAGGTCCTCGACGCGCAGCAGGCCGACGACGGCGCCGGCCGGGTCGGTGCACAGCACCGGCTCGAACCGGTGCGCCGGCGGCCGGGTGAGCGCCCGGCGCAGCACCTCCGGGACACCGGCGGAGGGGTGCACCCGCAGGCTGACCGGCGCGGTGTAGGTCTCGCCGGTCCGCGGGTCGGCCAGCAGCAGGCCCACCGGCTCGCCGAGCGGGCCGAGCAGCACGGCCGGCGGGGCGCCGGCCGGCTCGCCGGCGTCGCAGCGGCGCATCGGGCGCACCAGGCCGGCCACGCTGTCGGTGAGCCGGCCGCGGGCGACCTGGGCCTGCACCAGCCGGGTCACCTCGGGCGCCAGCGGGGCGAAGCCGGGGGCGGGCCGGCCCAGCAGCCAGCCCTGCGCGAGCGGGACGCCGAGCCGCGCGAAGGCGGCCAGCTCGCCGGCGGTCTCCACGCCCTCGGCCAGCAGCCGGGCGTCGATGCGGCCGGCGAACTCGCCGACCAGCTCGGCCAGCGCGCTGCGCACCGGGTCGGTGTCGACGCCGGAGACCAGCGCCCGGTCGAGCTTGACCAGCTGGGGCCGCAGCACGGTCATCGCCTGCAGGCCGGCGTAGCCGGCGCCGGCGTCGTCCAGCGCGACCAGGGCACCGCGGGCCCGCAGCTCGTCGGACAGACGGCGCACCAGGTCCAGGTCCGCCGCGGGGACGTGCTCGGTCAGCTCGAGGACGACGCGGGCGAGGTCGGGACGCCGGTCGAGCGCGTCCTGCACCGGGCCGCTGCCGAGCAGGTGCGGGCTGACGTCGACGGTCAGGAAGGTGTCCTCGGGCAGCTGCGGCACGACGGCCAGCGCCTTGGCGATCGCCAGCGCCTCGAGCTCGGCGGCCAGCCCGAGGTCCGCGGCGGCGGCGAACCACACGTCCGGCCCGGCCGTCCCGGGGAAGCGGGACAGCGCCTCGTACCCGGCGACCCGGGCCCCGGCGAGGTCGACGACGGGCTGGAAGACCAGCGTCAGGTCGTCGGGGTCGGCCAGGAGCGGACGGCAGTCCGGCAGCGTGGCGGCGGAGGGGGCGGCCATGCCCCTCCATCGGCACGGGCCGGGCGCCGCGCCACGCCGCGGGGCCGGGCCTCACCCGCCCGGGTGGGACCGCTCGTGGTGGCGGTTCCGGTCCGGGGGCCCTCCCCGTGCCAGCATGACGGCCACGCGGAGCCCCCGTGTCCCGTACGACCGCCGAGGAGGGGCCATGCTCCCCGCGACGCCGGCCGAGGAGTCCGGTGTCCGCGGCGACCCCGGTCGTGTCGCCGCGGCCCGCCGGCTGCTGGCGGGGGTGCCCGGCCCGGTCGCGTCGGACCGGCTGGCCGGGTTGGCCGCGCGGCTGCTGGGCGCCGCGCGGGCCACGGTCACGCTGGTCACCGACCGGCCGGTGGTCGTCGGCGGGTACGGGCTGTCGCCGGAGACGGTCGGCGGCCCGGCGCAGCTGACCGGGTCCCTGGCGGTCGAGACGGTCCGCCGCGGTGCGCCGCTGGTCGTGGCCGACGCCGCCGCCGATCCGGTGGCGGCCGGTCTGCCCGGCGTGCGCGCCGGCCGGCTCGGCGCCTACCTCGGCGTCCCCCTGACCACCGCCGCGGGGGAGGTGGTGGGGGCGCTGTCGGTGCACGACGCCCTGCCGCGGGCCTGGGCGGAGGGCGAACCCGCGCTGCTCGCCGCGCTCGCCGACTCCGTGGTCGCCGAGCTCGAGCTGCCGGCGGTCCGCGCGGCCGTCGACGCCTCCCTGACGCGCCTCGACGTCGCCCTGGAGGCCGGGTCCGTCGGCATCTGGGAGGTCGACCTGCGGGCCGGGCACATCGACTGGGACGCCCGCTGCGCGGCGATCTTCGGCCTGGACGACGCCGCGAGGCTGCCCCTGGACCGGCTCTTCGCCGAGCACGTGCACCCCGAGGACCGGGAGCGCGCCGGCGAGGCGATGGGCGCGGCCGTGGCCGCTCGGGCCCAGTACACGGTCGAGCTGCGGGTGGTGCGGGCCGACGGCGGGGTGCGCTGGACGATCAGCCGCGGCCGGGTGCTGACCGGCCCGGACGGCGAGCCCGACCGCATCCTGGGCACGGTCGTGGACGTCACCGACGCCCGCGACCAGGCCGAGCGGCAGCTCTCCGCCGTCCGCCGGGCGGCCGCCGTGGCCGAGGTCGCCGCGCAGCTCGCGCACGGCACCCGCATGGCCGAGCTGGCCGAGATCGCCCTGCGGGGCGCGGAGGTGCTCGGGGCGGACGCCGTCGGGCTCGCCGTCGTCGACCCCCGCGACGGCAGGCTGTACGCGCACCTGTCCCGCCGCCTCGCCGACACGGTGGCCGGCGCGTCCGACGTCCACCTGCCGGAGGACGGGCTGCAGGTGCCGCTGGACGACGAGCTGCCCACCCAGTGGGTGGCCCGGCACGGGGAACCGCTGCTGTTCCCCGACGCCGCGGCCGCCGTCGCGCGCTTCCCGGCGATGGACCGGGTGCAGGCGGTGCTCGGCGTCCGCGCCCTGGCCGCCCTGCCGCTGCGGGTGGGCGGGCGGCCGGTCGGCTCGTTCGTCGTCGTCTGGAGCACCGACCACGCCTTCCGCGCCGAGGACGTCGAACTGCTCGAGGCGCTCGCCGCGCAGATCGCGCTGACCTCGTCGCGGCTGCACGCCGACGCGGCCCGCGGCGAGGCGGTCGCCGCCATGCGGGAGGCCACCGCGCGGCTGCAGCTGCTGGCCGACGCCGGCCGGGTCCTCTCCGGCAGCCTGGAGGTCACCGCGCAGGTGCGGCAGCTGGCCGACCTGGTCGTCCCGGCCCTCGGGGACTGGTGCTGGCTGGTCGTGACCGACGAGCAGGGCCGGCACCACGAGCTGGCCTCGGCGCACCGCGACCCGGGGCTGCGCGCCGAGCTCGAGCGCTACGTCCGGCAGATGGTCGTCGGCATGACCGAGCAGGCGGCCGCCCGCGTGGTCACCAGCACCGGCCGGCCGCTGCGGCTGCCGCGGATCGGCGCCGAGCGCCTGGAGCGGGCCCTGCCCGACCCGGCGACCCGCGAGCTGGCGGTCCGGCTCGGCCTCGCCTCCGGGGTCATCGTCCCGCTGACGGCGCGCGGGCAGACGCTGGGCGCCCTGGGCCTGTTCTGCGACGACCGCCGCGGGCCGCACACCGACGCGCAGGTGGAGACCGCGGCCGAGATCGGCCGGCGGGCGGGGCTCTCCCTGCACCACGCCCGCCTGCACGGGCAGCAGCGAGAGCTGGCGGGCGCGCTGCAGCACAGCATGCTCACCGCGCCGCCGCGGACCCGGCACTGCTCGATCGTCGTGCGCTACGTGCCCGCGGCCGCCGGGGCCGAGATCGGCGGCGACTGGTACGACGCCTTCCTCGAGCCCGGCGGGACCACGGTGCTGGCCATCGGTGACGTCGCCGGCCACGACAGCCGCGCGGCGGCGGCGATGGGGCAGCTGCGCGGCCTGCTCCGCGGCATCAGCTACGCCGGCGGCGGGTCACCCGCTCAGGTGCTCACCCAGCTGGACCGCGCCGTCGACGGCCTGGACCTCCAGACGCTGGCGACCGCCCTGGTGGCGCGGCTCGAGACCGGCGACGGCGACCCGGACGGCGTCCCCGCCCGGCTGCGCTGGTCGAGCGCCGGCCACCCGCCGCCGCTGCTGGTGGCGCCCGGCGGCCGGGTCGAGGTGCTCGACGGCCGTCCGGCCGACCTGCTGCTCGGCGTCGACCCGGCCGCCCCGCGCACCGACCGGGTCAGCGCGCTGCCCCCGGGCAGCACCCTCCTGCTGCACACCGACGGGCTGGTGGAGCGGCGCGACCGGGACCTGGACACCGGCACCGCCGCACTGGTCGCGGCCCTGCGGTCGCACGCGCACCTCCCGCTGGGGGAGCTGTGCGACCGCGTGCTCGCCGAGCTGTTCCTCCCCGACGCCGAGGACGACGTCGCGCTGCTCGCCCTGCGGCTGGATCAGCCCTCGCCGACCTCGTAGGTGTGGCCGGCGGCGCGCAGCCGCTCGACCAGCGCCTCGCCGAGCGCGGTGGCCGGGGTGAGGGACCCGGCCCGCTCCGGCAGCCGGTCGCCGTCCCCGGCCAGCGCCAGGGCGGCCTGCCCCAGCATGACGGCGGTGGCGGCGTACCCCGGGTCCCCCGGGCCGGCCGCGGTGGCCCGGTACCGGCGGCCGCTCTCGGTCTGCGCGTCCACCTCCATCCGGAACCAACCCCGGCTGCGGGTCCGCTCGCCCGGCCCGCTGCCGGGGGCGGGGAGCACCCGGTCCAGCAGCGCGCGGGCCGGCGGCAGGCTCATCGCGGCCAGACCGGCGGCCAGCCCCGTGGTGAGGGCCGCCGCGGAGGCCGCGCCGACCGGGCCGCGCCCGCACCCCATCACCTCGCCGTAGCGCAGGCCGCGGCCGTAGGCCCAGTCCTGCAGGGCGTTGCTGCGGCGCACGACCCGGGTGTTGAACGGCGCCATGACGAACGGTGCGGTCCAGACGCCGTCGCGGGTGCGGGCCGGCGGCCCGGCGTCCGGGGGCTGGCGGGTGCTGGGCTCGGCGTCCCGGTCGGGGGAGAGGGCGTGGGGGTCGGCCGCCAGCCGGCGCGCGGCAGGGTCCCGCCGCACGGCCTCCAGCTGGCCGCGCAGCGAGTCGATCGTGCCGCCGCTGACCCCGCCGCGTGCAGTGGCCACGAGGCGGACATCGGTGAGCCCGCCCGCCCCGTCGGCCGCGGCCCGCCGGGCGAGCAGCAGCACCGAGAGGTCCGAGGGCACCGAGTCGTACCCGCAGGCGTGCACGACGCGGGCCCCGCTGTCCCGGGCCGCCGCGTCGTAGCGGTCGGTCGCCTCCCGGACGAAGAGGACCTCGCCGGTGAGGTCGGCGTAGTGCGCCCCGGCCCGGGCGCAGGCCTCGACCACGGGCAGGCCGTACCGCGCGTAGGGGCCGACCGTGGTGGCCACCACCCGGGTGCCCGCGGCCATGGCGGCCAGGGAGTCCGGGTCGGTGGAGTCGGCGACCACCAGCGGCCAGTCGTGCGCGGCCGGCGGCAGCCCGGCCCGGACCTCGGCGAGCCGCTGCTCCGAGCGCCCGGCCAGCGCGACGCGGGTGCCGGAGGGGGCGTGCACGGCCAGGTGCTCGGCGAGCAGGCGGCCGACGAACCCGGTGGCGCCGTAGACGACGACGTCGGAGGTGGGGGTCACCCGGCCATCCTCGCCCGGACGGCAGCACCCGGCCTCCCGCGCCCCGGGCCGGCCGCCGCGCCTCCCCGGGTCCCGGCCCGTCCCGCGGTGATCATGGGCTTCTTGCTCGTCGACGCGCCGCTCCCGGTGCGTCCGCGGGCAAGAACCCCATGATCACGGCGGAGGAGGGGGCGGCCGCTACCGGACGACCGGACGGCCGGACGACCGCCGCCGGGATGGACCGGGCCGCGACGGGTCGCTAGCGTCGGCCTCCCGCGCTCCAGGAGGCCCACCGTGCCCGTACGACCGCCGGACGAGAACCAGGTGACCGCGCTCGCGGCCGGTTACGGGATACAGCTGCCGCCGGGGGAGGTGGCGACCTGGACCACGCTCGTGGCCGGTGCGCTGTCCTCCTACGACGCGGTCGAGGAGCTGCACGCCACGCTGGAGCGGCAGCCGCCGGTGGACCGGCCGAGCAACCGGCCGGACGACGCCGACAACCCGCTGGGCGCCTGGTACGTCACCACCGACATCAGGGGCGCCGACTCCGGTCCCCTGGCCGGCCGCACGGTCGCCGTCAAGGACAACGTGGCGGTCGCCGGCGTCCCCATGATGAACGGTTCGCACACCGTCGAGGGGTTCGTGCCGGCCGAGGACGCCACCGTCGTCACCCGGCTGCTCGAGGCCGGGGCCCGCATCACCGGCAAGGCGGTCTGCGAGGACCTCTGCTTCTCCGGCGGCAGCCACACGTCGGTGACCGGCCCGGTCCGCAACCCGTGGGACCCCACGCGCACCACCGGCGGCAGCTCCAGCGGCAGTGCCGCGCTGGTCGCCTCGGGCGCGGTGGACCTGGCCGTCGGCGGTGACCAGGGCGGGTCGATCCGCATGCCGGCCGCGTTCTGCGGGATCGTGGGGCACAAGCCCACCCACGGCCTGGTGCCCTACACCGGCGCGTTCCCCATCGAGCTGACCCTCGACCACCTCGGCCCGATGACCCGCACGGTGGCCGACGCCGCGACGATGCTCGACGTCCTCGCCGGGCGCGACGGGCACGACCCCCGGCAACCGGCCGACCTGCAGGCGGGCGGCTACGCGGCGGCCCTGGACGGCGACGTCCGCGGGCTGCGCGTCGGGGTCCTGACCGACGGCTTCGGCTGGGCGGAGCTGTCCGAGCCCGGAGTCGACGACACCGTGCGGGCCGCCGCCCGGCGGCTGGGCGAGCTCGGCATCGACGTCGTCGAGCTGGAGCTGCCCTGGCACCGGCACGCGCTGCACGTCTGGAACGTCATCGCCACCGACGGCGCGACCACGCAGATGATCGAGGGCAACGGGTACGGCCAGAACTGGGAGGGGCGCTACGACCCCGAGCTCGTCGCGCACTACGGCCGCCGCCGGCGGGAGGTGACCGACCGCTGGTCGCCCACGGTCACCCTCGTCGCGCTGGCCGGCCGGTGGTCGGCCGAGCAGGAGCAGACCCGGCACTACGCCATGGCCCAGAACCTGGCCGCCGAGGTGCGCCGGCAGTACGACCGGGCGCTGGCCGACGTCGACCTGCTCGTGCTGCCCACGGTGCCGATGGTGGCCCCGGAGATCCCCGCGCCGGACGACCCGCTCGAGATCCGCATCGCCCGCGGGCTGGAGATGATCGTCAACTGCGCGCCGTTCGACGTCAGCGGTCACCCGGCGACGAGCGTCCCGGCGGGGCTGTCGGAGGGCCTGCCGGTCGGCATGATGCTGGTCGGCCGGCGGTTCGAGGACGCCACCTGCCTGCGGGTCGCGCACGCCTTCGAGCAGCTCGTCGGCGGCTTCCCGCGCCCGGGCGACCGCGCGGCCGCCCCCGCCTGAGCCGCCCCCCGCCTGAGCCGCCGCCGGGGCCGCTGCCCCTGCCCGGCGTGATCACGGGCTTCCGGCACGCCCGCGCGGCGTGTCGACCCGTGTCCCCTGCAAGACGCCCGTGATCACCGCGGGGAGGGGCGGCGGGGCCGGACAGGGGTGCCGCGCCCGGTCGTGCGCAACGATCACGGGCAGGCAACGATCACCGCTTCGACCTGCGAGGTGGGCGCCAGGGGGCCAGTGTCGAGGGCGGACGACGAACCGCCGAGCCCCCGGAGGTCCCCGTGCGCGCTCCCCGAACCCTGTCGTCGGTCGCGGCCGGCGCCCTGCTGCTCACCGCCTGCTCGGGCGGGGAGAGCGTCGACACCGGCGGGGGAGGGGGCGGCGGGGGCGAGAACGTGCTCGTGGCCGCGGTGAGCGCCCAGCCCGACCAGCTGGACCCGCACGTCACCAGCGCCTACCCGAGCTTCCAGGTGCTGGAGAACGTCTACGACACCCTCGTGGTCCCCAACGCCGAGGACCTCACGATGGAGCCCAGCCTGGCCACCGAGTGGGAGACCAGCGAGGACCAGCTGACCTGGACCTTCACGCTCCGGGACGACGTCACCTTCCACGACGGGAGCGAGTTCGACGCCGCCGACGTCGTCTACTCCTACAACCGGATCATCGACGAGCAGCTGAACAACGCCTACCGCTTCGCGACGGTGGAGTCGGTGGAGGCCGTCGACCCGCGGACGGTGGAGATCCGGGTCACCCAGCCGACGCCGAACCTGCCCGCGCTCATCGGCGGCTTCAAGGGCATGGCGATCCTCCCGGAGGGCGCGGCCGACCAGGTCGACCTCACCACCGAGGCGATCGGCACCGGGCCGTTCCAGCTGGAGAGCTCCGACGCCGGCAGCACCGTGCTCACCGCCTACGAGGACTACTGGGGTGGCACGCCGACGATCGACGGGGTCGAGTTCCGCTACATCACCGAGCCGGCCGCGGCGCTGACCGCCCTGCAGAACGGCGAGGTCGACTGGACCGACAACATCCCGCCGCAGCAGGTCAGCGCGCTGGAGAGCGAGGAGGGCGTCGAGCTCCAGAGCATCCCCAGCGTCGACTACTGGTACATGACGATGAACTACGACCGGCCGCCGTTCGACAACCCGCAGGTGCGTCAGGCCGTCGCCACCGCCGTCGACCGGGCCGCGGTCACCGAGGCCGCCCGCTTCGAGGCGGCCCAGCCGAACCAGACCGCGATCCCCGAGGACAACTTCTACGCCTCGGACTACGCGCCCTTCGACACCGACCAGGAGGCCGCCCGCCGGCTGCTCGAGCAGTCCGGCGTGCCGCTGCCGATCGAGATGGGCCTGATGGTCACCGACGAGTTCCCCGAGACGGTGACCGCCGCGCAGGTGATCGCCAGCCAGCTCGAGCCGATCGGCATCAACGTCAACGTCGAGACGCTGGACTTCGCCACCTGGCTCGACCGGCAGGCCCAGGGCGACTTCGACGCCTTCATGCTCGGCTGGCTGGGCAACATCGACCCGTTCGACTACTACCACGCCCAGCACATCACCGACGGGTCCAGCAACTACCAGGGCTACAGCAACCCCGAGGTCGACCGGCTGCTCAACGAGGCGGCCACGGAGACCGACGAGGAGACCCGGCGCGACCTGTACCACCAGGCGGTCCAGCTGATCGTCGACGACGTCTCCTACCTCTACCTGTACAACCCGAACGTGGTGCAGGCCTGGGCGCCGGAGCTGACCGGGTACCAGATCCGACCCGACAAGGCGATCAACTTCGAGAACGTCGAGCTGCCCTGAGCCGTGGGCGGCTACCTGCTGCGCCGCGTCGGCCAGGCCGCCGTCGTCCTGGTCGGCGTCAGCGTGGTCGTGTTCGGGCTGCTCCAGCTGGTGCCGGGCGACCCGATCCGGCTCGCGCTGGGCACCCGCTTCTCCCAGGAGACCTACGACGCGCTGCTCGAGCGCTCCGGCCTGGACCAGCCGGTGCTCCAGCAGTACTTCACGTGGGCCGGCAACGCGCTGACCGGCGACCTGGGGGTGAGCTTCCGCAGCGGCGAGCCGGTCACCCGGCTCGTGCTGGAGCGGCTGCCGGCGACCCTCACGCTGGCGTTCGCCTCGATCCTGGTGGCGCTGCTCATCGCCGTCCCGCTGGGCACGATCTCGGCGCTGCGCCCGCGCTCGGTGGTCGACCGGGGCGCCACCGTGCTCAGCCAGTTCGGCATCTCCGTGCCGGACTTCTGGATGGCGATCGTGCTCATCCTGATCTTCGCCGGGACGCTGGGCTGGCTGCCCTCCGGCGGGTACGTGCCCATCACCGAGGACCCGCTGGGCTGGCTGCAGCGGCTGATCCTGCCGGCGATCGTGACCGGCGTGGTCTCCGGCTCGGTCATCACCCGGTTCGTGCGCTCCAGCGTGCTCGAGGTGCTGGGCCAGGACCACGTGCGGACGGCGCAGGCCAAGGGCATGCCGACCCGCCAGGTGCTCGGCTGGCACGTGCTGCGCAACGCCCTGCTGCCGCTGGTCACCGTCACCGGCGTGCAGCTGGCCTACCTGCTGTCGGGGGTGGTGGTCGTGGAGATCGTGTTCGCCTGGCCGGGCCTGGGCCAGCTGGCGCTGCAGTCGGTGCAGGCCCGCGACTACCCGGTGCTGCAGGGCGCCGTCCTGCTGTTCGCGCTGGTCTTCCTCCTCATCAACCTGGTGGTGGACCTGCTGTACAGCGTGATCGACCCGAGGATCGCCCGGCGATGACACACAGCCGAGGCCTGCTGCGGATGACACACAGCCGAGGCCTGCTGCGATGACCGGCGCCCCCTACCCCGAACCGGCGGCCAGCCCCACCGCGACCGAGGCCGGCCGCGAGCCCTCGCTGCGCCCGGCCCGCCCGCGCTGGCGGGAGACCCTCGGGCTGCTGGCCCGCAACCCCACCGCCGCCGGCGCCGCGACGGTCCTCGTGCTCGTCGGGCTCGTGGCCGTCTTCGACCAGCAGCTGGCCCCCGAGGGCCCGAACGAGATCTCGGTCGAGGACCGGCTGCAGCCGCCGAGCACCGAGCACTGGCTCGGCACCGACGACCTCGGCCGCGACATCCTCAGCCGGATCATCCTGGGCGCCTCGGTGTCCCTGCGGGTCGGGTTCACCGCCGTCGGCATCGCGCTGGTCGTGGGCACGCTCATCGGCCTGCTCGCCGGCTACTACGGCAAGTGGGTCGACGACGTCCTCATGCGGTTCATGGACGTGATCTTCGCGTTCCCGGCGGTGCTGCTGGCCATCGCGGTGCTCGCCGTCCGCGGGCCCGGGCCCACCAACACCGCCGTCGCCATCGCGGTCGTCTACGTGCCGATCTTCGCGCGGGTGACCCGGGCCAGCGTGCTCGGCGTGCGGGAGGAGGTCTACGTGCGGGCCTCGCGCTCGGTCGGCGCCTCCGACTGGCGCATCCTGACCCGGCACATCCTCCCCAACGCCGCGCCGCCGATCATCGTGCAGACCTCGATCAGCCTGGCCTTCGCCGTCCTCGCCGAGGCGGCGCTGTCCTTCCTCGGCCTGGGCACCCAGCCGCCGAACCCCTCGTGGGGGCTGATGCTCGCCGAGGGCCGCGGCTACATCGAGCTGGCCTGGTGGATCGCCTTCTTCCCGGGCATGGCGATCTTCCTCGTCGTCCTGTGCTTCAACCTGCTCGGCGACGGGTTGCGCGACGTGCTCGACCCCCGGCAGCGGACGGCGATGGGGGGTGGCCGGTGAGCGAGCCGGTGCTGGAGGTCGAGGACCTGCGGGTGGACCTGCGCACCCCGCGCGGGACGGCGCACGTGGTCAACGGGCTGAGCTACACCGTCGGCCGCGGCGAGACCGTGGCCGTGGTGGGGGAGTCCGGCAGCGGCAAGAGCGTCTCGGTCCTGGCGCTGCTCGGCCTGCTGCCGGCCCGGACGTCCACGGTGACCGGCCGCGCCGCCCTGCAGGGCGAGGACCTGCTCACCATGTCGAAGAACCGGCTGCGGGAGGTCCGCGGGCCGGGCGTCGGCATGGTCTTCCAGGACCCCATGACCTCGCTGAACCCGGTGCTCACCATCGGCCGCCAGCTGGCCGAGGCGGTGCGGGCGCACGGGGAGGTCTCCAAGGCCGCCGCCCGGCAGCGCGCGGTCGAGCTGCTCCGCGAGGTCGGGCTGCCCGACCCCGACCGCGCCGTGGACCGCTACCCCCACCAGCTCTCCGGCGGTATGCGGCAGCGGGTCATCATCGCCATCGCGCTGGCCAACTCCCCGGCGCTGCTGATCGCCGACGAGGCCACCACCGCCCTCGACGTCACCGTGCAGGCGCAGATCATCGAGCTGGTGGACCGCCTGCAGGAGGAGCACGGCACCGGGGTCGTGTGGATCACCCACGACCTCGGGGTGGTCGCCGGCATCGCCGACCGGGTGCTGGTCATGTACGGCGGCCGGTGCGTGGAGGACGGCACGGTGGACGACGTCCTCGAGCGCCCGGCCCACCCCTACACGCGGGGCCTGCTCGGCGCGCTGCCCGACCTGGCCGAGGAGACGGGGGACGGCGAGGTGCCCGACCTCGCCACGGTGCCCGGCGTCCCCCCGCCGCCGACCGACCTGCCGGAGGGGTGCGTGTTCTGGCCGCGCTGCCCGGTGCGCTCGGACCCGCGGTGCGAGACCGAGCAGCCGCCCCTGGAGGTGGTGGGGGGATCGCTGCTCCGGAAGGGCGACGGGCTCCCGCACCGTGCGGCGACCTGGTGCCGGGAGGGGGCGGGATGGACCTGACCAAGCGGGCCGAGCCCGAGCGGGACGTGCTGGTCTCCGCGCGCGGGCTGGAGGTGCACTTCCCGATCCGCGGCAGCGGTCTCCGCCGGCGGCCGATCGGGGTGGTGCGGGCCGTCGACGGCGTCGACCTGGACGTGTACCGCGGCGAGACGCTGGGGCTGGTCGGCGAGTCCGGCTGCGGCAAGTCGACCCTGGGCAACGCGCTGCTGCGCCTCGTGCCCCCGACCGGGGGCCGGGTGACCTTCGACGGCATCGACGTCACCGCGCTGGACCGGCGGCGGCTGCGGGAGCTGCGCCGCCGCGCCGGCATGGTGTTCCAGGACCCGTTCGCCTCCCTCGACCCCCGCCGCACCGTCGCGCAGACGGTGTCGGAGCCGCTGGAGGTGCACGGGCTGGCCGGGGACCGGCGGGAGCGCGCGGCCCGGGTGGGCGAGCTGCTCGAGCTGGTGGGGCTGGACCCCGCGGTCGCCGGGCGCTACCCGCACGAGTTCTCCGGCGGGCAGCGGCAGCGGGTGGGCATCGCCCGCGCGCTGGCCGGGGAACCGGACTTCCTGGTGTGCGACGAGGCGATCGCCTCCCTCGACGTGAGCGTGCAGGCCCAGGTGCTCAACCTGCTGCGCCGGCTGCAGCGGCAGCTGGGCCTGACCCTGCTGTTCGTCTCGCACGACCTGTCGGCGGTGCGGCACATCTCCGACCGCATCGCCGTCATGTACCTGGGGCGGATCGTCGAGGTGGGTCCGGCCGCGGCGGTCGCGGGTGACCCGCAGATGCCCTACACGCGGGCGCTGCTGTCGGCGGTGCCCGTGCCGCACCCGGAGCTCGAGCGGTCCCGGCAGCGGGTGGTGCTCGGCGGCGACGTGCCCTCGCCGGCCGCCGTCCCGAGCGGGTGCCGCTTCCGCACCCGCTGCCCCGACGTCTTCGAGCCCTGCCCCGACGTCGACCCGGCGCTGCAGCCGGTGGGGTCGGCGCCGGGTCACGTGGCCGCCTGCCACCTGCACGGCGTGGTGGGCACGCCGGTGGCGGCCGAGGCGGACGGCGCCGCCGGTCAGCCGCCGCGCACCTCCACCGAGTCCGCGACCAGGTAGACGTCGGCGGCGTACCCCTCGAACAGCGGGCCGTCGAGGTCGGGCGCGGCCGCGCTGCCGGGCTCGCCCGCGCCGTCGACCAGGGTGCCCGTGACCCGGCCGGGGTGCCGGGTTGCGCCGCCGGCGGCGGGTCGTCGGTGACCACGAGCAGCGGTTCCACCTCCGTGGCGTCCGGGGCGCTGAGCGCGAGCACGCCGGGGTGGACCACCTCGGCGAGCTCGCCGGGCAGCGCCACCCGGTTCCCGGCCAGCTCGCCGGCCCGGTCGAGGACGGCCGGGCCGTGGTCGCCCGCGAGGTCCGGCGCGGGGGCGGCCGTGCCCGGCCCGGTCCCCTCCCCGGCGTCCTGCCCGAGGGAGACCGACGGCACCGGCTCGGTGGCCTCGGGTTCCCCCTCCCGCAGGCGGCGAGCCCGGTGAGCACCGCGACGGCGAGGACGGCCCCCGCCGCGCCGCGGCCCGTCCTCACGCGTCCGGGTCCTCCTGCAGCTCGACGCTGTCGGCGTTCAGGTACGGCTGGCCGGAGTACTGCTCGAACAGCGGGTCGTCGAGGTCGACGCCCTGCTGGTCCTCGACGTCGGTGACCTCGAAGCCCTCCATGAGGGTGCCGGTGACCTGGGCGGGGGTGCCCGCGTCGATCGACTCGGGGGCCTCGATGCCGATCACCAGGATCGGCGCCGCGCTCGTGTCCTCGGTCGAGGTCAGGGTGAACAGACCCGGCTGCAGCACCTCGCCGACCGTGCCGCGGAGGGTCACCTGCTCCCCGGTGTAGCCGCCGGCCCGGTCGATGAAGTCCTCGGTGTAGTCGCCCTCGAAGGCGGGTTCCGTGAGCTCCCCGCCGGGTTCGATCTCCTCGTCGACGGGGTCCTCCGTCGCCGCCACCGTGTCGTCGGCGGTCTCCTGGGGGCCGGTCGCGACGGGCTCGTCGTCCCCGCAGCCGGACAGCCCCAGGACGACGGCGGCGGCGAGACCGGTGAGTGCGGTCCGGGTCCGGTGGGTGCGCATGGGGTGAACCTCCTCGCGTGCCCGGGGACGTCCGCCGTCCCCGGCCGTCGGTGTGGTCTCCCTCTCCTTCCCGCGGGAGGGCCGGCCGCCTCGGATCGGCCGGCTTCGTCAACGCACCGACATGTGGCCGCGGGGACCGTGGCGAGCCGGGCCGGTGCGGACTCCCGCCGGGGCGGCCGGTGCGGTAGGAACGGCCCGTGCGGACGGCGGAGGCCCGGGAGCGCTTCGCCTCCTGCCCCGTCGCGCGCCTGGCCACGGTGCGCCCGGATGGCGCCCCGCACCTGGTCCCGGTGACCTTCACGGCGGTGGGCGACCTCGTCTACACCGCCGTGGACGCCAAGCCGAAGCGCTCGCCCCGGCTGCAGCGCCTGGCCAACCTGCGCGCCGAGCCGCGCTGCGCCCTCCTCGTCGACCACTACGAGCAGGACTGGGCCGCGCTGTGGTGGGTGCGTGCGGACGGGACGGCGGAGGTCCTCGACGCGCCGGACCCGGCGCACCCCGGGCTGGCCGCACTGGCCGCCCGCTACCCCCAGTACCGCGCGCAGCCGCCGTCCGGGCCGCTGCTCGTGGTCACCGTCGACCGCTGGAGCGGTTGGTCGAGCAGGTCCTGACACGAGGAGGTCCGGGTGGAGATCGCGATCGGGATGCCCAACAGCATCCGCGGGACGACGGGTGGGCAGCTGCTGGACTGGGCGCGGCGGGCCGAGGCGGCCGGGTTCTCCAGCCTGGCCTCGATCGGCGCGGTGTCCTACCCGACCTACGAGGAGCTGACGGTGTTCGCCGCCGCCGGGGCGGTGACCGAGCGGATCCGGTTCCTCAGCAACGTGCTGATCGCGCCGGCCCGCAGCACCGCCGAGCTGGCCAAGCAGGCGGCCACCGTGCACGAGCTCACCGGCGGGCGGTTGACCCTCGGCCTGGGGGTGGGGTGGCGGGCCGGGGACTACGCGCTGACCGGCCGGGACTTCGGCGGGCGCGGCGCTGCCTTCGACCGGCAGCTGGCCGACCTGCGCCGCGCCTGGGCCGGGGAGGCGCTGGCGGAGGGCACCCGCCCGCCGGCCCCGGAGACCGGGGTCGGCCCGGTGCCGGTCCTCGTCGGCGGCAACACCGACGCGGCGATCCGGCGGACCGTCGAGCACGGGGTCGGCTGGACCGCCGGGGGGCTGCCACCGGAGGCGACCGCGCCGTTCGTCGAACGGGTCCGGGCGGCCTGGCAGGAGGCCGGCCGGGAGGGCTCCCCGCGGATCGTGGCGCTCAACTACTTCGGCCTCGGCGACACCGAGGAGCGCTCCCGCGGCTACCTGCTCGACTACTACGCCGCGATGGGGGACGAGACCGCGCAGTACATCGCCGGCAGCGCGCACCGCTCGCCGGAGGCGATCCGCGAGGTGATCGCCGGGTTCGAGGCGATCGGGGTGGACGAGCTCGTGCTGGACCCGACGGTCCCGGACCCCGACCAGGTGGAGCTGCTCGCGGAGGTCGCGCTCTCCTGATCGCCGGCCACGCCGCCGCCCGCCGTCCCGCCGCCGCCGCCCACTCCGCGGTGATCATGGGGATCTGGCTCGTCGACACGCCGGCCTCCGCGTGTCCCGTGGCAAGAACCCCATGATCACCGCCGCGGGGGCGCCTCAGGTGCGGGGCTCGCGGCCCACGGGCTGCCGCGGCTCGTCGAGCAGCGGGGTGGGGGCGCGCAGCGGCGCGGAGGCGGGGGCGGCGGCCGTGACCGTCAGGGGTGCGCCGTCCACGACGACGGTCACCGGCTCCTCGCCGCGCACCAGCGCGACCGTGGTGCCCTCCCGCGTCGTCTCGACGCGCAGCAGCCTGCCCCGCCAGGTGACGGAGTAGGCGGTGCGCGCGAGCGAGGCCGGCAGCAGGGGCGCGAGCTCGAGCTCCTCGTGGTCCTCGCGCAGCCCACCGAGACCGGCGACGAAGGCCAGCCACGCCCCACCCACCGAGGCCATGTGCAGCCCCTGGGCGGTGGCGCCGTGGACGTCCCGCAGGTCCACGAGCGCGGCCTCGCGCAGGTAGCGCAGCGCGAGGTCCGGGTGCTGCGCCTGCGCGCACACGACCGCCTGGACGGCGGCCGAGAGCGAGGAGTCCCGGACGGTGCGCGCCTCGTAGTAGTCCAGGTCGCGCGCCACCTCCTCGGCGGTGAAGTCGTCGCGGCACCACCACAGCGCCTGCACGAGGTCGGCCTGCTTGAGCACCTGCCGCCGGTAGAACGTGGCGTAGTGCTCGTGCTCCTGGACCGGGTAGGAGTCGCGCGCCTCCTCGAACCGCCACTCGCGGTAGGACGTGAAGTTCTCGTTCATCGGGTGCACCCGCAGGCCCTCGTCCCACGGGACGTGGACGGCCTGCGCCGCGGCCCGCCAGGCGGCGGTCTCGGCGTGGTCCACGCCCAGCGCGGAGGCGCGCGCCTCCAGCCTCCGGCACGCGTCGGCGGCCCACAGCAGGTTGCGTCGGGCCATGAGGTTGGTGAAGACGTTGTCGTCGACGATCCCGGTGTACTCGTCCGGACCCGTCATGCCGAACAGGTGCCAGCCACCGGCGGCGTCCTCGTGGCCCATGGACATCCACAGCCGCGCCGTCTCGACGAGCACCTCCAGGCCGCCGACGGAGTCGAGGTCGGAGCCGGTGACGTTCTCGTACAGCCGGAAGGCGCGGGAGATGTCGGCGTTGACGTGCATCGCCGCCGTGCTCGCGGGCCAGTACGCGGACACCTCGCGCCCGCTGATCGTGCGCCACGCGAAGCACGCGCCCTCCAGCCCCAGCGTCGCGGCCCGCTCGCGGGCGTGGTGCAGGCCGGCCGAGCGCCACCGCAGCAGGCGGGCCGCCGCGTCCGGGCGCAGCAGCGTCAGGGCGGGCAGGACGAACCCCTCGACGTCCCAGAAGGTGTGGCCGCTGTAGCCCATGCCGGTCAGGCCCTTGGCGCCGACGGGGGCGTCGGAGATGCAGGCGGCGGAGCAGAACAGCTGGAAGACGGCGTAGCGCAGGGCCTGCTGGAGCTCGGCGTCGCCGTCGACCTCGACGTCCGCCGTTTCCCACAGCTCGTCGAGCACGGCCCGCTGACCGGCGAGCAGCCGCTCCCAGCCGAGGTCGAGCGCGGAGCTGACGGCGGCCGACGCCTCCCCGAGGACGGAGTCGGACCCGGCGTCGCGCGACCAGCTGTACCCGACGACCTTGACGATCGTGAGGCTCTCGCCGGGGAGCAGGTCGGCGGCGACCGTGGTGACGACGTGCTGCTCGTCGGCGTGGGAGTCGACCCGCCCGCCCTCGACCCGGTGGTCGACCGCGGTGGCGACCGTGATGCCCGACCGGCGGGTCCGCTCCACGAGGGCGCCACCGGTCGCGGTGCCGATCTGCGCGTGCGGCTCGAAGGCCCGGTCCAGGCACTCCGCGACCCGTGGGTCGTCGTTCACCACGCCCGAGGGCGTGACCTGCCCGGCGGCCAGCTCCGACCGCACGAGGACGTGCGCGGGCCCGTCCAGGGCGCGGACCTCGTACCGCACGGCGCAGACCGACCGTTCCACCAGCGAGACGACCCGCCGGGAGGACACCTCGACCGACGTGCCCGACAGCGCCGTCCACCGCACGCGGCGGTCCAGCGTGCCGGCCCGCAGGTCCAGCGTGCGCTCGTGGACCTGCGGCCGGACCTCGCGCACGTCGAGCGCGACGCCGTCGACCAGCAGGCGCAGCGGCGTCCCGTCCGCGACGGTGAGCAGCGCCTGCCCCTCCTCGGGGTGCCCGTAGCCGCCCTCGGGGTAGGACAGCGGGTGCGTCTCGTAGACCCCGGACAGGTACGTGCCCCGCATGTCGGCGGGCTCCACCTCGTCGAGCGTCCCGCGGATCCCGACGTAGCCGTTGGAGAGGCTGAACACCGACTCGGCGACGGCGAGCGTCTCGAGGCCCACGTGCGGCTCCCGGACCTGCCACGGGTCGGTGTCGAGGGTCGGGGCGGCCACGGGCTGTCCTCACTCGCGTCGTCCGGGGTCGGGACGGCACGCCCGGGCCGGGCGTCCCGGTCCATGTCCTACCGGTCGGCGCCCGCCGGCGCGATCCGGACGGCGGAGGTCCTGGCGGGACGGCGGCCGGACGGCCGCGGGCCGGCCTCCGGGATAGCCTCGACGGCGCCGGGAGGGCTCGCCTAGTGGCCGATGGCGGCGGTCTTGAAAACCGCTATGGGGTGACACCCATCGTGGGTTCGAATCCCACGCCCTCCGCTCGGAGCGCGGGACGACCGCGCGCGGCCGCCCCGTGTCCGGCATGCGGACCACGGGGCGGCCGGTGCCGGGGTGCGGTGGGGCCGCGCGGTCAGGTGCGGACGACGAGCTGCCCGCCCTCGGCGGCGAACTCGTCGCGCATCTCGCGCAGGATGTCCAGGGCCCCGAGATCGGCGCCGCGGACCCCGCGCAGGTCGAGCACCACCCTGGGCAGGCCGCTGCCGCGCAACCCGTCGGCGGTGCCCCGGAGCAGGTCGGCGCCGAGCGAGGTGAGGGGGCCGCGCACCCGGATCAGCCCGGCGCTGCGGTCCACGACCTCGACCTCGACCAGGTCGGGGCTCACCGACGGCCCCGGCCGGCCGCCCCGGTCAGGTGCCGGGGTGCCGCGTGGGGCGGTACAGCGCCTCGGCCCCGGCCACGGTGGCCAGGAGCAGGGCGAGGCCGACGACGGTCAGCCAGAACCAGCCGGTGAGCACGGTGCCGAGGACGGCGAGGGTCAGCCAGACGACGGCCATCAGGGCGGTCAGGACGAGCACGGTCCACCTCCGTGGACGGGGAGGGTTCGGTGCTCACGCGACGGCTCTGTTCGGCGCGGGCTCCAGCTGCATCACACGCCACAGGCCGGTGCGGTGCAGGAGGTCCTCGGTCCGCCGGTTGGCGCCGCGCAGCACCACCGCCCCGCCGCGGGCGCGGCAGGTGCGGTGCGCCCACAGGAAGCTGGCCACCGCGGAACTCGACAGATGGGCGACCCCGGTGAGGTCGACGACCAGCCGCCGCGCGCCGGCGAGCAGCGCGTCGTGCAGCAGCCACCGCACGTCGGCCAGACCGTCGGCGAGCATCGCGTCGTCGAGGTGGACGGTCACCACGTCGTCGCGCGTCTCGACCTCGGCCCGGGCGCGGGCAGCAGTGGTCATCGGTGTCCTCCTGGAGTCGGTGACCGGATCCTGTGAACGGGTACCGACAGCCTCCGGGGAGGACGTTGCGATACCTCTTGGAGTTGCTTTGCGATCCCATGACGGAAGCGCGTCGGGGAAGGGGGCGGTGGCAGCATGATCCGGGTGCCACCCCGCCTGCTGGTCGTCGAGGACGACGACCCGATCCGCACTGCCCTGCGCTGGGCGCTGGAGGACGAGGGCTACGACGTGGCCGAGGCGGCCACGGGGGAGGACGCGATCGCCCAGGTCGCCGTCGCCGCGCCCGACCTGATGGTCGTCGACCTGATGCTCGGCTCCACCGACGGCTTCGCCGTCATCCGCGAGGTCCGCCGCGAGCACGACCTGCCGATCATCGTGGTCAGCGCCCGTGCCGACACCCACGACATCGTCGCCGCGCTGGAGGCCGGCGCGGACGACTACGTGACCAAGCCCTTCCAGGTCAAGGAGATCACCGCCCGGCTGCGCGCCCTGCGCCGCCGGGTGCGGGCCGGCGGCGGCTCGGCGCCCGACCTCCCGCCCGACGAGGCGGTCCTCGACGCGCACCCCGAGGCGCCGCTGGTGCTCAGGGAGCAGCGGGGCACGGTGCACCGCGGCGACGAGCAGGTGCCCCTGACGCTCACCGAGTTCCGTCTGCTGTGCGAGCTCGCCGCCGCGCCGGGGCGGGTGTTCAGCCGCCAGGCCCTGCTCGAGCGGGTCTGGGAGCACGGCTTCTTCGGTGACGAGCGGATCGTCGACGTGCACATCCGCCGGCTGCGCACCAAGGTCGAGCTCGACCCCAGCTCCCCCCGTCTGGTGGTGACCGTGCGGGGGTTGGGCTACCGCCTGGACCCCCAGTGACCGAGTCCCTGCGTTCGCGGGGGCTGCGGGCGCGGATCGTGCTGGGGTTCGCCGTCGGCACCCTGCTGGTCTCCGCCGTCCTGGTGACCACGACCTGGCTGCTGGCCCGCGGCTACCTGCTCGACCAGCGCGAGCGCTCCCTGACCCGCCAGGCGTTCGCCGACGCCAACGTGCTGGCCAGCCGGCTGGCCACCGCCGGGACCGAGGTGGGTGAGGTGCTCACCGAGCAGGTGCCCTCCGGCGGGGCGGACGTCGTCGTCCGCAGCGGCGACTCCTGGTACTCCACCAGCCTGGACGTCGGCGCCCGAGACGTGCCCACGTCCCTGCAGACGCTGGTCGAGGACGGGTCGGCCGGTACGGCGCGGGTGGAGATCGGGGGCGTGCCGGCGCTGCTGGTCGGCGTCCCCGTGGCCTCGGCCGACGTCGAGTTCTACGAGGTCACCCGGCTCACCGAGCTCCAGCAGGTGCTGCGGACGCTGGCCGCCGTCCTCGGCGCCGGCGCGCTGGTCGCGACCGCCGCCGGCGCGGCCTTCGGGGTGTGGGCCAGCCGACGTGCGGTCACCCCGCTGGAGCAGGTGGCCGGTGCCGCGACCCGCATCGCCGGCGGCGAGCTGACCACCCGGCTGCCGCCCACGGAGGACCCCGACCTGGTCGGCATCGTCGCGGCGTTCAACAGCATGGTCGACGCCCTGTCGGCCCGCATCGAGCGCGACGCCCGGTTCGTCGGCGACGTCAGCCACGAGCTGCGCAGCCCGCTGACCGGCGTGGTCACCAGCGTCGAGGTGCTCGCCGCGCGGCGGGCGGAGCTCAGCCCGCGGGCCGACCAGGCCCTCGCGCTGGTGGAGCGCGAGCTCGACCGGTTCCGGCACATGCTCGACGACCTGCTGGAGCTGGCCCGCATCGACGGCGCCCCCGACCCGGCCACCGGCGTCCCCGTGTCGATGGCGGCGCTGGCCCGGGAGACGCTGGCGGCCACCGGCCGGGACGCCGGCCTGCTGCGGGCCGCGGAGGGGGAGGACACCACGGTCGTCGGCGACAAGACGGCCCTGGAGCGCGCCCTGCGCAACCTGCTCGACAACGCCGACCGGCACGCCGGCGGGGCGGTCGCGGTGGTGGTGCGCCGCACCGGGGACACGGTCGTCACCAGCGTGGACGACGCCGGCCCGGGTGTCGCGCTCGAGGACCGCGAGCGGGTGTTCGAGCGCTTCGCCCGCGGCACCGGCGCCGCCCGCGGCTCGCTGCCCGGCGCCGGGCTCGGCCTGGCCATCGTCGCCGAGACCGCGGCCCGGCACGGCGGCGCGGCGTGGGTGAGCGAGGCGCCCGGGGGCGGGGCGCGGTTCAACCTGTCGGTGCCGGCGACCCCGGCCGGCGACCCGCAGGGCGACGACACCGCCCCCGGCGGGGAGGCCGGGTCGGTCGCCCCGGCGGGGAGCACCCGCAGGGGAGCGCCGTGACCGCACGTCCCCGGCGCGGGGGCCCGGGAGCGGTCCTCCCGGCGGCGCTCGTGCTGCTGCTGGCCGGCTGCGGGGTGCCCACCGGTGAGCCGGCCGAGCCGATCCCGGCCTCCGAGGTCCCCTTCGGGCTGGCCACGCCCACGACCGAGCCGGCACCCAGCACCTCGCCCACCCCCGCGCCCGGCGTCCCCGAGGTGTACCTGCTCGCCGCGGAGGACCAGCTCGTCCCCCGCGGCCGGGAGGTGCTGGCGGGGGCGCTGCCGGACCGGCTGGAGTCGGTCCTCGACGAGCTGGCCGAGGGCCCGACGAGCACCGAGCGGGACGCACAGCTGTCCACCGCGCTGCCGCCCGAGGTCGAGCTCGACGTCGTCGAGGTCTCCGACGGGACGGCGACCATCGACCTCAGCGGCTCGGAGCAGGTCCCCTCGGGCGCCGCGGGCCGGCGGGCGGTGGCCCAGGTGGTGCTGACCGCGACCAGCGTCGCCGGCATCTCCGCGGTCGTGCTGACCGTGGACGGCGCGCGGGTCGAGGCGCCGCTGCCGTCGGGCGAGCTGACCGCCGAGCCCCTCACCGAGGCGGACTACACCGAGTTCCTGACCCCCGTCGCGACGACCCCCGCCCCGGCGAGCCCGGCTCCGGTGAGCCCCGCACCGCCCTCCTGAGCCCCCCGGTGCGCGGGGTCCGAAGGTCCGCGGGATCCGAGCGTCCTGCGGGATGGGAAGCTATGCCCCCGTCACGGGCCCCTGGACGCGGGTGAGGCTTCCTGTTCCGCGGGCACCCGGGGTCGGGGGCGGTCGGGGGTCGCGGGCACCGGGCCCGGCCGGGGGTCACATCGTGCGGCGCAGCTTCATCCGCGGCGGCCGGCCGTCGGGGTCGAACACCAGGCGGTAGGCCGGGGCGGCGAACAGCCGCTGCCAGCGCGGTGGCGACTGGACCCGGTGCGGCCGCAGCCGGCCGGGCGGCCGGGGGCCGGTGCGCCCGCCGGCGTGCCAGGCGTCCAGGGCGGCCGCGGAGGCCCGCAGCGCCTCGGCGGCCGAGTCGGGGTCGACCAGGTCGGCGTCGTCCCCGTCGGCGCGGTCGAGGTGCTCGCGCAGCAGGCGCAGCCGCAGGTCGCGGGCGAACACCCGCGCCCCGTCGCCGAGCCCGGCGGGGTCGGCCGGCGCCCGCTCGTCTCGGGTCGCGTCGAGCACCGCGGCGGTCAGCTCCGAGTCGTGGGTCCAGGACCGGCGGTTGAAGTTGTCGCTGCCGACCGCGGCCCACACGTCGTCGACGACGCAGACCTTGGCGTGCACGTACACCGGCTCGCCGGCCCGGTTCTCCACGTCGAACACCTGCACCCGGTCCCCGCCGGCCTCCTTCACCATGTCCAGCGCCTCGGCGTGGCCGAGCAGCACCGCGGGGACGCTGAAGCGCCCGTCCTGGTCGGGGAAGCGGGGGACGACGGCGACCAGGTGCAGCTGCGGCTGGGCGCGCAGCGCCTCGGCGAACACCCGGGCCACGTCGATGGACCACAGGTACTGGTCCTCGACGTAGACCAGCCGGCGGGCCCGCCGCAGCGCCTTGGCGTAGCCGCGGGCGGCGCTGCGCTCGCCGTCGGGGGCGAACGGGTAGCCCGGCCAGCGGTTCGGGTAGGTGCGCAGCAGCTGGACGGCGCAGCTCCCGGCGGCCGGTGGGTCCGGTCGTGGCTCCGGCAGGTGCGAGGGCTCGCGGTCCAGCCGGCGCAGCACGTCGGGGATCGCCTGCCACGGCAGCCGGGTCAGGGCGGCCGGGTCCTCCCAGCGCTCGCGGAAGACGTCCTCCACGTCACGCACGGCCGGCCCGTGGATCTGCACCTGCACGTCGTGCCAGGCGGGGCTGCCGCCGTAGGGGTCGGCGAACGGCTGGGGCTGCGGGTCCCCGCCGTGGTCGGCGTCGTCCCGCCGGCTGTGGCCGAGGTCGATGCCGCCGAGGAACGCGACGTCCCGGCGGGGGTCGCCGGCGTGCCGGACGACGACGAACTTCTGGTGGTGGCTGCCCATCGGTCGCACCCGCTGGTCGAGCAGCACCTCGCCGCCGTCGTCGTTCACGTCCTCGGAGAGGTCCCGGTTCTGCTCGGCGGAGAACTGGAACCGGTCCATGTGCGAGCGCCAGACCAGCCCCTTGACCAGCGCGCCCCGCCCCGCGGCCCGCGACAGGGTCTCGCCGAGCCGCGGGCCGTCGTCGGTCAGCTGCTCGTCCGGGTCGCCGCGCCAGTCGGCGAAGAAGACCAGGTCATCCTCGCCGGCGCCCTCCAGCGCGTCGAGCAGCACCGGGAAGTAGCTGCGGCCGTCGACCAGCGCCCGCACGGCGTTGCCCTCGGTCCAGGCCCGCAGCCGGGTCGCGGCGTTGCCCCGCTCGGCGGAGGAGAGGAACCAGGCCTCGGTCCCGGTCCGCTCCGTCCCCGGCTCCGGCCCGTCGAGGACGGCGTGCAGCCGGGCGTAGAGGTCGGCCCCGTCGGGGGCCGCGACCACCGGCACGTCGCCCACCCGGTCCCCGATCCGCGGGGCCGGCTCGGGCGTCCCGGGCGGCGCGACGGTGCGCAGCGCGATGGCGACCACCCGGTCGGGGTGCCGCCGAGCGAAGTCGGCGTAGATCTCGGGGTCGTGCTCGCCGTCGTCCCCGACGAGCACCCAGCGGACGCCCGGCAGGTCGGCGGCCAGCCGCTCCAGCTCGGCCCGCTTGTGCGCCTTGCCGCTGCGGAACCAGGCCGTGGGGCTGATGCCCCAGTCGGTCATGAGCAGCGCGCCGGCGGGGAACTCGTGCCGGACCAGGAACCGGCTGATCACGCCGGCCAGGTTCCACGGCCCGTTGCTCAGGTAGACCACCGGCGGGTGCGGCTCGGCCTCGACGAGGCGGTTGAGCAGGCCGGCCATCCCGGAGACCGGTCGCCGGCCGGCGCCGCTGCGGGCGAACGTCCGCCAGGCCGCGCGCAGCGGGTGCCGCAGCCCGGTGACCCACACGGTGTCGTCGACGTCGCAGACGACGCCGCGGGCCGCGTCCGGCGCGGCCACGTGCACCGGCGCGGGCACCGGCGGGCGCCCCTCGACGTGCAGCAGGGCGTGCGTGTGGCCCGGGGGCAGGTCGGCGTCGAGGGTGACGTCGAGCAGCCCGGCCCGGTCGGCGCGGACCCGGGTGCGCCTGCCGCCGAGGGCGACCTCCACCTCCCCGCCCGGCTCCTCCAGGGTGAGCAGCCGCCGCCAGCCCGGCAGGTCGCGGCGCGCGCCCGGGTCGGTGCCGCTCGGGGCCAGCAGCAGCCGGCCGAGCACGCGGGCCCGGCCGGAGCCGCCGAAGCCGGGGAAGGCGAGGGCCGCCGTCGTCCAGCCGCTGCGCCGGGCCACCGCGGCCGAGGCCTCGCGGGCGGCGGTGCCGAGCCGGTTGGCCAGCGCCAGCAGCCGGCGGGCGGGTGGGGGCACGCTCTCCTGGGGGCTGTCCCCCGGAGGGCCGTCCCCCGGGACTCGGCTCGGCCGGGCGGTGGTCACCTGGACCGTCCTACTCGTCCTGCGGCCGCGGGGCCACCGCTCCGGCGCTGGTCACCGGCCCGGGGGACGCAGGCCGCGGACCGTCCCGGCCAGCGCCCGCGCGGTGAGCCGGCCGTCGGCCAGCCCCAGGGCGACGACGTCGTCGAACACCCGCCGGTCGGCCGCCGCGGCGCGGACGGCGGCGTCCATGAGCGCCGGCCACCGGGACAGCTGCGAGGCCGCCGACGACGACCGCAGGTGCCGGCCCAGCCGCCGGCGCAGCGCCGACCGGTAGCGCGCCCCGGCGCCGGTGCCGTCCCGCGCGCACGCCCCGGCCAGCGCCCCGGAGAGGACGGCGTAGAAGATCCCCTCCCCGGTCAGCGGGTTGACCAGCGAGGCGGCGTCCCCGGCCAGCAGCACCCGGCCGTCGGGCTGGCGCGGGCGCTCGGTGGACAGCGGCAGCCGGTGCGCCCGCAGCGCCGTCGGCTCGACCCCCGGCAGCAACCGGGCCAGGCCCTCGAGCAGCGCCGCCCGCGTCGCCCCGCCGGAGACCAGTTCGCCGTAGCCGGCGTTGACCCGCCCGTCGCCGACCGGGAACGACCACGCGTAGGCCGGCCACCGCCGCTCGGTGGTGACCAGCACCTGGGTGCCGGGCCGGCCGGGCGGCTCGGGGGCGTAGCCGCGGATCGCCACGGCCAGCCGGTCGGGGCGGTTGGTGCGCAGCCCCAGCGCCCGGCGGACGACGGACTCCGCGCCGTCGGCCCCCACGAGCACGCCGGCGCTCAGGGCGCCGTCGACGACCACGCCGTCCGGGCCGGCCACCACCCGGCGCACCGCGTGCCGGCGCACCTGGGCCCCGCGCGCGCGGGCGGCGGCCAGGAGCCGCGCGTCGAGCACCAGCCGCGGGACCACGTACGAGGGCCGGGCGACGTCCCGCTCGACGGTCGCGCCCCGCGGCGAGCGCAGCGACAGCCGCGGCACCGGCGGGTGCCCGGCGACCACCGCGGCCGGGTCGACCCCGAGGCCGGCGAGCACGTCGAGCGCCTCGGCGGCCACCCCGTCGCCGCACACCTTGTCCCGCGGGAAGCCGGCCCGGTCGAGCACCAGCACGGAGGCGCCGGTGGCCCGGGCCGCGAGCGCGGCGGCCGCTCCGGCCGGGCCGCCGCCGACGACGACGACGTCCCAGCGCTCCACCCGACCGACGCTAGGTGGCCCGGCTCAGCGGCGCACGATCACGGGGGCGTGGGCGTCCACTTGCGCTCGGGGTGCTCGTAGGCCTCGATGAAGGCCAGCAGCTCCGCCGCGCTGCCCACCACGCCGAGCGCGTCGAGGCGGTGGGCGTCGAGGTAGCCGTCCTCGACCATGCGCTGCACCTGGTCCAGCAGCGGCTGCCAGAACCCGTCGACGTCCACCAGCACGACCGGCTTGGCGTGCAGCCCGAGCATCCCCCAGGTCCAGGCCTCGAACAGCTCCTCGAGGGTGCCGGCCGCGCCGGGCAGCGCCACGAAGGCGTCGGCCAGCTCGGCCATGCGGGCCTTGCGCTCGTGCATCGACCCGACGACCTCCAGCTGCGGCAGCCCCGGGTGAGCCAGCTCGTCGTCGACGAGGTGCTGCGGGATCACCCCGATCACCTCGCCCCCGGCGGCCAGCGCCGCGTCGGCGACCACGCCCATCAGCCCGACGTGCCCCCCGCCGTAGACCAGCCCCACCCCGGCGCGCGCCAGGTCGGAGGCGAGGGCGGCGGCGGCCGCGCGGTGGGACGGCGGCCCGCTGCGGGATCCGGTGAAGACGGCGACGCGCACGCCCCGAGCCTGGCACGTCCGCCCGGGGCGTCCGCCGCGCCCCCGCCCCGCCGCGGTTCACTGGTCGGCGTGTTCACCTCCACCGACGGCTGGGTGCGGTGCGACCTCGGGCACCGGCACTGGGGCCTGGTCGGCGCGGCCGGCCTCCTCGTGCACCGGGACGGCGACGACGGCCCCGAGCTGCTCCTCCAGCACCGCGCGGTCTGGTCGCACCACGGCGGCACCTGGGGCACCCCCGGCGGCGCGCTGCACGCGGGGGAGAGCCCGGAGCACGGGGCGCTGCGCGAGGTCCGCGAGGAGCTGGGCCTGGACCCGGCCGACCTGGTGCTCGGGCCCTCCTCGGTGGACGACCACGGCGGGTGGTCCTACACCACGGTGCTGGCCCGGCCGGTGCGCCGCATCGAGGTGGCCGACCTGCGGCTGGACGGCGAGAGCGACGGCGTGGCCTGGATCCCGGTCGCCGACCTGGTGTCGGTGCCGCTGCACCCGGGGTTCGAGGCCTCGCTGGTCCGCGTCGCCGCCCTCCTCCCCTGACCGGGGGGCGCGGGCAGCCGGTGACCAGGTGACCTGGTCGTCGCCGGTCCTGGCTCACCACCGTGGAAGGACCCCGCCCTCCTCACCGCTCGCAGGCTCGCGGCGAGCCTCGGGACGGGGCCGGCCCGCAACGGTGCGCCCGGACGACCGGCGACCGGCGGCCGGGGTCAGGCCGGGGCGACGGTCACCGACAGCGCCCGGTGGTCGCCGACCGCCAGCCGGGTGGCCGCCGGGTCGTGACCGGCCAGCCCGTCCCCGACGGCGAGCACGTGGTCCAGCTGCAGCCGCGGACCGTGCGCCGGGAAGCTGGGCAGCCGCACCAGCGGGTGGCCCCCGGCCAGCCGGGCGGGCACCCGGCCGGGCAGGTTGAGGTCACCGGCCAGGACGACGGGCCCGCGCAGCCCCGCCATCCACCGGCGCAGCCGCAGCAGCTGGCGCACCGCGGTGTGCGGCGCGAACGACAGGTGCGTGGCGACCACGGTCACCGCGTCCAGCCGGGCGGCGACGGCGACCCGCGGCTCGTCGGGGATCCACCACCAGCGCGGCCGCCCGGTGCGCGGGTCGAGGGCCTGCATCGGCAGGCGGGCGCGGCCGGCGCCCAGCCCGAGCACCGACCACTCCCGCACGGGCAGGCGGCTGAGCAGGGCGATGCCGTAGGCGGGGCCGTCGGCGGTGCCGTCGTCCGGGCCGCGCAGGGCCGGGGGCGCCGGCCGCCAGCTCCGGAAGGGGTCGGGGGTGCCCGCCACGGTCGCGGCACCGCGCCAGTGCCCGGCGTCCAGCGCCCCGGCGAGGACGGCGGCCTGGTCGGTGCCCTGCGAGCGCGGCTGGGCGGCGTCCACCTCCTGCACCGCGAGGACGTCGACGTCCAGGCCGGTCACCGCCGCGGCGAGCTGGTCGGGGCCCAGCACCGCGCCGCCGGGACCGCGGCCGCCGGCGAGGTTGAGGGTGCCCACGCGGACGGCGGGGGCGGGCGGCACGCCCCGGACGCTACCGGGGCCGGCGCCGTCCGGCCGGACACGCGGGGCTGTACCGGACCGTACCCGAACCGTTACCTTACGTCGTCGCTGTCACCCGTTCGGAGGAACCGGCCGTGAGCTCCCGCCACCGCTCCCGTCGCACCGCCCCAGGTGCGTCCCGTCGGCGCGCTCGCCGCCTGGCCGGACTGCTCATGCTGCTCGGCTGCGTCGCGGCCCTGGTCGCGGTGCTGTCGGGGGCGTCCCCGGGCACGGCGACGGTGGCGGCCGAGGGGCGGGTGCAGGAGGCCCCGGCGGCGTCCCCCGCCGGGACGGGCAGCGGCCTCTCCCGCGCCTGGAGCCGGCCCCCGTCCGGCTCGGAGGTGCCCGCGCCGACCGTGTCCCCGGGGGCCCCGCCGCCGGCCGGGGCCACGTGGGCGCCGGTGGGTACGGGCCCGGCCGCGACCGGCACCACAACCCTGCCCGGGGGCGGCGGCGCCCCGGCGCCCGACGTCCCGGCGGGTGCGGCGACCGCCGCCGGCACGACCCCGGCCGGCACGTCGTCCCCGGCGGCGCCCGTCGCGCCGGGGACGACGCCCCCCGCCCCGGGTCCCGGAGCGGCCGCCTCCTCCGCCGCGGGGAGCACCCCGACCGCGCCCGGCGGCGCCACCCTGCCCGCGGCCACCACGGCGCCGAGCGGCGCCACGGCGCCGAGCGGTTCCACCGCACCGAGCGGATCCACGGCGCCGAGCGGCACCACCGCCCGCGCGGCGGCGCCGCCCCCTGCGCCCACGACCGACCCGAGGCCGGCCACCACCCCCGCCCCGACGCCCGAGCCCGACCCGAGCCCGACCGACACCGACCCGACCCCGACCGCCACGGCCACGGCCACGGCCACGGCCACGGCTACGGCCACGGCCACGGCCGAGCAGACCGCCGTGCCCGCCCCCGAGAAGCCGGGGCGCCGCCACGGGCACGCCCGGCCGTAGCCGAGCCGGAGCACTAGGTTCGGGTCATGCCCGCCCGCGACGACGTCTCCGAGCTGTTCGACCCCGCCGCGTGGCAGCCGGTCGAGGGCTTCGACCTCTCCGACCTCACCTACCACCGGGCCGTCGACGCCGGGGTCGTGCGCATCGCGTTCGACCGGCCGGAGGTCCGCAACGCCTTCCGGCCGCGGACGGTCGACGAGCTCATCGCCGTCCTGGACCACGCGCGGCTGTCCACCGACGTCGGGTGCGTCCTGCTGACCGGCAACGGCCCGAGCCCCAGGGACGGCGGGTGGGCGTTCTGCTCCGGCGGTGACCAGCGGGTGCGGGGCCGGTACGGGTACGAGCACGAGAAGGCGGCGCCGGCTGCCGGGGGTGGTGCGGGCGGGGGAGGACTCGGCCGGCTGCACGTGCTCGAGGCGCAGCGGCTGATCCGCTTCATGCCCAAGGTCGTCGTGTGCGTCGTCCCCGGCTGGGCCGCCGGTGGCGGCCACAGCCTGCACGTGGTCAGCGACCTCACGCTGGCCAGCGCCGAGCACGCCCGGTTCAAGCAGACCGACGCCGACGTCGGCAGCTTCGACGGCGGCTTCGGCTCGGCCTACCTGGCCCGCCAGGTGGGGCAGAAGTTCGCCCGCGAGGTCTTCTTCCTCGGCGACGAGTACTCCGCCGCCGACGCGCACGCCATGGGCATGGTCAACCGCGTCGTCCCGCACGCCGAGCTGGAGCGCACCGCGCTGGACTGGGGACGGCGGATCGTGGCCAAGAGCCCGACCGCGCAGCGGATGCTGAAGTACTCGTTCAACCTGATCGACGACGGGCTGGTCGGCCAGCAGCTGTTCGCCGGGGAGACCACCCGGCTGGCCTACATGGCCGAGGAGGCCGTGGAGGGCCGCGACGCCTTCCTGGAGAAGCGGGAGCCGGACTTCTCCCGGTTTCCCTGGCACGTCTAGGACCCCGTCGCCCCCCACCGTTCGCAGCCTCGTGGCGGGGCCCTGCGACGGGGCCTTCCAGCAACACCCGGGAGTTCCACTCACGAAGGGCGGAGGAATGATCGTCGAGGTGGTCGGCGGGGCGGACGAGCGCCCCGAGGTGAAGGTGGTGGACGTCGACGAGCTGACGTCCCTGCACCTGGCGCTGGGCGAGGTCACCGACGAGGAGGCCGACGGCGCCCTGCGCGCCGCGGGCCTCGGGCGGCTGGCCGACGCCGAGACCGGGTACCTGGACCCGGCGGCCCTGCGCGCGTCGGCGGAGCCGCAGGCGCGGGCCGCCGACTGGGCGCAGCGCTGGGACGGGATGCTGGAGTCCGCCCGAGACCGGGGCTGGGTGGCCGACGACGGGAGCCTGCAGGTGCACGTGGAGAGCGCCGCGGGTGCGTGAGACCGGTCCCGTGCGGGGGCGGCAAATTGAGAAAGTAAGGAAAAGCGGGTCGGAACGGTTGCGGGTGATTGTGGTGACCCCAATCCGGAGTCCACGATGGCCTGCGTCGGGATGAGCCAGGAGAGGGGCCGAGAGGTGACAGGGACGCCGGGGCGCCCGCTGAGCGCGGAGCTGTCCGAGCAACTGCTGACCGTGGCGGTCGACATCCTGGCCGAGGACGGGTGGGGCAAGCTCAACAGCGACCGGGTCGCAGCCCGTGCGCGGGCGGGGAAGGCCGGGATCTACCGGCGCTGGCCGACGATGGCGGCGATGGCCCGGCACGCGGTCAGCCGCACCGCGGTGGTCGCCGCCCCGGTCGACACCGGGTCGCTGCGGAACGACCTGGCCGCGCTCGTGGACCGGTGGCGCCGTCCGCTGGACCGGGAGGAGCGGGCCGTGGCGAGCCTGGTCGGCGCCGCGCGCCACGACGACGAGCTGCGGGCCGGGCTGGAGGCCGCGCTGGTGCAGCCGCTGGCGGCGGCCGTGGCGGAGATCGGGGCCCGCGCCGAGGCCCGCGGTGAGGGCCTGCCGCCGGCGCGGCTGGCGCTGCTCGGCTCGGTGCTCGAGGCCTTCTGGTGGCAGCGGTTCACCGCCGGGGCCGGTCCGATGGCCGACGACCAGGTGCAGCGGGTGCTCGACGAGGTGCTGCTGCCGATCGTCCGCGTGCCCGCCGACGAGGCCGCCTCCGTCTGACCCCGGTCAGCGCCGGGAGCCGGTGGCCGCCGCGGCCGCGGCGGCCAGGCCCCCGAAGACCTGCGCGGCGACCCGGCGGACACCGGCCTCGCCCGCCGCGGGGTCGGCGACCGGGTGCCCCGTGCGCAGCTCCCGGATGAGCGTGCCGACGGCGGCCAGCCACACCGCGGCGGTCACCCGGGCCGCGGTGCCGGGTGCCGCCGGGCCGGCCACCCACGGGGTCCGGTCGGCGGAGAAGAGCGCCTCCTTGCCGGGGAAGTGGTTGAACACCGTCTGGACGGCGACGTCGGCGGTGGCCGCGACCTCGGCGACCGTCACCGCCTCGAAGCCGCGCTCGGTGAACAACCGGTCGGCGGTGTCCCGCACGTGCTCCCGCGTCCGGGTCCTCTTGCGCGCCCAGCGGTCCTGCGTGTCACTCACGGTGTCCACGATGACTGCGCTCCGCAGCCGGGTTCAGGCGGGTGCGATGCGCCGCCAGTCCTCGAGCACGGCCCGGGCCCACGCGTCGACCAGCACGGTCAGGTCGATGACGTCGAGGTCCGCCGCGACGTCGGCGACCGTCGTCCGCCACACCGCCGGCGGCGCCGTGCCGTCCGGGACCGCGGGGGAGGCCGTCCGGGTGGCCAGGGCGGCGAGGGCGGCGCGCACCCGGTCGGGTCCGGCCGCGGCCGTGTGCTGGGCGGTCCAGGCGGCCTCGGCCAGGGCGAGCGTGGCCGCCGGCCGCGGGTCCGCGCCGTCCTCGTCGCGCAGCCCGCGCGTGGTCTCCTCGAACAGCCGGGCGCAGGCGGCCGTGGGGAGGGCGTCGGGCTCCGGGGCGGCGAGCACCGATCCGCAGCCGGGGCACTGCACCGCGGCGTCCGCGTCGGTGCGGGCGGGCGGGACGGCGGGCGACGGCGAGGGCACCCGCCGATCGTGCCCCACGCCGGCCGCCCGAGCGGTCCGGCTCCCCGTCCCGCGGTTGACCGGGGTGCCGCGAGGGCACCGCCCCGGCGTGACGCTGCGCGTGGGGCTCGTCGGTGCCGGTGGGGTGGGCGCCCGGCACGCCCGCACCCTGGCCGGGTTCCCCGACGTCGAGCTGATCGGGGTCACCGACCCCGCGCCGGGGGTGGCCGACGCCCTGGCCGCGGACCTCGGCGTCCCGGTCGCCGCGGACCTGCCGAACCTGCTGCGGCAGCGGCCGGACGCGGTCTGGCTGTGCGTGCCGCCGTTCGCCCACGGCGGGCCCGAGCTGACCGCCGTCCGCGCGGGCGTGCCCTTCCTGGTGGAGAAGCCGCTGTCCACCGGCCTGCCGGTGGCCGAGGAGGTGGCCGCCGCCGTCGCCGCGGCGGGCCTGCCCACCGCCACCGGCTACCACTGGCGCCACCTCGACACGGTGGCCCGCGCCCGGGAGGTCTGCGCCGCCGCCCCGCCCCGGCTGGTCGACGCGACCTGGCTGGACAAGGTCCCCCCGCCGGCCTGGTGGCGGCGGCGGGAGGCCTCCGGCGGCCAGGTCGTCGAGCAGCTCACCCACGTGCTCGACCTGGCCCGGCTGCTGGCCGGCGAGGTCGCCGAGGTCCGCGCCCTCCCGGCCCCCTCGACCGGTGAGGGGCGGGACGTCGACGACGCCACCGCGGCCCTGCTCGCCTTCGCCGGCGGGGCGGTGGGCACCGTGACCGCCGCCTGCACGCTGCCGGCCAAGGTGCGCGCCGGCCTGGACGTCGTCTGCGACGGGGTGGCGGTCGAGCTGACCGAGACCGGGCTGACCGTCACCACCCGGGACGGCGTCGAGACCCGGCAGCCGGAGGTCGACGCCCGCACCGCCGTCGACCGGGCCTTCGTCGACCTGCTGGCCGGCCGGCCGCCGGCCCCGGGGCTGGTCGACTACGCCGAGGCGCTGCGCACCCACCGGGTGGGGGTGGCGATCGCCGAGTCGGCCCGCACCGGCGCCGCCGTCCGCCCCTGACGGTCCGTCCCCGACGCGGAGTGGCACGGCGCGGGGAACGCGCCCCTCCCACTCCGCTACCGCCCGGCCCGCCGCAGGACCTCCGCGTAGAGCCGCAGGTAGCCGTCGGCCATGACGGCGGGGGCGAACCGGCGCCGGGCCTGGGCCGCGCACACCTCCGGGTCGATCGCGTCGAGCCGGCCCAGCGCCGCCGTGAAACCCGCCTCGTCGCCGGCCAGCCACCCGGTGCGGCCGTCGTCCACCAGGGAGGGCAGGCAGCCGCGCGCCATGGCGACCACCGGGGTTCCGGCGGCCAGCGCCTCGCACACCGCGGTGCCGCCGGGTTCCTCCCAGCGGATCGGGAACAGGACCGCCCGGGAGGTGCGCAGCAGCTCCTCCTTCACGGCGCCGCCGACGCTGCCGATCCAGCGGGCGGACCGGCCGTCGAGGTGCGGCGCCACCTGGTCGGTGAACCAGGCGACGTCGGGGTGCGAGCGGGCCGGGTGGTCGGGGTCGGCGAGCGCGGCGTCGAGGGCCGCGCGGTCGGGCAGGCCGCCGACCGGGCCGGCGAGCACCAGCGGGACCCCGGCCGCGCGGCAGGCCCGCAGCGCGGTGTCGACGCCCTTGGACTCGCACAGCCGGGCGAGCAGCAGGACCCGGTCGGCCCGCCGCTCGCGCGGCACCGGCGGCCGCTCGTCGACCGGCACGGCCAGGGGGACGACGCCCACCACCTGCTCGCGCAGCCGCGGGGCCGCCCGCGCCACCTGGCTCTCGGAGACCCCGGCGAAGAACACCCGCCCGCGGCCGTCGAACGCCGCCCAGAAGTCGGCGTTGCGGTGCAGGTCCCAGTGCAGCGTGCCGAGCACCGGGGGGCCGGCGGTGTCGAGGGCGCCCAGCACGGCCGGCCCCACCACCTCGACGTGCGTGTGCACCAGGTCGAACGGCCGCCCGGCGACGGCGTGGTCGGCGACGGCGCGCAGCACCGCCTGCTCGTGCGCGTGGGCGGTGCCCACCACCCGCGGGTAGGGGCCGCCCAGCACCTCGAACCGGCCGGTGGGGAAGGCGCTGACCAGCCCGTCGACCGGCAGCGCCGAGTCGCCGGGGGCGGCGAGGACGACGGTGTGCCCGCGGGCGCGCAGCTCGGTGGTGAGGGTGGCCACCACGTTCTCCACCCCGCCGTAGCCGGGCGGGGGCACCGGGAGCCACGGCCCGGCGTCCATGAGGACCCTCACGGCCGTGGGGCGCCGCCGCGGGCGGCCGCGCGCCGCACCGACCGCATCGGCGGGCGCTCGGCGACCCCGACGTCCCAGGTCACCCCCTCCAGCCCGTCGGTGGTGCGCAGGAACTGCAGCAGCTCGGTGGCCGGCCGCCCGCCACCGGGCCGGCGGGCGAGCGCGGTCTGCAGGATCTGCCCGGCCATCCGCCCCAGCGCCGCGTCGGGTTGGTGGCCGTGCCGGCGGGTGCCGAGGTCGACCTGGGCCAGGGCGTCGAGCCCCGCCAGGGCGGCGAGGTCGACCAGCAGGCCGAGCTCCACGCCGTACCCGGAGACGAACGGCACCCGCTCGAGGAGGTCCCGCCGCCCGGCGTACTCCCCGGACAGCGGCTGCACGAAGCCGGCCAGCTCCGGCCAGAAGGCGTTGATCAGCGGCCGGGCGACCAGCTCGGTGACCCGCCCGCCGCCGGAGGGCACGATGCCCTCGACGGTGGCGAGCGGGCGGTCGTAGAGGGCCTTGACGTAGCCGACGGTCGGGTCGGTGAGCAGCGGGCCCAGCAGGCCGACGACGAACTGCGGGTCGAAGCCGATGAGGTCGGCGTCGACGAAGACGACGAGCTCACCGGTCGTGGCGTGCAGCGACTTCCACAGCGCCTCGCCCTTGCCGGGGCGCCCGCCGTGCCCGGGCAGCACGTCGGCGGCGGTCACCACCGTCGCCCCGGCGGCGGCCGCGACCTGCGCGGTCCGGTCGGTGGAGCCGCTGTCGACGACGACCAGCTCGTCGACCAGCGGATGGCGCTCGACCAGCTCGGCCCGGAGGGCGGCGACGATGTCGCCGACGGTCCGCTCCTCGTCGAGGGCGGGCAGCACCACGCTCACCGTGGCCCCGCCGTCGGCCTTGCGCTCGAGCAGCTCGGCTGCCCGCCAGGTGCCCGCGGTGTAGGTGCGGGCGGTCAGCCAGTGCCGGACGTCAGGCCGCACGTGCCCTCCCGGGGAGGCGGTGCCGACGCCCTCGTCGGCACACGGGCCCGTCGCGCCGGGACGGCGGACCCGGACGGTCCCGGGCGGCTGGTCCGAACCCGGGCTGCTGGTTCTACCGGATCGCGGGCCCCACGTCGCGCCCGAGCGTCCTCGGGCGCTCAGCCGACCTCGTCGGTGCGCGCCCGGTACTCGGGCACGGTGGCCATCGGCGGGCGCTCGTCCACGGCCACCGCGGTGCTACCCGGCACGAACGCCGTCCCGTCGTGGGTGAACTGGGTGAGCAGGCCGCCGGGGTCGGTGCGCAGCCGGCCGGTGCGGGCGAGGACCGTCGACACCACCTGGCCGGCCATCCGGCCGAGCGCCACCTCGTCCTGGGAGGTGTGCCGCCGGACGCCGAGGTCGACCTGCGCCAGCGCGGACAGCCCGACCAGGTCGAGCAGGTCGACCAGCAGCCCGACCTCCACCCCGTAGCCGGAGACGAACGGCACCTGCTCCAGCGCCGAACGCCGGCCGGCGTACTCGCCGCCCAGCGGCTGGACGACGCCGGCCAGCTCGGGCCACAGCGCGTTGAGCAGCGGGCGGGCGGTGAGCTCGGTGACCCGCCCGCCGCCGGCGGGGCGCACCCGGCCGCCGACCTCCAGCGGCCGGGTGTAGCAGCCCTTGACGTAGTCGACGCCCGGGTCGGTGAGCAGCGGGCCGAGCAGCCCGGGGACGTAGTGCCGGACGTCGCCGAGCAGGTCGGCGTCGAGGAAGACGACGAGGTCCCCGGTGGTGGCGGCCAGCGACTTCCACAGCGCCTCGCCCTTGCCGGGCCGGCTGCCGTGGGCCGGCAGCACGTCGCCGGCGGCCACCACCTCGGCACCGGCGGCGCGGGCCACCGCGGCCGTGCCGTCGGTCGAGTCGGAGTCGACGACGACCAGCTCGTCGACCAGCGGGGCCTCCTCGACCCACTGCCGGCGCAGGTCGGCGACCAGCTGCCCCACCGTGGCCTCCTCGTCGCGCGCGGGGAGGACGACGCTGACCCGGTGCCGGCCGCGGCGCTTGGCCCGCAGCAGGCGGTCGGCGTCCACCGCGTCGAGGGAGGGGACCGTGGTCGTGCGGGTCCGGAACCACGCACCGGCGTCGGGTCGCATCGCACCACTCTCGGGGACGGCCGTCCCCCGGCGCCACGGCGGTGCCGACTGTTCACACGGACGTCCGGCGGCCGTCATCGGGCTCGGAAGCCCGGGACGGTGGCAGGCCCGGGGAGCCGCTCGTACGGTGGGGCGGTTGGACCGAGGTCCGGGGGGACACGGCGGAACGCGCGGAGGGCATGGCGGAACGCTCGGCTGGACACCTGACGCGGCGGCGCCCTGCCCGGGGCCCCGCCGCGGTCGTCGTCCACCTCCTCGACCTCGCCGACCCCCGGTGGGACGCCGCCGGGGCCGCCGCCGTCCTCACCGCCGGCGAGCGCGAGCGCGCCGAGCGCGGCGTCCCGGCCGTGCGGCGCCGCCGGCTCCTGGTCCGCGCCGGCCTGCGCCGGGTCCTCGGCGGGCTGCTCGGCGTGCCGCCGGCCGCGGTGCCCCTGCGCGGCGACCGCGGCCGGCCGCTGGTCGAGGGGGCCGACCTCGGCCTGTCCTGCTCGGCCAGCGGGGACCTCGCCCTGGTGGCGGTCGCGGCCGGCGCCCGGATCGGGGTCGACGTGCAGCAGCACCGGGACGCCGAGGCCGCCGCCGCGCCCGCTGAGGGCTGGCTGGCCCCCGCCGAGCAGGCCCGGATCGCCGCCCTGCCCGTGGCCGCCCGGCTGCCCGCGGTCACCCGCTGCTGGGCGCAGAAGGAGGCCGTGCTCAAGGCGCGGGGGACGGGGCTGCGCCGTCCCCCCGCCGACGTGGTGACCCCGGTGGCCGACTCCGGGCGGGTCGGGCCGGAGTGGGTGACCGCGCTGCCCGTCCCGGCCGGGTCGCTGGCCGCCCTGGCGGCCGACGTCCCCATGCCCGCCCCCGGTGTCGTCCTGCTCCCCCCAGGAGGTCCACGGTGAAGACCCAGTCCCCCGCGGCCCGGACCGCGGCCCCGCAGGTCGCCGGCTTCCGGGCGCGCGCCGAGACCGTCGCCGGCCGCCCGCTGCCCACGCCCGGCGCGCTGCACGCCTGGTCGGTGGCCTCCCCCCGCGACTTCTGGCGCACGTTCCTCGACTGGTCCGGCCTGGTCTGGGAGGGCTCGGCCGACCCGGTGCTCACCGACGGGGACGTCCGGACGGCGCGGTTCTTCCCCGGCGTCCGGCTCAACTACGCCGAGAACGCGCTGCGGGCGGTGGACGGCGCCGGGGACGACGCCCCCGCCCTGACCTCCGTGCACGCCGACGGCTCGGTCGAGCGGTACACCCGCGGCGAGCTGCGCGCCGCCGTCCGCCGGACCTCCCGCGCCCTGGCCGACCTCGGCGTCGGCCCCGGCACCACGGTCCTGGCCGTCGCCCCCAACACCGCCGCGGTCACCGTCGCCGCGCTCGCCGTCGCCGGGCTGGGCGCCGCGCTCTCCACCGCCACCCCGGACATGGGCCCGAGCACGCTGCTCGGCCGGTTCGGCCCGGTGCGGGCGGCGACCGTGCTGGTGGACCGGACCGGCATGGCGCGGCCCGACGCGCCGGCCGACGCGGTGCTCGCCGCGGTGCTCGCCGGCCTGCCCGCCACCGAGCGGGTGCTGCTGCTCGACGACGGGCCGCTGCCCGCCCTGGAGGGGGTGGCCGTGGCCCGCCTCGCCGACCGGGTGGCCGCCGTCCCGGCCGGCGACCCCGGCCCCGCCTGGCCCCGGCAGGCCTTCGACGCGCCGCTGTGGGTGATGGCGTCCTCCGGCACGACCGGCCCGCCGAAGGCGATGGTGCACGGCACCGGCGGCTCGCTGGTCGAGCACGTCAAGGAGCACCGGCTGCACGGCGACCTGGGCCCCGGCGACACGCTGCACTTCCACACCACCACCGCCTGGATGATGTGGAACTGGCAGCTCTCGGCGCTCGCCGTCGGGGCGCACGTGGTGCTCGGCGACGTGCCGCTGACCGGGCCGGACACGCTGTGGCGGCTGGCCGCCGAGCACGGGGTCACGGTGCTGGGCACCAGCCCGGCCTACCTGCAGCTGTGCCAGGACGAGGGCTACCGGCCGCGCGAGGAGGTGGACCTCTCCCGGCTGCGCGCGGTGCTCTCGACCGGCGCCGTGCTGCACGACTGGCAGTTCCGCTGGGTCGCCGACGCCGTCGGCGACGTGCCGCTGCAGTCGATCTCCGGCGGGACCGACATCCTCGGCTGCTTCGTCCTCGGCTCCCCCGAGCTGCCGGTGCGGCCGGGCCGGTCGCAGGCGCTCAGCCTCGGCCTGGACGTCGCCGCCCTCGACGACGCCGGCCGCCCGGTGCTCGGGCAGGTCGGCGAGCTGGTCTGCCGCAACCCGTTCCCCTCCCGCCCGACCGGCTTCCTGGACGACCCGGACGGCGAGCGCTTCCGGGCCGCCTACTTCGCCGAGCACCCCGGGGTGTGGACGCACGGCGACCGCATCGAGATCGACGCCGACGGCTCGGCGCGGGTGCACGGCCGCTCGGACGGCGTGCTCAACGTCGCCGGCATCCGGATCGGGCCGTCGGAGATCTACACGATCGCGCGGGCGCTCCCCGGGGTGGCCGACGCCATGGCGGTCGAGACCCGCGACCCTGCGGCGCCGGGCGGTACCCGGCTGGCGCTGCTCGTGGTGCTGCGGCCCGGGGTCGCACTGGACGACGCGCTGGCCGTCGCGATCCGGACGGCGCTGCGGCGGGAGGGGTCTCCGGCGCACGTGCCGGACCTGCTGCTGGCCGTCGACGAGCTCCCGCTGACGCACAACGGCAAGCGGTCGGAGGCCGCCGCCCGCGCGGTGCTCGACGGGGAGCCGGTCCGCAACACCGCGGCGCTGCGGAACCCGGGGTCGCTGCAGGGCATCGCGGAGGCGGCGGCGCGGGCCGCGGCACCCGTGGCGCCCGCCGCCTCCGCGACCGCGTCCCCGGCCGCGGACGGGCCGGAGGCCGGGCTGCACGACGTGGTGGCCCGGGTGTTCACCGAGGTCCTCGGCGCCCCGGTGCCCGACGACCGGGACTTCTTCGACGCCGGCGGCACCTCCCGCAGCTCGATGACGGTGCTGCGCCGGCTCCGCAGCGAGCTGGGCCGCCCGGTGGGCCTCGAGGTGTTCGCCGCCGAGCCGACCGTCCGCGGCCTGACCACGGCCCTGGCCGAGGCCGACCCGGCGGGGGCGACGGTGGAGCCGCTGCGGGAAGGGGCGGCCGGTGAGGCGCCCCTGGTCCTGGTGCACGGGGCCTTCGGGGACGTCGACGCCTACCGGGCCTTGGTCGAGGCGCTGGACACCGACGCCCCGGTGTACGGCCTGCCGGCACCCCTCGACGAGGACGGCGGGGTCGCCGAGCTGGCGCGCCGGCACGTCGAGACGGTCTCCGCGGTGTGGCCGACCGGGCCGGTGCGGCTGGCCGGCTACTCCTTCGGCGGGCTGGTGGCCTACGAGATGGCCCGGCTGCTGACCGCCCGGGGCAGGGAGGTCCCCTTCCTCGGCCTGCTCGACGTGCTGCCGCCCACCGGCCGGCTGTCCCGGAACCGGCAGCGGCTCTACCACCTGGCGGCGCTGCTGGCCCGCTTCGTGCCGGGGATGGCCGAGGACGGCCCGGTGGACTTCCTGCGGGCGAGCCCCCTGGCTCCGCTGCTGCGCCTCGAGCCGGCCCCGCCGGCCCCCGAGGAGGCGGCGCTGCGGCGCAGCGAGGAGCTGTTCAACGCGCACGCGTGGGGCCCGTACGGCGGCCGGGTGAGCTACTTCCGGGCGCGCCGGCGGATCCCGGTGATCATGAACCAGCTCGCGGTGTGGCGGCGGGTCGCGCCCGACCTCGCGGTCGCCGACGTGCCCGGGGCGCACCACGACCTCCTGGCCGCCGAGCACGCCCCCGGGCTGGCGCGGGCGGTGTCGGCGGCGCTGGCGGCCTCGTCCTCGGCTGCGTCGACCGCGGCCGCGTCGTCCTCCGCCGCGTCGTCCGGTGCGGCGTCCTCGGCCGCGCCGGCGTCGGGGCGCTCCGGCCCGCCGCCGCCCGGCTGACACCGGGCCCGTCCCGGCCGGCACCGGGATCCGCCGGGGCCCGGCTGACACCGGCCCCGTCCCGGCCGGCACCGGGAGCCGCCGGGGCCGCCGGCGGGTCAGGCCGGGACCGCCGGCGGGTCAGACCGGGACGTCGGCCGCGGGGGCGGGGGACCGCCGCGCCCGCGCGGTGACGCTGTCCGGGCCGACCTCGGCGCCGTCCCCGGTGGGCTCGGGGTGGCCGAGGTCGGTCAGCCAGCCGCGCAGCACGTGGTGCAGGTGCTCGGCCCCGACGACCTCTCCGGGCGGCCGGAACGAGCGCGGGTGCAGCAGGAAGCCGAGCTGCTGCGGGCCGCCGAGCCCGCCGTGCGAGCCGACGTGCGGCTCGAAGGCCGACGCCTCGTCGGTGTGGGGGTCGTACCGGCTGTTGACCACGACGTCGGCGCAGTGCCGGAACGTCGAGCCGCGGGCCACCAGGCGGGCGGCGTGCGGGCCGTAGGGGGCGAGCGGGTCCTCGCCGAGCACCTCGCCGGTGGCCAGCCGGTGCACGCCGTCCCGGCCGAGCACGACGGGGCCCTGCTCGGCGGAGTGCACCAGCAGGAACCCGACGCCGTCGTGGTCGACCAGCCCGGGCAGCAGGGCCGGCCAGTGCTGCTCGATCTCCTCCAGCGGCACCCGGCCCGGGATGTCGGGGAAGGAGACCATCGCGGTGTGGCCGGAGACGGCGACGACGACCCCCGGGGCCACCCGCGGCACCTGCCCGGCGCGGTCGGGCGGCAGCTCGTGGTCGTGCGGCCGGCCGCTGCCCCGCTCGGCCCGCTCGCGCAGCCGCCGGGCGATCGGGCCCGCGCCCTCGGCCAGGGCGGCGCCGACCTGCCAGCCCTCGGTCAGCCGGCGGCTGTCGCGAGGGCCGGTGAGGTGCCCGGTGCCGGCGCCCGAGCCGCCGCAGAGCCGCCCGACGAGCGCCTCGACCGTCTCCCCGAAGCGGGTGGCGAAGGACTCGCCCTGGGTCTGGCCGTGGTCGGACAGGCAGACCAGGTGGTACTCGCGGGGCGCGAGCTGGGCGGCCCGCTGCAGCCGGCCGATCTGCTGGTCGATGGTGCGCAGCACGGCCAGGCTGTCGGCCCGCTCCAGCCCGGCGTGGTGGGCCGCCTCGTCGTAGCCGAGGAAGTCCGCGTAGGCGACCGGGCGGCCGGCCAGCATGTCCTCGAGCAGGGCGAAGACGACGACGTCCCGGCTGATCACCGTCGTCCCGGGACGGGCCAGCGGGTAGAGGCCGCCGCGGGAGGTGCGCGGCCGGACGTCGTCGCGCCGCTCCCGGGCCGCGGCGACCAGCTCCCGGCCGATGTCGACCACGGAGACCGCGAGGGTGCGCAGCGCGTTCACCGGGTTGGCGAAGTAGGCGTAGTAGCCGGTGCCGACCCGCTCCCGGCGGCGGGCCCGGCGGGCGCGGGCGGGCACCACGTGCGCCAGCGAGCTCATCGTGAGGCTGACGTGCGTGGCGTCGCCGGTGAACAGGTTGCCGCGGCTGGCCCCGCCGCCGGCGAGCAGCCCGCGGCCGTCGGAGAGCCGCCGCTCGATCTCCGCGGCGTCGGTGGGGGAGGAGACCCGCACGATGCGGTCGCGGTCCTTGTCGTACCAGCGGAAGCCGGGGACGTCCTCGTTCGACCCGTGCAGGATGCCGCTGACCGCCGCGCCGGTCTGCGAGCTCCAGTCGGTGTGCCAGGAGGTCAGCGCGTGGCTGCCCGAGCGCAGCCAGGCGGAGAGGACCGGCATCGAGCCGTCGCGGACCGCGCGCCGGGCGGTCTCGTACGACAGCGCGTCGATCTGCAGGAACAGCACCCCGGGCGGGCGGTCGCCGTCCGGGGGCGCCCGCCGGGCCCGCCGCCGCGCGCGCCGGAAGAACAGCTCGTCCTCGTCGAGGGCGAGCACGCTGCTGACCACGCCGGAGACCGCGGCCATGATCACCCAGACGACCAGCGCGGTGGGCAGCCCGGCGATGACCACGCCGGGCACGAGGAAGGACAGCCCGAGCACGGCCGCGCCCAGCATCAGGAAGCTGCCCAGGCCGAGGGTGAGGAAGGCCAGGGGCAGGGCGATCCGCATGACCAGGGGCCAGGCCACCGCGGTGAGCAGCCCGAGCAGCAGCGCGATGACCGGGGGCTGCCACCAGGAGGCCATGGTGAAGGTCCGCAGCCGGTCGTCGAGCAGGACCAGCGCCGCGGTGGTGGCCGCCCAGGTGAGGACCAACCGGGCCGGGGTGCGCCCGGCCTGCAGGACGCGGCCGACGACCCGGGGGGCCGCGCTCACGCCGGACCGCAGCGGGTGGCGTCGGGCCGGGCGCCGTCGGCTGCGGCGGCGTCGGGACAGGGTTCGACCGGTTCCCGCGCCCGGCGCCGGTGGCTGCCGACCAGGTTGAGCAGCGCGCCGACCACCAGGACGAGGACCGTGGCCAGCAGGACGGCGGTCAGCGGCGAGTCGAAGATGCCGCCGCTGACCACGCCGAGCAGCGAGTAGGCCAGCGCCCACAGCGCGGCGGCGGTGAACGAGGCGGGCAGCAGCCGGCGCCACGGGTAGGCCAGCGCTCCGGCCGCCAGCAGCACCGGGATGCGCCCGGCGGGCAGCAGCCGGCCGACGACGATGATCTGCCAGCCGTGCTGCCGGAACTGCTCGCGGACCTCGGCGATGCGGTCGGCGTGCTGGCCGCGGGCCACCCAGCGCACCGCGGCCGGGCCGCCGAACCGGCAGATGGTGAAGGTGACGACGTCCCCGGTCCAGGCCGCCAGCGTGGCGACGAGCACCACCAGCGGCAGGTTCAGCCCGTGCGCGGTCATCGCGAACGCCGCCCCGGCGCCGACGATCGCCCCGGTCGGCACCACCGGCGCGATCGAGCCGAGCAGCACGCCGCCGAAGAGGACGGGGTAGCCGATGCTCGCGCCGTCGGTCCAGCCCGAGGCGAGCGCGCTCATGCCGGCGTCCCGAGCAGGACGGGGTGACCGGGGAGGGTGACCGCCACCCGCGTGGGCAGCGCCCGGGCGGCGACGGCGGCGGCGAACTCGTGCGGCGGGGAGGTGAGCAGCCGGCGCATCCGGCTGCCCAGCCGCGGCAGCGCGGTGGCCCCGCGCACCGCGAGGGTGCCCCAGTGCACCGGCACGGCCAGCCGCGGACGCAGCCGGGCGACCGCCTCGGCCGCCTCCTGCGGGTCGAGGTGGCCGGGGCCGAGCGAGGGCCCCCAGCCCCAGACCGGCAGCAGGGCGACGTCGAGGGCGCCGGCGAGCTCGCGCATGCCGTCGAAGAGCCCGGTGTCGCCGCTGACGTAGACGGTCTTCCCGCCGCCCTCGAGCAGGTGCCCGACCGCGCGGGTGTCGGGGCCGGAGGTGAGCCGGGGCCCCCAGCGGTGGCCGCTGTGCGCGGCCGGGACGGCGGTCACCGTCAGCGGGCCGTGGGCGAAGGACTCCCCGGGGGCGACCTCCACGACGTCGCGCAGCCCGCGCCGGCGCAGCCAGGACCCGGCGCCGCGGGGCACGGCGACCCGGACGTCGGGCCCCAGCCGGCGCAGCGAGGGCAGGTGCAGGTGGTCGCCGTGCAGGTGGCTGACGAGGACGAGGTCGACCCCGGCCCAGGTCTCCGGCGCCGGCGGGGGCACGACGCGGCGCAGCGGCCCGACCCGCGAGGTGAGCAGCGGGTCGGTGAGCACGGTGACCCCGGCCAGCTCGACGCGGACCGTCGAGTGCCCGAGGAAGTGCATCGACGGCCCACCCACCGCTCCAGTATCGGGCCGGGGAGTGACAGGACCCAGGGGATTCACCCCCATCAGCAGCCCGGGACCACCCTGGTTCCCGGGCTCCACCGGCCGTTCACCCGCCCGCCACCCGCCGGCCCCTCCCCCTTCCGGCCGCCTTCCCTTTTCCGGCCGTTCCCCGGTGGGCCCACCCGTTCCGCCCCCTTCCCCGGTGATCATGGGCGTCTGGCCGGTCGCTGCGGCGAGTCCGCGCGTGTCCTCGGCAAGAGGCCCGTGATCACCGCGGCCGGGCGGGGGCCGTCCACACCCCGGGGCAGCGTCCACAGGCCGTCGTCCCCACCGCTACCGAGCGGCCCGGGCCAGCACGGTCGCCGGGTGACCGGCATATAGCTGGGCGAGGCCTGCACCTGGGCGGCGGCGCGGGCGGCCGGCGCCACGCGGGGGCGGATCCGGCGGGACGGCGTCCGGCTGGGCAGGGGCCTGTACCTGTCCTCGGCCGCCGAGCCCGACCTGCGCACCCGGTGCGCGGCATGGGCGCCGGTGCTGCCGGACGACGCCGCCTTCGGCCTCTGGACGGCGGCCGAGCTGCTGGGTGCGCCGGCCCGCCGTCCCACGGTCCACGTGGTGCTCAGCCCCCGGTCGTCCCTGCCGCGGCGCAGCGGCCTGGTCGTGCACGCCCGGGGGGTCGAGCCCGCCGACGTCGTGGACCTCGAGGGCCTCGCCGTGACCTCCGGCTCCCAGACCTGGCTCGACCTGGCACCGCTCCTCCCGCCGCAGGAGCTCGTCGCGGTCGGGGACGCGCTGGTGCGGGGCGGGCACCTCACCGCCGGCGACCTGCTCCGGCGACTGGAACGGGCGGGCGGCCTGCGGGGCGTCGTCCGCGCCCGCGAGTGCGCGCCGCTGCTCGACGGGCGCTCGGCCTCCCGGCCGGAGAGCCTCACCCGGTACTGGCTCGTGACCAGCGACCTGCCGGCCCCGGAGGTGCAGGTGCCGGTGCACGACCGCCGGGGCCGGGACGTGGTCCACGCCGACCTGGGGTGGAGCCGGTGGCGGGTGGCGGTGGAGTACGAGGGCCGCCAGCACGCCGAGCCCGACCAGTTCGGCCGGGACGTCGACCGGTACTCGCTCATGGCCGCGGACGGCTGGCTGCTGCTCCGCTTCGCCGCACGGCACGTCGACGGCCCGGCCGTGGTGGTCGACCGCTGCCGCCGGGCCCTGCTGAGCCGCGGCTGGCGCGCGGGCTCACCGTGATGGGCCCCTCCCCGCCGTGGTCGCCCGTCCCGCCACCTCCCGCCGCGGTGGTCATGGTCCCTTTCCGGGCGTGACCGCGGCCGCGGGGTCGGTCACCCGATCGGATGTCACCCTCCGCAGCCGGACCAACCCGTGCAGAAACCCCTGGCCGGTCCGGTGACCCTCTGGCACGGTGCGCCGGGCTCGCACGCAGGGTGCGGGCCCGTGTACCCCAGGAGTGCATCGATGCAGGTCCGCACGTTCCTCACCGGCAGCGCGCTCGCCGCGGCGGCCGTCCTCACCGCGGCCGTCCCGGCGGTTGCCGCACCGCCGGCGCCGACGATGGAGGCCGACGTCCTTGGCGTCGTCCGGATCGACCGGGACGACCCCACGGTCGGCTACGTCAAGGCCCGGTACCGCTGCGAGGGCGGCGAGCAGGTCGGGCTGTGGGTGTCGGTCAAGCAGACCGCGGACCGCACCGCCGACCCGGCCCTCGCCCAGGAGGGCAGCAGCCGGATCTCCGCGGCCTGGAGCGACAGCCACCGCAACCCGATCACCTGCGACGGCCGGTGGCACGTCGACGAGTTCACGGTGGACCAGCTGGAGCCGAACTGGGACCCGGAGGTCCCGCGGCCCGGTCCGGGAGCTCTGGCGCGCGGCGAGGCCTACGTCCAGTTCTGCATCACCGATCCCGCCCTCGGCGAGCACGGGTTGCTGGTCAGCCAGAACGAGTTCGTGCACGTGCGCTGAGCTGGACCCGGGCATGGAGGAGGCCACCCGCCCCGCCGGCCGGGGGGCCACCACCACTACCGCCCCCCCACGTGGCGCCACCACCCTAATCCCGCCCCCCCCCGCCCCCCCAGGGACACGGGGCGGGGCCCGCCCGGGGGGGGGGGGGGGGGGGGGGCCGGTCCGGTGCCGGTCGAACGCGGGACCGCCCCCCCCCGGGCGGCGGTCCCCCCGGCCGGGACGCCGGCGGCCCCGTGCCCCCGGGCCCTCGGGCAGCTGCGGCTGCTCACGTGGCTCCCGGTCGGCGCCCTGGGAGCGCTGCTCGCGCTCAGCGTGCTCGCTCCCGGGGCGGCCGCGGCGGCGGCGGTCCCGGTCGCGGTGGCCGGCGCCGTCGTCGGGATCCCGCACGGTGCGGCCGACCACCTGGTGCCGTGGTGGTGGTCCGGCGCCCGGCGGGCCCCCCGCCGGGCGCCGGCCGCCCTCACCGCGGCCTACGGGCTCGTCGCCGGCGCCGCCGCGGCGGCCCTGGTGCTGGCGCCGGCCCCCGCGCTGGCCGCCGCGCTCGTGCTCTCCGCGGTGCACTTCGGCCGTGGCGAGGTGGTCGCCTGGGCCGAGCGGGCCGGCCGGCCCGTCCCGGGTCCGACGACCGACGCGCTGCCCGCGGCCGCCGCCGGCCTGGCCGTGGTCGGCCTGCTCCTCTGGCGCGACCCGGCCACCACGGACCCGTGGCTGCGCCTGCTCTCGCCCGCCGTGGCCGACGCGGCGCTGGCCTCCCGGGCGGCCGGGCTGGTGCTGGTCGCGGTGACCGTCGTCGCGGCCGTCACCGCGCTGGCGCTCCGGCACCGGGCCGGCGAGGCCGCGGAGCTCGCCCTGATCTCCGCGGTGTTCGCGGTGGCGCCGCCGCTGGCCGCCTTCGGCGTGTGGTTCGGCCTGTGGCACGCCGTCCGCCACACCGGCCGGCTGCTCGACCTCGCCCGGGCCGCCGGCGGGGACCGGACCTGGCGCGCGGCCACGGCCCGGCTGGCGCGGGCCTCCGCCGTCCCCACCGCGGCGGCGCTGGCCGCCGTGGCCGCGCTGTGGCCGCTGCGCGACGCGGTGGGCCTCGAGGTGGTGGTCGGCGTCCTGCTGGCGCTGACCTTCCCCCACGCCGCGGTGGTCTGGGCGCTCGACCGGCGGGCGGCCCGCCCGGGCCCGGCACGCCGGCCGGCGGGCTGAGTGCGCCCGGGCCTGACATCCGTCAGGTCCGGGTCCCGACGTCCCGCACTACAGGGCGGACGCCGGCGCCGACAGGCTGGTCGCATGAGCGCCGGACCCGCCCTCTCCCTCGAGTCCCTCACCGTCCGCTACGGCGGCACGGTCGCCGTCGACGGCCTGGACCTGCAGCTGCGCCGCGGCGAGACCGTGGCCCTGCTGGGGCCCAACGGCGCCGGCAAGTCGACCGTCGTCAACGCCGTCCTCGGCCTGGTGCCCTTCTCCGGCCGCATCACCGTGCTCGGCCGCGACCCGCGCGCGGCGGTCCGGGCCGGGTGCGTCGGCGCGATGCTGCAGCACGGCGGGCTGCCCGGGGAGGCGCGGGTCGGCGAGGTGCTCGGGCTGGTCCGCCGCAGCTTCGGGCGGGCCGGGCGGGCCATCGCCTGGCCGCTGGCGGACCTGGTCGCCACGGCCGGCATCGACGGCCTGCTCGACCGGCCGGTGGAGGCCCTCTCGGGCGGGCAGCGGCAGCGGGTGCTGCTCGCCGTCGCCCTGGCCGGGGAACCGCCGCTGCTCCTGCTCGACGAGCCCACCTCGGCCATGGACGTCGCCGGCCGCCGCGCGTTCTGGGCGACGATGCGCTCGCTGGCCGACCGCGGCACGACCGTCGTCTTCGCCACCCACCACCTCGACGAGGCCGACGCCGTCGCCGACCGCGTGGTCGTCGTGGCCGGTGGCCGGGTCGTGGCCGACGGCTCGGCCGCCGAGGTGAAGGCCGGCATCGGCGGCCGCACCGTGGCCTTCACCGCCGCGCCCGGCGCCCCGCTGCACGACCTGCCGGGCGTCACCGCCCTCGACCGGACCGGCGACCTCGTCCGGCTCGTCACCGACGACGTCGAGGCGACCCTGCAGGCCCTGCTCTCCCGCGGCACCCGGCTGGCCGACCTCGAGGTCCGCGGCGCCAGCCTCGAGGACGCCGTCGTCTCCCTGACCACCGCCCGCGCCCCGATCGGAGCGACCCGATGAGCACCCTGCTCGCCTTCCAGCTGCGCCGCGTCGGCCGCAACCGGCAGTTCCTCTTCTTCACCGTGCTGCTCCCGGCGCTGTTCACCGTCTTCTTCAGCAAGGTGCTCGGCGCCCAGGCCGGGTCGGCGGCGGAGTACCGGTCCTACGCCACCGCCTCGATGGTCTCGATGATGGCCTACGGGGCCCTGGGCGCCGCCCTCGGCGCGACCATCCGCGTCTCCTTCGACCGCGCCTCCGGGTGGCTGCGCCAGCTGCGGGTCACGCCGGTGGACACCTCGGCGGTGGTCGGCGTCGACGTCCTCGTCGGGATGCTGCTGACGCTGCCCAGCCTGGTCGCCGTGGCGCTCGTCGGGCGGCTGGTCAACGGGGTCGTGCTGCCGCTGGGGACCTGGGTGTCGCTGGTCGCCGTCCTGTGGCTGGGGTCGGCGGTCTTCGTCGCGCTCGGCCTGCTGGTCGGGTTCTCCCTCGAGGAGAAGGCCGCCGGCGGGGCGGCCGGCATCCTCGGCGTCGTCCTCGCCGCGCTGGGCGGGCTGTGGGTGCCGGTGCAGTTGTTCCCCGACGCCCTCCGCGCGCTGGCGCAGACGCTCCCCTCGTACTGGTACGCCGAGATGGGCCGCGACGTGGCCGCCGGGGCCGCCCCCGCGCCGCTGACCGTGCTCGCCCTGGCCGGCTTCGCCGCCGCCTTCGGGCTGCTGGCCACCGCGGTGGCCCGGCGCCGCCCGTTGCACGCCGTAGCGGGCTGAGCGGACTACCGTCCGTGGCCGTGGACCCGCGCACCCGCCGGCAGCGGCTCGGCTGGGCCGTGCCGTGGCTGCTCTTCCAGGTCTTCCCGATCAGCGACCTGGTGAGCACGCCGCGGCCGACCCCGGTCCGGGTCCTCGCCGCGCTCGGCCTGCTGGCCTTCACCGCCGCCTACTTGGTCGTCTTCACCGGGGTGTTCGAGCGCCGGGCCGTCCGGCGCTGGCGGGAGCTGCTGGTCGTGGCCGTGCTCGGGGTGGGGCTCGCCGTCTGGATGGGCCCGTCCTGGTCCGGGCTGATGATCTACGTGTCGGGCGCCGCGGCGGCCACCCTGCCCGAGCGGTGGGTCTGGCCCGCGGTGACCGCGGCGGCCGCGGTGTGCGCGGGGGTCATCGCGTCCGAGGGGTTGCTGGGCGACATGTTCGTGCTCCCCGTCATCTGCCTGCTCACCGCGTTCGCCCTGCGCGGCACCCGCTACCTGGTCTCGGTGAACGCGGAGCTGGTCGAGGCGCGGGAGGAGCTGGCCCGCTCCGCGGTCGCCGAGGAGCGGCTGCGCTTCGCCCGGGACCTGCACGACCTGCTCGGGCACTCGCTGTCGATGATCGCCCTCAAGAGCGAGTTGGCCGGCCGGCTGGCCGAGCGGGACCCCGCCCGGGCCCATACCGAGATGGCCGACGTCGAGGCCGCCGCCCGGCGGGCGCTGGCCGAGGTCCGCGAGGCGGTCAGCGGCTACCGGCAGGTCGGCGTCGCGCTCGCCCTGGCCGAGGCCCGCGCCGCCCTCTCGGCCGCGGGCATCGGGCTGCGGGCGCCGTCCCCGCCGCCGGTGCTGCCCGGCCCGGTCGACGCGGTGCTGGGCTGGGTGGTGCGCGAGGCCACCACCAACGTGCTGCGGCACAGCGGGGCCCGCACCGTCGTCGTCGACGTCGCGGTCGGCGACCGCGAGGCGATGCTGACCGTCACCGACGACGGGCGGGGTCCGGGCGGGACGCCGGGCACCGGGCTGTCCGGGCTCGCCGAGCGGGTGGCCGCGCTGGACGGCGAGCTGCAGCACGGCCCCGCGGCCGGCGGCGGCTTCCGGCTCGCCGCACGGGTCCCGCTGGCGGCCGCCGACCGGGTGGGCGCGCCGTGATCCGCGTGCTCGTCGCCGAGGACCAGGGGATGGTGCGCGGTGCGCTGCGCGCCCTCCTCGACCTGGAGGAGGACATCGAGGTGGTCGCCGAGGTCGGCCGGGGCGACGAGGTCGTCGACGCCGCCCGCGCCCACCGGCCCGACGTGGCGCTGCTGGACATCGAGATGCCCGGCTGCGACGGCATCGAGGCGGCCCGCGAGCTGGCGACCGCGGTGCCCGGCTGCCGTGCCGTCGTCCTCACCACCTTCGGCCGGCCGGGCTTCCTGCGCCGGGCCATGGAGGTCGGCGCGGCCGGCTTCCTGGTCAAGGACGCACCCGTCGCCGAGCTGGCCCGCGCGATCCGGGCGGTCGTGGCGGGGGAGCGGGTCATCGACCGGGAGCTCGCCGCCGCCGCGCTGGCCCTGGGCGCCACCCCGCTGTCGGCGCGGGAGGCCGACGTGCTGCGGGAGGCCGCGGACGGCGCCACCGTCGCCGACATCGCCCGCCGGCTGTTCCTCTCCGAGGGGACGGTCCGCAACTACCTGTCCTCGGCGATCGGCAAGACCGGCGCGCGCACCCGCGTCGAGGCCGCGCGCGTGGCCGAGGAGAAGGGCTGGCTCTGACGGCCCCCGGAAGGACCCCGTCCCCCCACCCCTCGCAGGCTCGGGGCGGTGCCCCGGACGGGGCCGGGAGCCGCGGCGGGCCCCTGCACGGAGCCGGGCGGGGCCCGGCGCGTGGGCTTCAGCGCACGGGGTCGGCGGGCATCAGGGCGTCGAGGTCGAGCACGCGGACGTGGATCACGTTGCGCTGCTGCAGGGCCGCCCGCAGCGCGCGGTGCAGGCCGTCCTCCAGGTAGAGGTCGCCCTGCCACTGCACCGCGTGCGGGAACAGGTCGCCGTAGAACGTCGAGTCGTCGGCCAGCAGCGTGTCCAGCGCCAGCTCCCGCTTGGTCGTGACCAGCGCGTCCAGCCGGATCTGCCGCGGCGGGATCATCGCCCAGTCCTTCGTGGACAGCCCGTGCTCGGGGTACGGGCGGCCGTCCCGGACCGCTTTGAAGATCAGGGGGACCGACCTCCGTCCTGCTGCTCGCCCGGGCTGGCGCGACCGCGGCCAACCCTAGCGGCCGCCCCCGGGCCGGCCCGGGCCGGTGCCGCGAGCCGCGGGACCGACGGGCTCCGGGGACGTATGCTGTCCTGGCACTCTGTCCGTGCGAGTGCCAGCTCGCCGGGCGGTCGCCGGGAGGCGAGCCGGGCGGGAGCCGACCGCCGCGGGGTGCCGTACGACGCGTCGACCGGTACGGGGAGGTGTCACCGTGGCGCACGAGGACCGCCGCCTGCAGGTGCTGCGGGCCATCGTCCAGGACTTCGTCTCGACCAACGACCCGGTGGGCAGCAAGGCGCTGGCCGAGCGGCACGACCTGGGGGTCTCGCCGGCGACCATCCGCAACGACATGGCCGTGCTCGAGGAGCAGGGGTACATCACCCAGCCCCACACGAGCGCCGGGCGGGTGCCCACCGACAAGGGCTACCGGCTCTTCGTCGACCGGCTCTCGGCGGTGAAACCGCTGTCGGCGGCCGAGCGGCGGGCCATCGAGCGCTTCCTCGACGGGGCGCTGGACCTGCACGACGTCCTCGGCCGCACCGTCCGCCTGCTCGCGCAGCTGACCCACCAGGTGGCCGTCGTCCAGTACCCGACCCTCTCGCGCAGCGCCGTCCGCCACCTCGAGGTGGTGCAGGTGGCCACCACCCGCCTCCTGCTGGTGCTCATCACCGACACCGGGCGGGTCGAGCAGCGCGTGGTCGAGTGCGCGGCCGACCTCGACCGGGACGACGTCGCCGAGCTGCGCAGCCTGCTGAACACCGCCTTCGCCGGGGCCAGGCTGTCGGACGCCGCGGGCAAGGTCCCCGACGTTCTCGACACCGCACCCCCGCACCTGCGGCCGCTGGTCGCCGCGGTCAGCGCCGCGCTGGTGGAGACGCTCGTCGAGCCGGGCGAGGACCGGCTGGTCATCGGCGGCACGGCGAACCTGGCGCGCGGGCTCACCGACTTCCCGGGCAGCCTGCGGCCGCTGCTGGAGGCGTTGGAAGAACAGGTGGTGGTCCTGCGGTTGATCTCGGAGGTGGACACCGGCGGGGCGGTCCTCGTGCGCATCGGCGAGGAGAACGCCCACGAGGCCCTCACGGGCGCCTCGGTGGTCTCCGTGGGTTACGGCACGGAGGACCGGGCACTCGGGGGACTGGGCATCGTCGGTCCCACCCGCATGGACTACCCGGGCAACATGGCCGCGGTGCGCGCCGTGGCCCGCTACGTCGGCCAGATCCTGGCCGGGAGCTGAGGCTGAGACTTCTCGATGGCAACCGACTACTACGGCGTGCTGGGCCTGTCCCGCGGGGCCACCGACGCCGAGATCAAGAAGGCCTACCGGCGGCTGGCGCGCGACCTGCACCCGGACGTCAACCCCGACCCGGGCGCCAAGGAGCGCTTCCAGGAGGTCAGCCGCGCCTACCAGGCCCTGACCGACCCGGAGAAGCGGCGCATCGTCGACCTCGGCGGCGACCCGTTCGACAACGGGCCCGGTGCAGGGGCGGGCAGCCCGTTCGGCGGGGCCGGGTTCGGCGGCCTCGGCGACATCATGGACGCCTTCTTCGGCGGCGCGGCCACCGCCCGCGGCCCGCGCAGCAGGGTCCGGGCCGGCGGCGACGCGCTGATCCGTCTCGACCTCGACCTCGACGAGACGGTCTTCGGCGCCACCAAGGACATCACCGTCGACACCGCCGTCCTCTGCGACGCCTGCACCGGTGCCGGCACCGCGCCCGGCACGCACCCCACCACCTGCACCACCTGCTCCGGCCGGGGCGAGGTGCAGAGCGTGCAGCGCTCCTTCCTGGGCCAGGTCGTCTCCTCGCGGACCTGCCCGACCTGCGTCGGCACCGGCCAGGTCATCCCCGAGCCGTGCCCGCAGTGCGGGGGCGACGGCCGGGTCCGCGCCCGGCGCACCATCCCGGTCAAGGTGCCCGCCGGCGTCGAGGACGGCATGCGCATCCGCCTGACCGGCCACGGCGAGGTCGGCCCCGGCGGCGGCCCGGCCGGCGACCTGTACGTGGAGATCGCCGAGCGCCCGCACCCGGTCTTCACCCGGGACGGCGAGGACCTGCACTGCCGGGTCACGCTGCCCATGACCTCCGCGGCGCTGGGCACCACCCTCACCCTCGAGACGCTCGACGGGGAGGAGGAGGTCGACATCCGGCCCGGCACCCAGTCCGGCAGCACGCTCACGCTGCGGGCCAAGGGCGCGCCGCGGCTGCGGGCCACCGGCCGGGGCAACCTGCTGGTCCACGTCGAGGTGGAGACCCCCACCCGGCTGGACGCCGAGCAGGAGAAGCTGCTGCGGGAGCTCGCCGCCCTGCGCGGTGAGGACCGCCCGGCCGCTGCCTCCCCGGAAGGGCACGGCGGGCTGTTCTCCCGCGTCCGCGACGTGTTCAAGTGACGGGCGTGGCCGGCGGATCCCTCCCCGAGCTGGACGGCGCGCCGCTGTTCCTCCTCGAGGAGCTGCCCGACACCCCCGAGGTCCTGGTCGACGGGACCGAGGGGCGGCACGCCGTCGACGTCCTGCGGCTGACGGCCGGCGAGCGGGTCCGGGTCGGCGACGGCCGGGGCACCCTCGTCGAGGGCGAGGTGACCGCCGCCGGCCCGGCCGGCCTGCGGGTGGGCGTCAGCGCCCGCCACGAGGTGCCCCCGCCGGCGCTGGAGCTGCTCCTGGTGCAGGCGCTGCCCAAGGGCGACCGCGGCCCGCTGGCCGTCGAGCTGGCCACCGAGCTCGGCGTCGACCGCGTGGTGCCCTGGACGGCGGCCCGCTGCGTCACCCGCTGGCGCGCGGACCGCGTCGACAAGGGCCTGGCGCGGTGGCGCTCGGCCGCCCGCGCCGCCAGCAAGCAGGCCCGCCGCCCGCGCGTCCCGGAGATCACCGGGCCGATGACCATCCGCGAGGTGTGCGGGGTGCTCGCCGACGTCGACCTCGCGCTGGTCCTGCACGAGCAGGCCCGCCACCCGATGGCCGGGGTCGACCTGCCCGCCGAGGGCACCGTGGCGGTCGTCGTCGGCCCCGAGGGCGGGCTCACCGACGGCGAGGTCGTCGCCCTGGCCGCCGCGGGCGCCCACCCCGTGCGGCTGGGGCCCGAGGTGCTGCGCACCTCGACCGCCGGCGCCGCCGCCCTGGCCGCGATCTCGGCCCGCACCCGCTGGCGGTGACGGCGATGCCCCTCCGGGATCAGGTGACCTGATCGTCGCCGGTCCTGGCTCAGCACCGGTGGTGAGCCAGGACCGGCAACAGTGAGCCCGGACGGGTCGCACACCGTGCGGACGCCCACTTCGCGGCGCGTGGTGAGGTCGGCACCCGTGCGGTGCGGACGGCGATCACCGCAGCGCGCGGCGGGCGCGGGCGCTCACCAGGTCCACGGCCAGGGTGAGGACGACGACCGCCACCAGCACCGTGGTGACCGCCGGCCAGTCGAAGGTCGCCATCTCCGAGGCCAGCAGCGCGCCCAGACCGCCGGCGCTCAGCAGCCCGACCAGCACCGTGTCCCGCACCACCACCTCCCAGCGGTAGAGCGCGTAGGCCAGCACGGGCCCGGCCGCCCGGGGCAGCACCCCGTAGAGCCACGCGCCGGCCGGCCGGGCGCCCAGCGCGGTCAGCGCCGCCCGCGGCCGCGGGTCGAGCTCCTCGGTCGCCTCGGCCGCCAGCCGGCCCAGGACCCCCAGCGCGTGGACCCCGAGCGCCAGGGCCCCGGGCAGCACGCCGGGCAGGAGCACGAACAGCAGCACCAGCGCCCACACCGGCGGTGGCACCGCCCGCAGCAGGAGCAGGCCGAGGCGTACCAGGGAGCCGGCCAGCCGCCGCCCAGCCGGCAGGGGGCCGGGCGGGCGCGCGGCCACCCCGGCCACCAGGACCGCGCCGAGGGTGGCCACGGCGACGGCGACGACGGACGTCTGCACCGTCTCCACCGCCAGCCGGCCGACGGAGGCGAGCAGGCCGGCGTCGGTGGCCGGCGGCCAGGCCGCGGCCCCGACCCAGGCCAGCTGGGCGCCGGTCCGCTCCGACAGCAGCGTCGCGGGGGTGAGCGCCAGGTACCACCACGACCACGCCACCAGCCCTCCCGAGGCCAGCACGGCCGCGGTCAGGACCCCGTCGCGGGCCGGCCGGTCGCCGGGCGAGCGGGGCGCGGCCAGCCGCCGGCGCACCTCGCGGCCGGCGACGTCGGCGACCAGGCACAGCAGCGCCAGCGCGTAGACGGCGCTCCACACCTCCTCCCAGCGCAGCGACCGGAACGACAGCGCCAGCTCGTAGCCGAGCCCGCCGGCGCCGATGAGCCCCAGCACCACGGCCGAGCGGACGGCGCACTCCAGCCGGTAGAAGGCGTAGGAGAGCAGGCTCCCGGCCGCCGGCGGCAGCAGGCCGTAGAGAGCGGCCGGCACCCGGCCCGCGCCCGCGGCGAGCAGCGCATCGTACCCGCCGCGGGGGACCTCGTCGACCAGGTCGGCGAACACCTTCCCGGTGACCGCCCCGTAGGGCAGGCCGATCGCCAGCACCCCGACCCAGGGGTCCAGGCCGAGGACGGCCACCAGCAGCAGCCCCCACACGGCCTCGTGCAGCCCGCGCGGAACCGACAGCGCGCCGCGCGCGAGCAGCCAGCCGAGCCGGCGCCGTCCCCAGGTGCTGCGGGAGACGAGGACGGCGCCCACCGCCCCGAGGACCAGCGCCAGCGCGGTGCCGGCTGCCGCGAAGGCGACGGTGACCAGCGCCGCCTGCGCCAGGACGCCGAGGAACGCGCCGTCGAGGGAGGGGGAGAGGGCCGCGGCCGCGAACCGGCCGAACCGGTCCAGCCCCGCGGTGTTCAGCACCTCGCCGGTGAACACGCCCGCGCCGGCCAGCGACCACAGCAGCAGCGCCGCCCCGCCCAGCCCCCAGGCCCAGCGCCTGCGGTCCCGGTGCAGCCGCGGGCGCGCCGGCGCCGCGGCCCGGTCGAGCACCGCACTCACGTCGGCGCCCCGTAGAAGTCGGCGAGGTCGGCGGCGGACAGGCGGGCCGCGGGCGCGTCGAGCACCACCCGCCCGTCGGCCAGGCCGACCACCCGGTCGCAGTGCCGCAGCGCCAGGCCGGGGTCGTGCAGGCAGGCCAGCAGCGCGCCGCCGCGGCCGGTGGCCGGCTCGCCGAGCAGGGTCAGCGCCCGGTCGGCCAGCCGCGGGTCCAGCGCGGACGCCGGCTCGTCGGCGAGCACCAGCTCGGGTCGCTGCACGAGCAGCCGGGCGATGGCCACCCGCTGCCGCTGCCCGCCGGAGAGCCGCTCGGTGCGCTCGAACGCGCGGTCGGCCAGGCCCACCCGGTCCAGCGCCGCGAGCACGTCGGGCACCCCCTGCGGCCGCAGCAGCGACCAGGCCGCCCGCGCCGGCGACCACGCCCCCAGCCGGCCGGCGTTGACGTTGTGCACGACCCGGAGCTGCCCGACCAGCTCCAGGTGCTGGTGCACGGTGCCCACCCGCGCACGCAGCCGGCGCAGGTCGCGGCCGGCCAGCGTCCCCGGATCGGCGCCGAGCACCTCCACCGCGCCGGCGGTCGGGGGCACCGACCCGTTGACCACGCCCAGCAGCGTCGACTTGCCGGCCCCCGAGGCGCCGACCACGGCGACCCGCTCGCCGGGGCCGACGGTCAGGTCGACGCGGGCCAGCGCGGTCGTCGCGCCGAAGCGCACCTCGATCCCCGACAGCCGCAGGACGGCGGTCAGCTGACCAGCCCCAGGTCGCGGCCGACCGCCTCGATCCGGTCGTAGTTCGAGGCCTCGGTGGGGATGAACGACCCGGCGCCGAACAGCTCCAGCACCTCGGCGTCCGCCGGGTCGTCGGCCGACAGCCCGGTGAAGTAGCCGAGCAGCCGGTCGGCGAGGTCGTCGACGCCGAGCCGCCCCGCGGCCTGCGGGCCGAGCAGCCAGTGGTAGTCGTGGTACGGCGGGGTCTCGGTGTACCGCACGACCGACGGCGCGACCTCGCCGGCCTCCCACCGCGCCCGCCAGACCTGGCTGTTCAGGGCCCCGGCCTGGTAGCTGCCGGACGCCACGAGCTCCAGGGTCGCGTCGTGCGAGCCGGAGAAGCCCGGGCCCGCGGGGAAGCCCTGCGGGTCGACGCCGGCCTCCTGGAGGAAGTACGCCGGCATCAGCCGCCCCGAGGTCGACGTCTCGCTGCCGTAGGTGAAGCGCAGCGGGGCCAGCGGGGCGAGGTCCTCCGACGGGGCGAGGTCCTCCGACGGGGCGAGCCCGGTGCCGACGTTGACGACGAACACGGAGGTGAACCGCTCGTCGATGTCCCGCTGGGCGATCGGCCGGGCGCCCGGGGTCTGCAGCCGGGCCTGCACGCCGGTGAGCCCGCCGAACCAGACGAGGTCGAGGTCGCCGGTGCGGAAGAGGGAGACGGAGGCGGCGTAGTCGGTCACCGGGCGGTACTCGACGTCGACGTCGAGCGCGGCGGACATCGAGTCGGCGACCGTGCCGTGGAGCCGCTGGAGGACCTCGGGGTCCTGGTCGGGGATGGCGCCGATGCGCAGCGGGCCCGACCCGCCGGAGGTGCCGGCGGCCGACCCGGAGACGGGGGACGACCGGCCGCAGCCGGTGAGCGCGGCGGCGAGGGCGAGGCCGGCGCCGCCGAGGAGCGTGCGGCGGGAGAGCGGGGGGAGGGGGGACGGGGCACCGGGGCCACCCGACCGGGCGGCGCGACGGGCGAGCACTACGTCCTCGTGCGGGGGGAGAGGGCGGGCACGGGACACCTCCGGGGAGAAGGGAACGGGTGTCCCCATCCTGTACCGGGCCGCGGGCGGCCACGCCTCGGAGGCAGGCGCCGGGCGTGCGGGGTGTGGGGGGAGGGGCGGCCATCCCTCGGGGGCCCGCGCCGGGCGTGCGAGGTGTGGGGGGAGGGGTGGCCCTTCTAGGGTCGCCCCCGTGGACTGCCTCTTCTGCCGCATGGTCGCCGGTGACGTGCCGGCCACCGTGGTGCACGAGACCGACCGGACGCTGGCCTTCCGGGACATCAACCCGCAGGCGCCGACGCACGTGCTGGTGATCCCGAAGGCCCACCACGCCACCGTCGCGGCGCTGGCCTCCGACGACCCCGACCTGCTCGGCGCCGTGGTCCGGGCGGCGCGGCAGGTGGCCGTGCAGGAGGGCCTGGCGACCGAGGACGGCGTCGAGCCCGGCTACCGCCTGGTCACCAACACCGGCCCGGCCGCCGGGCAGACGGTGCACCACGTGCACCTGCACCTGCTCGGCGGCCGGGACCTCGGCTGGCCGCCCGGCTGAGGAGCCCGGCGGCCGGCCGGCGTCAGCCGACCCGGCAGGTCCGGGCCACGAGCCGGACCCCTGCCACGGCGAGCGGCAGCTGCATGACCGCGAAGGCCACGGCCGGGACGAGGTTGCCCTGCGCCGGGGAGAACGGCAGCAGCAGCGTCCCGGTGACCACGGCGCCCAGCGCCCACCAGCCGAGCACACCGGCCCGGCACAGGCCGAGGACGACCAGCGGCAGTCCCAGCGCCAGCAGCGGGTCGAGGCCGAAGCACAGCTGCTGGAGCGGGGCCGAGGTGACGCGCTCGGAGATGGCCACCGCCTGCTCGACGGGCAGGGCCCGGGCCAGCTCCATGTGGTACCAGTCGGTCATCAGCGCGCCGGACGTGCTCAGCAGGCCCAGCGCACTCAGCAGCGCCCCGAGCAGCGCCGGCAGCCAGCCCCGCCGGCCGCGCACCAGGAGCGGCAGGGCCAGCGCACCGACGCCGAGCAGCAGGTTCCCGTGGTGGAGCAGGACCGCCGACAGCTCGGTCAGCCACGGGTCGCGGCCCAGCGACCGCAGGTAGGCGGCGCGGCCGTCCCCGTCGGCGAGCGGGCTGGTGAGGACACCCGCGACGAAGGCGGCGGCGCCGAGCGGGAGCGCGCCTCCGGCGAGGCGGGTCAGGACCCGCGGCGCGGGGTTGGCGGCCCCGACGGGGGGCGCGACGGTCGGGGCGGGCGGGGCGACGGTGCTCACGGTGGGTGCCTTCCTGGGCGGGTCTGGTTCGGACGGCGAGGACGGTAGGGAGCCGGGCGGGTCCGCCACTGCCTTCCGCGGGCTCGACCTGCGTCCCCTCCCGGGGGGACGGTCCGGCGCCGCGGTGTCCCCCGCGCGGTGGACCCGCGGCGGCCCCCGGCGTCCCTACGCTCGGCGGGCCGTCGCCGCTCACCCGCCCGGGAGGCCCTCCGTGCCCGCGTTCCTGCGCACCGTCGCCGTCCCCTGGGGCGGTGCCGCGGTGGTCCTGCTGGTGGGCGTCGCGGAGTTCGTGCTCGACGCCCGCAGCCCGGGGGTGTCGGCCACCGCCGCCGTCCTGGCCCTGGTCGCGGTCGCCGGGGCGCTCGCCCCGTGGACGCCGGTGGGTGCCGCGGTGGTCGTCGGGCTGACCTTCCCCGCCGGCGCGGCACTCGGGCTCGACGGGCCCAACGGCGCACAGCTGTTCGCGCTGCTGCTGTCCACCGGGTGGGCCGGCAGCCAGGAGCCGCCCCGCCGCTCGTGGCCGGCCCCGGCCGCCGACCAGGCCCTGGCCACCGCGGGCATCCTGCTCTGGGCCCCGCCCGGCCAGGCCTGGGAGAACCTGTTCTTCTCCCTCCTGCTGTGGGCGGCGTGGGCGGTGGGCCTGCTCACCCGGCGGTCCCGGGAGCGGGCCGAGCGGTTGGGCCGGCTGGCCGCGCGGCTCGACGCCGAGCGCGAGGTCGCCGAGGCCACCGCGGTCGCCGCGGAGCGGGCCCGCATCGCCCGCGACGTGCACGACTCGGTCGCCCACTCGGTGAGCGTCATGGTGCTGCAGGTCGGGGCCCTGCGGACCACCCTCGACCCCGCCGACCGCGCGGCCCCCGTCCTGGCCGGCGTCGAGCGCATCGGCCGCGAGGCGGTCGACGAGCTGCGCGGGCTGGTCGGGCTGCTCCGCGAGGAGCAGGGCGTGGCGGCACCGCCGTCGCTGGCGCGGGTGCCCGAGCTGGTCGAGGAGGTCCGGGCCGCGGGCCTCCCGGTCGAGCTCGCGGTGCACGGCGACCCCGGGGACCTCCCGCAGGCGGTCGAGGTGTCGGCCTTCCGCGTCCTGCAGGAGGCGCTGTCCAACGTGCTTCGGCACGCGGGCCCGGTGCCCACCGCGGTCTCGGTCCACCACGGACCGGCGGCGCTGGTGCTCTGCGTGGAGGACCACGGGGCCGGCCCGGTCGCGGGGTCCCCGGGACCGGGAGGGCACGGGCTGCTCGGCATCCGGGAGCGGGTCGCCGTCCTCGGCGGGTCGGTCGACGCCGGACCGCGGCCCGGGGGTGGGTTCCGCCTGCAGGCGCGCTTCCCGCTGCAGGGGGCGCGGTGACCGTCCGGGTGGTGCTGGCCGACGACCAGGAGATGGTGCGGGCCGGTCTGCGGATGCTGGTCGACTTCCAGCCCGACCTGGAGGTCGTCGGGGAGGCGGCCGACGGGCTGGAGGCCGTGGACGTGGTGGCCCGCACCCGGCCCGACGTTGTCCTCATGGACGTCCGGATGCCGCGCTGCGACGGGCTCGAGGCCGCCCGGCGGGTGCTCGCCGCGGGCCCGGACGTCGCCGTCGTCGTCCTCACCACGTTCGACGAGGACGCCTCCCTGGCCGAGGCGCTGCGCGCCGGGGTGAGCGGCTTCCTGCTGAAGACGGCGCCGCCGGAACAGCTGCTGCACGCCGTCCGCACCGTGGCCGCCGGCAACGGGCTGCTCGACCCGGCGGTGACGCTGCGGGTCATCCGGTCCTCGGCCGCAGCCCCCGCCCCGGACCCGCGGGCGGCCGCCGCGCTGGCCACGCTGACCACCCGGGAGACCGAGGTCCTCCGCCTGGTGGCCGACGGGCTGTCCAACGCCGAGATCGCGGCCCGCCTGTACCTGGGCGAGGCGACGGTGAAGACCTACCTGTCGCGCACGCTCACCAAGCTGGGCCTGCGCGACCGCGTCCAGGCCGTCGCCTTCGCCTTCCGCAGCGGCCTGGTCCCGCTGTCCGCGCCCGGCGCCTGACCTGCCAGGCTCGGGGGGTGACCGACAACGCACCCGTGCGCATCGAGCGGGACGGCGACGTCGCCGTCGTCGTCCTCGACCACCCGCCGCTGAACCTCTTCGACGAGGCGGTGCTCGCCGCCCTGGACCGGGTCGTCCACGACCTGGTCGGGCTCACCGACCCGGCCCGCACCGACCGGGCCCGCGCGGTGCTGGTCGAGGCGCGCGGCAAGGTCGTCTCCGGCGGGGTGGACGTGCACCTGTTCGCCGACATCGCCGAGGGCCCGGAGCCCACCGAGCGGGGGGCCGAGCTGTGGCGGCGGTTGCTGCGGGTCGCCCAGACCGTCGAGGACCTCCCGGTGCCCACCGTCTTCGCCGCGCACGGGCTCACCCTCACCGCCGCCTTCGAGCTGGCGCTGGCCTGCGACATCCTCCTCGCCGCCGAGCGGGCCTCCTTCGGCCTGGTGGAGGTCGTCGTCGGGCTGACCCCCTCGATGGGCGGGCCGCAGCGGCTGGCCGAGCGCGCCGGCCCGGCGCGGGCCAAGGAGCTGGTGTTCACCGGCGAGCGGTACCCCGCCGCCGTCCTGGAGCGGTGGGACGTCGTCAACCGGGTGCTCCCCGACGACGGCTTCGCCGAGGCCGCCCGCGGCTACGCCCGGCAGGTCGCCGCCGGGCCGACGGTGGCGCACGCGGCCACCAAGCGGCTGGTCACCACCGCCGTCCGCCAGGGGGCGCGGGCCGCCGACGAGCTGGTGCCCGAGGTCTCCGGCGCGCTGTTCGCCACCGCGGACCTGCGCGGCGCCGTGCGCTCCTTCCTCGCCGAGGGGCCGGGGAAGGCGACCCACACCGGCCGCTGAGCGGCGGTTCGGGGGGTCCGCCGCGGGTAGCATCGGGGTCGTCCGCACCCCCTCCCGCAGGAAGGCAGGGTCGAGGGTTCTTGCCCGACTCCTCCCCGAACGTCCCCGTGCCCGGGGCCCCCACGTCGCGTGAGGCCTCGGCACAGGCTGCCGCGGCGGACGGCCACCTCGGCGCGCCCGCCCCGTCCGGTACCGGCACCGGGGGCACCCCGGCCGCCGTGCGGACCACCATCACCGTCCCGGACGCCGTCCCCATGGTCGCCCTGCTCGGCTCGGGCGACGAGCTGCTCCGGCTGGTCGAGACCGAGCTGACCGCCGACGTGCACGTCCGCGGCAACGAGATCGCGATCACCGGCCAGCCGGCCGACAATGCCTTCGCCGTCCGGGTGTTCGACGAGCTGATCGCGCTCATCGGCACCGGGCAGCAGCTGCGGCCGGACTCCGTGCGCCGGGTGATCGCCATGCTGAAGGCCGGGGGCTCCGAGCGCCCGGCCGACGTGCTGTCGCTGGACATCATCAGCCGCCGCGGCCGCACGATCCGGCCCAAGACGCTGAACCAGAAGCGCTACGTCGACGCCATCGACGCGCACACCATCGTCTTCGGCATCGGCCCGGCCGGGACCGGGAAGACCTACCTGGCCATGGCCAAGGCGGTCCAGGCACTGCAGACCAAGCAGGTCAACCGGATCATCCTCACCCGGCCGGCGGTCGAGGCGGGCGAGCGGCTGGGCTACCTGCCCGGCTCGCTGTCGGAGAAGATCGACCCCTACCTGCGGCCGCTCTACGACGCGCTGCACGACATGGTCGACCCGGAGTCGATCCCCCGGTTGATGCAATCGGGGACCATTGAAGTAGCGCCGTTGGCATACATGCGTGGCAGAACGCTCAATGATGCATTCGTCATCCTCGACGAAGCCCAGAACACCACCGCGGAACAGATGAAGATGTTCCTCACCCGGCTCGGGTTCGGCTCGAAGATCGTGGTCACCGGTGACGTCACCCAGGTCGACCTGCCCGGCGGCGCGCAGAGCGGGCTGAAGATCGTCCGGGAGATCCTCGACGGCGTCGAGGACGTGCACTTCGCCAACCTGAGCAGCTCCGACGTCGTCCGGCACCGGCTGGTCGGCGACATCGTGGACGCCTACGAGCGCTGGGACGCCGGCCGCCAGCAGGGCCCGGCCCCCGCGCCGGGCCCGGTGCGCGGCGCCCGGCCGCGCCGGCAGGGGAGCTGAGCGCCGTGCCGGTCGAGGTGGCCAACGAGTCCGAGATCGCCGTAGACGAGTCCGCGATCGCCGCGGTCTGCACCTACGTGCTCGGCCAGCTGGGCGTCAACCCCATGGCCGAGCTGGCCGTGCTGTGCGTCGACCCCGACTACATGAGCACGCTGCACGAGCGGTGGATGGGGGAGAAGGGGCCCACCGACGTCCTCGCCTTCCCCATGGACGAGCTCGACACCGGCCGGCCCGACGAGCCGGACCCCGGCCCGGCGCTGCTCGGGGACGTCGTCCTCTGCCCGTCGGTGGCGATCCGGCAGGCGCGGGCCGCCGGCCACTCGATGGACGACGAGCTGCTGCTGCTCGCCACGCACGGCGTCCTGCACATCCTCGGCTACGACCACATGGAGCCCGAGGAGGAGAAGGAGATGTTCGGCCTGCAGAACGAGCTGCTGGTCGGCTGGCGCGCCAGCCCGCGGGAACCGATGACCGGCGCGCCCGTCGAGCGGGGGCCGGCGGGCCGATGACCTCCGGCGAGATCACCCTCGCGGTGGTCGCCGTCTGCCTCATCCCCGTCGCCGGCCTGGTCGGGGCCGTGGAGGCCGCGCTCCAGCGGGTCTCCGTGGCCCGGGTCGACGAGCTGCGCCGCGACGGCGTGAAGCGGGCCGGGGTGCTGGCCGACGTGGTGGTCGAGCGGGCCCGGCACGTCGCGCTGCTGCTCCTGCTGCGCATCGCCTGCGAGATGGTGGCCGCGGTCCTGGCCGCCGTCGTCCTCTACCGGCTCTGGGGCGGCGGCTGGCAGACCGTGCTCACCGCCGCCGGCGTCATGACCGTGGTCAGCTACGTGCTGGTCGGCGTCGGGCCGCGGACGCTCGGCCGCCAGCACGCCTACGCCACGGCCCTGCGCGCCGCCGGCGCCGTGCGGCTGCTCGGCCGGGTCCTGGGCCCGGTCTCCACGCTGCTCATCCTGGTCGGCAACGCGATCACCCCGGGCCGGGGGTTCCGGGACGGCCCGTTCTCCTCCGAGGTCGAGCTGCGCGAGCTGGTCGACATGGCCGAGGCCCGCGGCGTCGTCGAGTCCGGCGAGCGCAACATGATCCACTCGGTGTTCGAGCTGGGCGACACCATCGCCCGCGAGGTGATGGTCCCGCGCACCGACGTGGTGTGGATCGAGCGCACCAAGACCGTGCGGCAGGCCCTCGCACTGGCCCTGCGCAGCGGGTTCAGCCGCATCCCCGTCATCGGGGAGAACGTCGACGACGTGGTCGGCGTGGTCTACCTCAAGGACCTCGTCCGCCGCTCGCAGAACTCGGGCGACGGCCGCGGCCCGCGGGTCGAGGAGCTGATGCGCCCGCCGACGTTCGTCCCCGAGTCCAAGCCGGTCGACGAGCTGCTGCGCGACATGCAGGCCCAGCGCATCCACATCGCGATCGTGGTCGACGAGTACGGCGGCTTCGCCGGCCTGGTCACGATCGAGGACATCCTCGAGGAGATCGTCGGCGAGATCGCCGACGAGCACGACACCGTGGCGCGCCCGGCGGTCGAGCACCTCGAGGACGGCGCGGTCCGGATCACCGCCCGGTTGCCGGTGGAGGACCTCGCCGGGATCTTCGACGTCGAGCTGCCCCGCGACGACGACGTGGAGACCGTGGGCGGGCTGCTGGCCCGCGAGCTGGGGCTGGTGCCGATCGAGGGGTCGGCCGCCGAGGTCGCCGGCCTGCGGCTGGTCGCCGAGAGCACGGGGGGCCGGCGCAACCGGATCGACACCATCCTCGTCTGCCGGGTGCCCGACCCCGCGGCGGCGGAGGACGGCGGGCCGCAGGGGGCCACCCGCGTGGAGGACCCCGCCGACGTGACAGGCTGACCCCCCGTGAGCACGCAGGACCTGCAGCCCGAGGACGCCAAGCTCGTCACCCTCGCCCGCTCGGCACGTGGGCGCACGGGGGCACCGGAGGGGGCCTGCGTCCGCGACACCGACGGCCGCACCTACCTCGCCGCCTCCGTGGAGCTGCCCTCGCTGCGGCTCTCGGCGCTGCAGGCCGCGGTCGCCGCCGCCGTCTCCAGCGGGGTCACCGCGCTGGAGGCCGCCGCGGTCGTGTCGGCCGCCGACGCGGTGGAGGAGGCCGGGTTGGCCGCCGTCCACGACCTGACGCCGTCCGCCCCGGTGTTCCTGGCCGGGCCGGACGGCGCCGTCCGCGCCACCGCCTGACCCGGTCGATCGCCTGGCCGGCGCCCCCGGCGGGCGACGGTCGGGCGACCCCGCTCAGCCGAAGGTGATCAGCGGCTTGATGATGCCGTCGTCCTTGGTCGTCATCATGTCGAAGGCCCGCTCGATGTCGTCGAAGCCGAAGCGGTGCGTGGTCATCGGCGTCGGGTCGATCCGGCCGTTGTGCAGCAGCCGCAGCAGCCGGGTCATCCGCTCGCTGCCCCCGGGGCAGAGCCCGGTGTGGATCGACTTGTCGTTCATGCCGAGCCCGAAGGCGTCCAGCGGCAGCTGCAGCGGTGACGGGTCCTCCCCGTGGTACCCGATGTTGGACACGCGCCCGCCCGCCTTGGTCACCCGCACGCACGCCTCGAACGTCTGCGGGAATCCGAACGCCTCGATGGCCGCGTCGACGCCGGCCCCCCCGGTGCGTTCCATCACCTGCTCCACCGGATCGCCCACCGTGTGGTCGACGACCGCGTCGGCGCCGAACCGCCGGGCCAGCTCCTGGCGCTCCGGCCGGGACTCGACGGCGATGATCTGGCCGGCACCCATCAGGCGGGCGCCCATGGTGGCCGACAGCCCCACCGGGCCCTGGGCGAAGATCGCCACCGTCTCCCCGAACTGCAAGGCGGCGTGCTCGACGCCCATGAAGCCGGTGCTGAGCATGTCGCAGGTGTAGACGGCCTGCTCGTCGGCGACCTCGTCGGGGATGGGTGTGAGGTTGGCAGCCGCCGCCGGGACGACGAAGTACTCCGCCATCGTCCCGTCCATCTGCGCCGTGTACCGGTAACCACCCAGTGCCCCGCCGCACTGGCTGGGGAAGCCCCGCTGGCAGTAGCTGCACCGGAAGCAGGGGGTCACCGCGTTCACGGCGACCCGCTGGCCCTCCTCGAACCCCTGCACCGCCGACCCGAGCTCGTGCACCACCCCGACGGACTCGTGACCGAGCGTCCGGCCGTCCTCGACCGGCAGGGCGCCCTTGACCGTGTGGACGTCGGAGGTGCACACGAGCGCTGCGGTCGTGCGCACCACCGCCTCCTCGGGCCCGGGCCGCGGGATCGGCTTCTCGACCACCGCGGTCCTCCCCACGGCAGCGATGACGAAGGCCTGCATCGTCCCGGTCACGAGGCGTCCAGCGAGCGGTAGAACGCCGACTCGAAGTCCAGGTAGCCGCCGAACGAGGTCGGGTCGCCGAACGGCAGGACCTGGGTGGCCCAGAAGCCGCCGAAGCCGTTGTCGCGGTCGATCCAGTAGAAGAGGTTGGCCAGCCCGGCCCAGCCCAGCGCCCCGGCCGGCCGGCCGGTGGGCGCCGTCTCCTCGTTGGTCATGAACGGCAGCGACCAGGACTTGCGGATGCCGGGGAAGAACTCCGCGTCGTTGGACAGGGACGGGATCACCCCGGGCAGCGCCGTCACCTCGAGGTCGCCGAGGTGGTTCTGCACGGCCATGCGGACCGTCTCCGCGGCGAGCACCCGGCCGTGCTCGCCCTGTCCGTCGTCGAGCCACATGCGGATGAAGCGCATGTAGTCGCCGACGGTCCCGTAGAGGCCGTGGCCGCCCATGTGCACCTCGGGCGTCGAGGTGAGCTCGAAGTCGTCCATCGGGGTGAGCGACCCGTCCTCGTTCCGGGCGTGCATGGTGGCCCGCCGTTCCCGCAGCCGGTCGTCGAGCTCGAAGGTCGTGTCGGTGATGCCGAGCGGGGCGAAGATGCGCTCGGCGAACACCTCACCGAGCCGCTTGCCGGCGACGCCCTCCACCACCTGCCCGACCCAGTCGATGTTCGAGCCGTACTCCCACCTCTCGCCCGGCTCGAACAGCAGCGGGGTCTGCAGGCAGCTGCGGCTGGCGGTGATGACGCTGACCTGGCCGTGCTCGGTGGCCATCCGCAGGTAGTGCTCGTTGAAGAAGTCGTAACCGAAGCCCGCGGTGTGGGTCAGCAGCATGCGGGTGGTGATGTCCCGCTTCGGTGCCCGCAGCCGCGGGGATCCGTCGGCGTCGAAGCCGTCGAGCACCTGCAGTTCGCCGATGCCGGGCGCGTACTGCTTGGCCGGTGCGTCGAGGTCCAGGCGGCCGTCCTCGACCAGCTGCAGCGCGGCGGTCGCGGTGACCGCCTTGGTGGTGGAGAACAGCGCGAAGACGGTGTCGGTCGTCATCGGCTGGTCGCCGTCGAGCCGGCGGGCCCCGGCGGCCCCCTCGTAGACGTTGCCGTCGCGGTCGGTGACCATCGCGACGACCCCGGCGACGGGGGCCTGCGCGTGGACGGTGGCGTCGAGGATCGCGTCGGCGTCCTGGGCGAAGGTGCGGGTGAGCTGGGTGGTCATCGTCGTCCTCTCAGCGGGGGGTGCGGCGCGCCGGGGCCCGGCACCGCGGATCCTGCTCCGGCGCGCCGGGGTTGTCAGCGGATCTCGAAACCCGGGTAGCCGCCGGCGGCCACCTCGGCGCACTTGTCGCGGTAGGTGCCGACGCCGCCGGTGTAGGACAGGACGCGGCGCGGCTTGCCCGGCACGTTGGAGCCCACGTACCAGGACGTCGTCCGGGAGATGAGGTTCGCCGCGGCCGTCTCGTCGTGGTGGGCCACCCAGGCGTCCTCGGCCTCCCGGGTCGGCTCGACCACCGAGCCGCCGCGCTCCCGGACGTGCGCCACCAGGTCGGTGATCCACTCGGTCTGCTGCTGCAGGCAGGTGGTCATGTTGCACAGCGCGGCCGACGGGGCGAGGGGGACGGCGGTGGTCAGCAGGTTCGGGTAGCCGTGCTTGGCCAGCCCCATGGTGGTGCGGATGTCCCGGCCCCACTCCTCGGTCAGCGACCGCCCGCCCCGGCCCCGGATGTCGATGCGCGTGAGCGCGCCGGTGCCGGCGTCGAACCCGGTGGCCAGGATGATGACGTCCAGCTCGTGCACGGTGCCGTCGGCCAGCTGCAGCCCCTCGGGCAGGACGCGCTCGATGGGGTTGTCCCGGACGCCGACCAGCTCCACGTTCTCCCGTTGGTAGACCTCGAGGTAGTTCGTCTCGAGCGGGACCCGGTGGGTGCCGAAGCCGTAGTCGGTGGGCACGAGCACGTCGATCAGGTGCTGGTCCTTCAGCCGGGCGCGCATCTTCTCCCGGACGAACTCCGAGACCTGCTCGCTGACCTCGGGGTCGAAGAACATCTCCGCGAACGAGGCCAGCCACAGCTTCAGCGACCCGTTGTCGTGGATCTCCTCGAGCCGCTCCAGCCGCTGCTCCGGCGTGAGGTCGGCCCACGCCACCTCGAAGTCGTACTCGAAGCCGGTGAAGGTGCGCGGCAACGTGTCGCGCAGCTCGGGGAAGCGGGCCTTGTAGGCGGCGACGTCCTCCGGCCCGTAGGCCGGGTTCTTCATCGGCAGCACGTACTGCGGGGTGCGGGCGAAGACGGTCAGGTGCCCCACCTCGTCGGCGATCGTCTGGATCACCTGGATGCCGGTCGCCCCGATCCCGACCACGCCGACCCGCTTGCCGGCCAGGTCCACGCCCTCCCTGGGCCACCGCGAGGTGTGCACGATCGCGCCCCGGAAGGTGTCCTGCCCCGGGAAGACGTCCTCGAGCGGCGCGGAGAGCATGCCGGCGCAGGTGACGAGGAACTGGGTGTCGATCGTCTCGCCCCGGTCGGTGCGCACCGTCCAGCGTTCCCGCTCCTCGTCGAAGTGCGCGCTGGTGACCGTGGTGGAGAACTCGATGTCGCGGCGCAGGTCCAGCCGGTCGGTGACGTAGCGCATCCAGCGCTCGATCTCCGGCTGGCCCGGGAAGCGGTGCTCCCAGCTCCACCCCTCGTACAGCTCCTGCGAGAACAGGTACTGGTAGATGTAGGCCTCGGAGTCGAACCGCGCCCCGGGGTAGCGGTTCCAGTACCAGGTGCCGCCGACGTCGTCGGCCGCGTCGTACACGCGGACCCGCAGCCCCCGTTCGCGCAGCTGGTGCAGCTGGTAGAGCCCGGCCACGCCGGCCCCGATCACCAGGGCGTCGAGCTCGCGGGTGGCCCGGGCGCCGGTCGCGTCCGGTGCCGTGTCGACCGTCATGTCTGTCCCTCCCGTGTGTTCCGCGCCACAATGGCGAAACCGAGTGCACCGGTGCTCCGCGGCGGCGGGGTGTCCCATTCCGGGACACCTCGCGGACCGGCGGGATGTCCCATTCCGGGACACCTCCCGGACCGGCGGGTGTGGTGTGGTTCCGGTGAGCGCTGGGAGGTGGCCGTGCCGGGGACCCACGAGGAGCGGTTGCCGGCGACGGCGGCGGCCCGGGCGGCCTTCCTGGAGGACGGGGGCCGCTCGGCGGCGGGGGTCCGGACGCTGGTCGCGGCGTCCTGGCTGCGCAGCCGGTCGGCCGGGGTGGACGCCGACCGGTACGGCATCACCTACCACGAGGACGTCGACCTCGACTCGCGGCTGGTGCGCTGCGCCCGGCCGGTCATCGAGCGGATGGCCGGCGAGATGGTCGACGTGCCGGTGGCGATCGCGCTGTCCGACGCCCGGGCGCGGATCGTGCACCGGCTGGACTGCTCCACCGCGGTGGGCCGCCCGCTGGACCGCGTGGACTTCCTCGCCGGGTTCAGCTTCGCCGAGGGCGGGGTGGGGACCAACGGCATCGGCACGGTGTTCGAGGCGGGGGCGCCGGTGAGCGTCGTCGGCGCCGAGCACTTCACCGAGGCGCTGGTGCGGTTCGCCTGCACCGGGGCGCCGGTCGTCGACCCGGTGACCGGCCGGGTCGAGGGCGTGCTCGACGTCAGCTCGCTGGCCGAGGACTGGACGCCCCTGATGTCCACGGTGGTCCGCCGGGCGGCCGCCGACATCGGCCGCGCCCTGCTGCGCGACCGGGGCCAGGCCCGGCAGGCCCTGTTCGAGGCCTTCGCGCGGGCGGACTCCCGGCCGCGGCAGGCGGTCATGGCCGTGGGCGACTCACTGGTCGTCAACCGGCGGGCGCAGCAGCTGTTCGGCCCCGCCGAGCAGTTCGCCGTCCACCAGCACGCGCTGGCCCTCATGGCCCGGCGGGACCGCGCCACCGACACGCTGGTCCTGGACTCCGGGCGCCGCGTGCGGCTGCGGGCCACCCGCGTGCTCGTGGGCGACGACGTCGCCGGCCTGGTCCTGCTGCTCGACGAGGAGGCCGACCGGCCCGCGGTGCCGGTGCCGCGGGGTGCGGGGGACCGGCCGCGCCCGGCGCCCCGGGCGCGCGCCGACCGGGCCGGTACGGCGCCCCCCGTCTCGCCGGCCTGGGCCCGGGCCGCCGCCGAGGTCGCCGCCGCCGTCGAGCGCCGGGAGCCGGTCCTGGTGCTGGGCGAGCCGGGGACCGGGCGGCGGACCCTGGTGACCGAGCTGTTCGCGCGCGTGCACCCGGCCGCGCCGGTGGTGGCGGTGGACGCCGGCGCCCCCGTCCCCGGCCCGCCCGGTCCACCGGCCGGGCCCGCGCCGGCCCTCCTGTTGCTCGCCTCCCTGGACCGCCTCGACGGCTCGGGGGCCGCACGGGTGCGGGAGCTCGTCGGCGGCCTGGACCGCCGCACCTGGCTGGTCGCGGGGACCGCCGACGCGGCCGGCCTGGCGGCCGGGGGGCCGCTGGAGTCGGTGCTGGGCTGCTTCGAGCAGGCCGTGACCGTGGCCCCGCTGCGCTACCGCGTCGACGACCTCCCGCGGCTGACCGCCCGGCTGCTGGCCGACCTCGCCCCGGACCGGCGGGTCCGGCTCTCGGCCGGGGCGGCCCGGCTGGTCGCCCGGTACGGGTGGCCGGGCAACCTCCCCCAGCTCCGGGAGGCGCTGGCGGACGCGCTGCGCCGCCGCCCGGTGGGGGAGATCGGACCGGAGGACCTGCCGGCCTGGTGCCGCACGGCCGGCAGCCGCCCCCTGACGCCGATCGAGACGGCCGAGCGCGACGCGATCGTCGCGGCGCTGCACGAGCACGCCGGCAACCGGGTGCACGCCGCGGCGGCGCTCGGCGTGGCCCGCAGCTCGCTCTACCGCAAGATCCGGGCCTACGCGATCACCGAGGTCTGAGACCGCACCCTCAGGCGGTCAGCCCCAGCAGCAGCATGGTGCCGCCGAACACCAGGCCGCTGGCCACCAGCGTCACGGTCGTGTAGCCGAGGATGTCGCGCATCTTCAGCCCGGCGATCGCCAGCACCGGCAGCGCCCAGAACGGCTGGATCATGTTGGTCCACTGGTCCCCGTAGGCCACGGCCATGATCGCCACCGCCGGGTCCACGCCCAGCCGCTCGGCGGCGTCGAGCACGATCGGGCCCTGGACGGCGAACTGCCCACCGCCCGAGGGCACGAAGAAGTTGACCAGGCCCGCCGCGAGGAAGGTCAGCAGCCCGAAGGTGGCCGGGCTGGCGATGCCGACGAAGGCGTCGGACAGCACCGTGATCAGGCCGGTGGCCGTCATGATGCCGAGGATCCCGGCGTAGAGCGGGAACTGCAGCAGGATCTCCCCGACGTTGGACGCCGCGTTCTTGACCAGCGCGATCAGCTCGAACGGGCTGCGCACCAGCAGCAGGATGAGCGCGAGGAAGGTCCAGTTGACGATGTCGAGGGTCGGGGTGCCGCCGTCGACGTAGTGCAGGACCAGGTAGGCGCTCAGCGCGAGGCCGGTGAGCAGGGTGGGCACCCGGCTGGCGTCGACCCGGTCGGCGGGGGTGACGACCTGGTCCTCGGCGTCGGGCGCGGCGCCGTACTCGGCGCCCGCGGGCAGGGGGACGACGGGGTCCCCGGGCTTGGGGGCCGCCCAGCCGAGCGCCAGCCCGACCACGACGATGGTCACCGCGGCGGCCGTCAGGTTCCACCAGGTGAAGGTGGTCTCGGTGACCGGCAGGGTGCCGCCCAGCTGCTCGGCGAGGAAGGAGTCCTCGGTCGCCGCGGTGAGCGGCCCGGACCCCGAGTAGCCCATGTGCCAGATGACGTAGCCGGAGTAGCCCGCGGCCACCAGCAGCGGGAAGTGCAGCCGCAACCCCCGCTCCCGGCCCTGCTCGGCGACCTCCTTGGCCAGCAGCGCGCCCACCACCAGGCCCAGGCCCCAGGTGATCAGCGAGGCGAGCGCGGCGACGACGAAGACGTAGACGTAGGCGGTGCGCGCCGAGCGCGGGACCCCGCCGAGCCGGACCAGCAGGCGCCGCACCGGGCCGGTGTTGGCCAGGGTGTGCCCGAGCAGCAGGATCAGCGCCATCTGGGTGATGAAGGCCAGCAGGCCCGCCAGCCCGTCGCCCCACGCGACCACCACCTCGCGCGGCCCCGAGTCGGTGAGCAGCAGGGCCAGCAGCGCGACGACGAAGGTCAGCACGATGGCGAAGACCAGTGCGCTGGGGATGTAGCGCTCCACCACGGAGTTGACCGGCCGCATCACCGCGGCCAGCCCGGAGGAGCGGCCGGCGGACCCCCGTGGGCCGCCGCCGGGGGTGCTGCCGTGGTCGGTCCTGGTCATGTACCGCCTCCTGCGGTCGCCGGACCCGCGCCGGCGGGCCCGCCGGCCGCGAGGCGCGGCCGACGGCCGACGCAGCCAGCATCGTGGCACCGCCCGGGGCCGGCCGCGTGCCGGGCCCGGGTGCTCAGCGCAGCGGCTGCCCCAGCGCCGCGGCGAAGGCCTCCGGGTCGCGCAGCCACAGCACCGTCGCCTGCTCGCCCGACCCGTCGGCGGTCAGGTGGCGGACGGCGACCCGCGCCCGCCCCGGCCACCGGCCGCCCCGCCGCCGGGCCCGCGGCCAGCCCTCCGGCGGCGCGCCGCGGCGCACCTCGCGGACCAGGCTGCGCGGCACCACGTGCAGGGCCGCCGTGCGCCGCAGCCCGGCCACGTCCACGGAGAACCCGGCGTCGGAGACCGTCAGCCGGGACGTCGACAGGCCGATCACCGCCGCGCCGACCAGCAGCGCCAGCGGCAGTTCCCCCACGGCCGCCGGCACCCCGCCGGTCCACGCGAACAGGCCGAGCCACGCCGCGACGAAGGCGGCGGCCGAGAGGACCACCCAGGCCCGCGGCGGGTCGTGCTGCCAGTAGGCCAGCGGCGCCGGGACGACGGTGGCCGACCGCCGCGGGCCCCGGCCGGGGAAGAACCCGTACCCGGCGACCTGGACGGCGTGCCGCTCCCGCTCGCGCAGGGCCCGGACCGGGAGGGGCTCGTCCGGGGTCCGCCGTCGCCGTCCCGCCATGCCGGGCATCCTCTCAACCGCCCGCGGCCGCCCCCGGCCCCCCGGTGGCAGGTCCCTTGCGCACCGCGTCCGTCCTGCCCCTGTCGCCGGCGGGCCGGACTGCCGATGGTGGAGGCGTGACGACGTTGCTCTTCCTGCTCCTCTGCCTGCTCGTCCTCCAGGAGCTCGGTCGTCCCGCGGCCGGACCGTCCCGCCCGGCGGCGGCCTCGTGGTCCGAGGTCCTGCACCGCCTGGTCACCGACGTCCTGACCGGCGCCCGGGTGCTGAGCCGGCTCGACGCGCTGCGCCGGCACGGGCACGGCGGCTCCGGCGCCTGACCGCCGCGCCGCGCGCGGCGGGGCTCCGGCGCGCGGGCCTGTCGGCCGTCGGTGGGAGACTGGCGCCGTGACCGCCCCCGACCAGCCGTACCGCAGCGGCTTCGCCTGCCTGGTCGGGCGCCCCAACGCCGGCAAGACGACGCTGACCAACGCGCTGGTCGGCACCAAGGTCGGCATCGTCAGCAACCGGCCGCAGACGACCCGGCACGCGATCCGCGGCGTCGTCCACCGGCCCGGCGGGCAGCTGGTGCTCGTCGACACCCCGGGGCTGCACAAGCCGAGGAGCCTCCTGGGCCGCCGGCTCAACGACGTCGTCCGCGACACGCTGGCCGAGGTCGACGTGATCGTGCTCTGCGTCCCGGCCGACCAGCCGGTCGGCCCGGGCGACCGGTTCATCGCCCGGCAGCTGCGCGAGCTGCGCACGCCGGTGGTGGTGGTCGTGACCAAGACCGACGCCGCGTCCCGGCAGCAGGTCGCCGAGCAGCTCCTGGCGGCCAGCGCCCTGGTCGAGGCGGCCGAGGTGGTGCCGGTCAGCGCGGTCGCCGGCGACCAGGTCGAGCTGCTCGAGGACATCCTGGTGGGCCTGCTGCCCGAGGGCCCGCCGCTGTACCCGGAGGAGCAGGCCACCGACTCCGACGTCGACCGGCAGCTGGCCGAGCTGGTCCGCGAGGCGGCGCTGGAGAAGGTGCGCCAGGAGGTGCCGCACTCGCTGGCGGTGACGATCGAGGAGACCGCCCGCCGCCCCGACCCCAAGCGGCCCGGCGGCGAGCTGGTCGAGGTGCACGCCCTGCTGCACTGCGAGCGGCCCAGCCAGAAGCCGATGCTGCTCGGCCGCGGCGGTGAGGTGATCCGCGCCATCGGCACCGAGGCCCGGCAGGGCATGGAGGCGCTGCTCGGCGCCCGGGTGCACCTGGACCTGCACGTGACCGTGCTGGGGGAGTGGCAGGACGACCCGAAGAAGCTGAACAGGCTCGGGTACTGATGAGCGGCACGCCGAAGTCCCTCTACCGGGACGAGGGGATCGTCCTGCGCACCCAGAAGCTGGGCGAGGCCGACCGGATCGTCACCGTGCTCACCCGCCGGCACGGCAAGGTCCGCGCCGTCGCCAAGGGGGTGCGCCGGACCAAGAGCAAGTTCGGCGCCCGGCTGGAGCCGTTCAGCCACGTCGACCTGCAGCTCTACACCGGCCGGAACCTCGACATCGTCAGCCAGGCCGAGTCGATCCGCTCCTACGGGCAGCCCATCGTCACCGACTACCCGGCGTACACCGCCGGCACCGCGGTGCTCGAGACCGCCGACCGGCTCACCGCGGAGGAGCGGGAGCCCTCGCTGCGGTTGTTCCTGCTCGTCGTCGGCGCGCTGCGCGCCCTGGCCGGGCGGACGCACCCCGCCGGGCTCGTGCTCGACGCCTTCCTGCTGCGCGCCATGTCGGTCGCGGGGTGGGAGCCCGCGCTCGGCGACTGCGCCCGCTGCGGCGAGGCCGGCCCGCACCGCCACTTCTCCGTACCGGCCGGTGGCACCATCTGCCCGCCGTGCCGGCCCGCGGGCTCGGCCACGCCGAACCCGGTCACCATCGAGCACCTGGAGGCACTGCTGTCCGGCGACTGGGACACCGCCGAGGCCAGCCAGGGCGGCACCCGCCGGGAGGGCAGCGGCCTGGTCGCCGCCCTCCTGCAGTGGCACCTGGAGCGCGGGCTGCGCTCCCTGCCCCTAGTCGACCGCTCCGAGCCGGTGGCCGCGGGCCGGGAGGCGGGCCTGCTGCGTGAGGCGTGAGGTGAAGGCCCCGTCCCCGCACCCCTCCGGCGCCCGGCCGCCGGACATCCCCGCCGACCGGGTGCCCCGGCACGTGGCGATCGTCATGGACGGCAACGGCCGCTGGGCGCAGCAGCGCGGGCTGCCCCGCACCGCGGGCCACGAGGCGGGGGAGTCCTCGCTGTTCGACTGCGTCGAGGGCGCGATCGAGCTCGGCGTCCGGGCCCTGTCGGCGTACGCGTTCTCCACGGAGAACTGGCGGCGCAGCCCGGAGGAGGTCCGCTTCCTCATGGGCTTCAACCGCGACGTCATCCGCCGCCGCCGCGACGAGATGCACGAGCTGGGCGTGCGGGTGCGCTGGGCCGGCCGGCGTCCGCGGCTGTGGCGTTCGGTGATCCGCGAGCTGGAGGTCGCCGAGGAGCTGACCCGGGACAACGACGTCCTGACCCTGACGATGTGCGTCAACTACGGCGGGCGCGCCGAGATCGCCGACGCCGCCGCGGCCATCGCGCGGGAGGTGGCCGCCGGCCGGCTGCGCCCGGACAAGGTCGACGAGCGCACCGTGGCCCGGTTCCTCGACGAGCCGGACATGCCCGACGTCGACCTGTTCGTGCGCAGCTCCGGGGAGAACCGCACCAGCAACTTCCTGCTCTGGCAGGCCGCCTACGCCGAGCTGGTCTTCCTCGACACGCTCTGGCCCGACTTCGACCGCCGGCACCTGTGGGCCGCCTGCGAGGAGTACGCGTCGCGCCAGCGCCGCTTCGGGAAGGCCTAGCAGGACCCCCGGAAGGACCCCGTCCTCCTCGCCCCTCCCAGGCTCGCGGCGCGCCTCTGGGACGGGGCCGGGCCGCATCCTCCGGTGTCCCACCCCGCACCGGCCGCAACGCTTCTCGGGCAGGGCTTCCCGGGCACGGCGCGCAGGTGCGTTGACAGCTCTGCGCGCCGGCCCGACAGTGGCGGCTCCCCGTGAGAGGACGGACCCCCACCGTGAGCGAGAGCACCGCCGCGCCCGCGCATGCCCAGAACCGGCCGCCGCTGCCCGGCGACCTCACCGACGCCCTGGTCGCCACCGACCTGTGGACCGACGAGATGGTCGCCGAGGCCGGCATCCCGGTCATCGACGTCCCCCTCGTCACCGTCGGTGGTGGCGTCGGGTCGTTCGTGCTCGTCGACTACCTGCGGATCTGCGGCGTCCCCACCGACGCCATCCGCGTCCTGACGCCGCTGCGCACCCCGTGGGAGAGCTACGAGTACCTGACGACGGTCTCCCAGATCCCGCGCGGCGAGCGGCTCCGCTCGGACTCCTCCGGCACCCCGGACAACATCTGGGGCTTCCCCGGCTACGCCATCCGCGAGGCGCTGCAGGGCAACCTGAGGATGGCGTGGAACGTGCTCGTCGAGCCGGTGTTCGCCGACTACTACACGCCGAAGGCCGGGATGGTCTTCGAGTCGATGGAGAAGGAGATGCACCGGATCCGCTGGCCGGAGATGGTCGTCCCCGGGCAGGTCCGCATGACCCGCCGGCGCGTCGGCGGCGGCTACTTCACCGTCCTCACCCCACCGGAGGGCGCCACGCCCACCCGGCGGATCGCCTACCGCAGCCGGTTCGTGCACCTCGCCGTCGGCTACCCCGGCCTGCGCTTCCTGCCCGACCTGCAGCGGTACCGGGCCGAGCACGACGACTACAGCAGGGTGGTCAACGCCTACGAGCCGCACGAGCACGTCTACGAGCGGCTGGCCCTGCGCCCCGGCACGGTGCTGGTCCGCGGCGGCGGCATCGTCGCCTCCCGCGTGCTGCAGCGGCTCATCGACGACCGCGACCGGCGGGGCCTGAACACCCAGATCGTGCACCTGTTCCGGACCTACGTGGACAAGCCGCACGGGCCGAGCCTCTTCATGCGCCGCAAGGGGGCCGACGGCTGGGCCTACCAGGGCTTCAACTGGCCGAAGTCGACGTGGGGCGGCCAGCTGCGCGCCCGCATGTCCCGGCTCGAGGGCGAGGACCGCGCCCGGATCTACAAGGACATGGGCGGCACCAACACCCCGGTGCGCAAGGACTGGCAGGAGCAGCTGGCCCGCGGGCGGCAGCAGGGCTGGTACCGCGTGGTCGTCGGCCGGATCGAGGGCATGCGCCCCGTCGGTGACCTGGTCGAGGTCTCCGTCTCCAGCGACCAGGGCCCGCAGGTGGGCACCTTCGACGTCGTCGTCGACTGCACCGGCCTGGAGGCCGACATCCGCGAGCACCGGCTGCTGGCCGACCTGCTCGACCACTCCAACGCCCAGCGCAACCCGCTCGGCCGGCTCGACGTCGGGCGCGAGTTCGAGGTCACCGGCACCCGCAACGGCGGCAAGGTCTACGCCTCGGGCAGCGCCACGCTCGGCGGCTACTTCGCCGGCGTGGACAGCTTCCTCGGCCTGCTCGTGGCCGCGCAGGAGATCACCGACGACCTCGTGGCCCAGGGGTTCGGCCAGAAGCTCACCCCGGGGCGGTCCACCAGCCAGTGGTGGAAGTGGGTCCGCAACACCACCATCTGACGCCCCTCCCCCGACGTCCTCCGCGAGAGAGATCCCGTGATCCCCACCCTCAACGGCCGCATCCAGACCCGGGTCGCCCTGCTGGCCACCGTCGGCGTCCTGTGGACGCTCGTGCTCACCCCGCTGCTGCCCACCGGCGCCCCGCTGGGCGCCTCCTACGGGGCCACCTTCTCGGTGCTGCTCCTCGTCACCGTGCTGGGCGTGCTCTGGGAGCTCGTCTACCACGGGCTGCAGCAGTTCCGGTGGGAGAAGGACTGGCCGACCCTCTTCACCCTCGTCACCGGCATCCCCGAGGGGCTGCTGGTCTGGTTCCTGCTGGCCGGCGGCGCCACCTGGGTCGACAGCATGGCCGGGCCGGCCTACGTCATCCTCTTCACCAGCACGTGGCTGCTGGTCTTCCTCGTCGCCAACGGCCCCCTGCGGGTGCCCTTCGTGCACTGGCGCAACCGGGGCGGGAGGTTCGTCTGATGGCGGTCCCCCCACCGCTCGGGGCGGGCACCGTCCCGCCGTTCGACCAGGTGGCGGTGGCCGTCGCCCCCGGGGACGACCTGGTCGTCCGGATGCCCGGCATCGTGCTGGTGGTCTCCGTGCGGACCACCGGTGCGCCGGCCCCCTCGTCGGCGCACCGGCTCGGCGGCTGGGGCGCGCCCCCGGTCGCCGCGCCGCCGGCGGCCCCGGTGGGGCACCAGCGGGTCGGTGAGCTGGTCGACCTGTGCCGCGCGGTGTCGGCGGCCGGCTCCCGCGCCCCCGGCCGGCGGCTGCACGACGAGGTCCGGGCCTGGCTGTCCTCGGCCCGCGACCTGCCGTCGTTCGCGGTGGCCGCGGCCACCGAGGAGGGGCTGGCCGTCGGCCTGGTCGGCCGGGGCGTGGCCGAGGTGCCCGACCTGGGGCTGCGGCTGACCCCCGCCGACGGCGAGCGGCTGCCCGACGGCACCGCGTTCCTCGCCCGGCTGGTCGACTGGCCGCCGGCGGCGCTGCGCCTGTCGGCGGGGGCCCCGATCGGCACCGCCCCGCACCCGCTGGCCGACCTCGAGGCGGGCGCGGTGCCCGGCGCGGCCGCCGTCCTCTCGCCGGCCCCGGCCCCCGGGCGGCCGGCCGCCGCGGACGCCCCGCCGGCCACCACGGCGGTCCGGCTCCCCGCGCCCGGCGCGGTCCCGGCGGCCCCCGCCGCCGTCCCGCCGCCGCGGTCGCTGCGCAAGCCGGGCCGCGGGGGAGCACCCGGCACACCGGGCACCGGCGCAGCGCCGGTCGCACCGCACGCGGACGCCGGCCCCCACCACGGGCACGGGACCCCGGTCGCGCCCGCCGTCCCCGAGCCGCCGGTGGAGCTGCCGCCGCCGGCCCGGGCGGTGTCGCTGCTCGCCCCGCCGCCGCCCGAGGAGGCCGAGGCCCCGCGGGCCCCGCTGCCGGTGGTCTCCGGCGAGCAGCCGCCCGCGGCCCTGGCCCGGGACCCCGACGACGGCCGCCCCCGGGTGAAGGGCTTCCTCTGCTCGCGCGGGCACCTCAACGACCCGCGGGTGCAGTTCTGCGCGCTGTGCGGCGTGCGGATGGCCCAGCAGACCGGCGTCCTCACCGACGGCGTCCGGCCGCCGCTGGGCCTGCTGGTGTTCGACGACGGCGCGACCGTGAGCCTGGACGCCGACTACCTGCTCGGCCGGGAGCCGGAGACCGACGAGCGGGTCCGCGCCGGGGCGTTCCGGCCGCTGCTGGTGGTCGACCCCACGGGTGGGGTGAGCCGCCACCACGCCGAGATCCGGCTCGAGGGCTGGGACGTCGTCCTGGTCGACACCGGCTCGGCGAACGGCACCCTGGTCGCCGCCCGGGGCGCCCCGGCCTGGTCCTCCCTCGTGCCGGGCCAGCCGGTGCAGCTCACCCCCGGCATGGCGGTGCGCATGGGCAGCCGGAGCTTCGCCTTCGAGTCCCCGCACGGCGGGTACTGACCCGGCCGGAGGTCAGGGGACCGCCGGGCCGGCGGTGAGGCCGGCCAGCGTCTCCTCGAGGTCCCGGTCGCGGTCGGCCTGCCCGGCGTGCACGTGCAGCACCGGGGTGAGCAGGTCGGCCTCCTCGCCGGCCGGCGCCCCGGCGGGCGCGACCACCAGCGCCGGCAGCTGCTCCCCGGCGCCCGCCTCGTCCAGGACGGGGACGCCGGCGCGGCGCAGCCCCTCGGCGACCCCCGCGGCCCGGCGGCCCGCCCGCCACCCGTCGCCGCCGGCCCGCAGCCGCAGCGGCACCGCGCGGCCCAGCGCCGCCTGGGCGGCCAGCCGCACCGCGGCCCGGCCGTCGGGCCCGCCGTCCTGCACCAGCGACACCGGCCCGGACGGCGCCAGCCCGGCCTCGCCGAGCTCGCCGCTCACCGTCACCACGGTGCCGGCCGGCCGCGCCGGCCACGCCGGGGCCGGCCCGGGCGCGCCCTCGGGCAGCCCCCAGCCGCTGCGGACCAGCACGACGTCGGCGGCCGCGGCGCCCGCCACGTCGGCCACGTCGCTCCACGGGTCGTCGCCGAACCGGGAGGCCACCGAGGCCCGGATCCCGCGCGCCTCGACGATGCGGGCCAGGTCGCGCAGCTCGACCCCGGCCGAGGCCATGAGCGCGAGGTCGGCGCCCAGGCCGCTGGCCACCTCCGGCCGGGGCCGGGACCGCCGGACCACGCGGGTCAGCACCACCTGCGCGGGGGCCTCCCGCCCGACGAGGTCGCAGGCGAGGTGCACCAGCGCCGCGTCGCGCTCCGGTTCCTCGACCACGACGAGCACCGTGTAGGCCTCCTCGAGGCCCAGGGCGGCCCGCTCGGCGGCCGCGATGTCCCGCTCGAGCACCCGCGGCGGGTAGACCAGCCGCAGCAGCGGCGAGGTCATGAGCGTGGTGACGACGGCCATGATGACCAGCAGGGTGAACATCTCGCCGTCGAGGACGCCGAGCTGCACGCCGATGTTGAGGATCACCAGCTCGGTGAGCCCGCGGGTGTTCATGAGCACCCCGAGCGCGGTCGCCTGCCGGCGCGGCACCCGCTGCGCGCGGGCCGCGGCGAAGGCGCCCACCGCCTTGCCGGCGATCGCGACGAGCAGGATCAGCCCCAGCTCGCCGAGCCCGGTCACGTCGATGGCGCCGACGTCGACGTTGAGCCCGGTGACGACGAAGAAGACGGGCAGGAGCAGCAGCACGCTGACCTGCTCGAGCCGGTCGGTGATCTCGTGGGTGAGCGCGGCGGCGCCCTGCCGCGGCATGACGACGCCGAAGACGAACGCCCCGAAGATGAAGTGGATGCCGATCTCCTCGGTGACCCACGCGCAGCCGAGGATGCCCACGAGCACCAGCGCCAGCATGTCGGGGGTCAGCCGCCCGGCCCGCTCGTGCCCGGCCACCAGGCGGCGCAGCAGCGGCTTGACGACGGCGAACATGACGACGGCGAAGACCGCGGAGAACACCAGGATCTGGGCGACCCCGGCCAGCGAGGTCGCCGCCACCGTGGCCACCACGATCGCCAGCAGCGCCCAGGCGAGGACGTCGTCCACCGCGGCGCAGGCCAGGCTGAGCACGCCGGTGGGGATCCGGTGCATGCCCCGCTCGGCGAGGATCCGCGCGAGGACCGGGAACGCGGTGATCGACATCGCCACGCCCAGGAACAGCGCGAAGGACAGCAGCGGGACCGCCTCCCCGCCGACCACGTCGTGCCGCGCGTGCAGCACGGTGGCCAGCAGGAACCCGAGGGTGAACGGCAGCACGATCGAGGCCACCGACACCGAGAGGGCGATGCGCTCGCGGCCGCGGATGAAGGACAGGTCCACCTCGAGGCCGACGAGGAACATGAACAGCACGAGGCCGAGCTGGGCCAGCACCTCGAGGAAGGGCCGGACGTCGGGCGGGAAGAGCAGGGTGTCGAGGTCGCCGGGCAGGGCGCCGAGCAGGGTCGGGCCGAGCAGGATGCCGGCGATGATCTCGCCCATGACGGCGGGCTGGCCGACCCGGACGGCGAGCCGGCCGACCAGGCGGGCGAGCAGGACGATCACCGCCAGGTCGAGGAAGACGTAGGCGACGATCTCGGCGATGCTGTGTTCCACCGGTGCTCCGACTGCAGCCGGGCCCGTGCTGCCGGGTCCCGGGGGGCGTGGGGAGGCGGACCCGTTCGGGGCCGGGGACCGCCCGCAGCAGGGCGGATCCGGGCGCGGATGGTAACGGCGGGTCCCCGGTCGTGGCAGTTCCGCGCGCGCGGTGCGGCCGGCGTCCCGGACGCGGACGGCGCGGGCGGGCCCGGGAGCCGACGGCTTCCCGGACGGGCCCCGCTTCTGCACACTGGGCCGCCGCCGCGCGCGCGGCGCCCCGGCACGCGCCGGGGGAGGAGATCCAGGAGGACATTCGATGGATGCCGTCGGCCTGGTGGGCCCGGCGCCTGCCGCCATCGCGGACTACCAGGTGGTCCGGGTGCTGGGGGAGGGCAACAACGGCCGGTTCTACCTGGCGCGCCCGCCGGCGCGGCTGGGCCTGCCGGACGAGTACGTGGCGGTGAAGGTCTTCAGCGGCACGCACAGCGAGCAGGCCTACGAGCGGGGGGTGCGGGAGCTGCGCGCCTTCGCGCAGGTGCGCTCCCCCTACCTGGTGCGCGTCTACGACGCCGTCCTGCAGGACAGCTTCCTGTACGCGATGGAGTACTGCCCGCTGGGCTCCCTCGCCGCCCCCGCCCGGCCGCTGGGGCGCCGGGAGGTGCTGCGGGCGATCGCGCACGCCTCGTACGCCCTGCACGCCCTGCACGAGGCGGGTCTGACGCACGGTGACCTCAAGCCGGCCAACATCCTGCTCACCGAGGAGGGGGGCAAGCTCTCCGACCTCGGCCTGGCCCGGTTCCTGACCCCCGGGGTCACGCTCACCGGCATGGCGGGTGCGGCGTCGGTCGAGTTCCTGGACCCGGCGCTGCTGCGCGGCGAGCGGCCCTCGCGGGCCACCGAGGTGTTCGCGATCGGGGCCACGCTGCACCGCTCGCTCACCGGCAACGGCCTCTACGGGGAGCTGCCCGACGGCGAGCCCCTGCTGGCCATCCGGAAGGTGATGACCGCCAGCCCGGCCGTCGCCCCGGGGATGACCCCCGAGGAGGAGGCCCTGGTCCGCGACTGCCTGGCCCCGGTGGGGCAGCGCCCGGCGACCGCCCAGCAGGTGGCCCAGCGGCTCGAGGCGCTCGCGGCGGCCGCACCCGCCTGACCGGGAGCGCGACGCCGGCGAGGGCCCCGGCCCGGCAGCTGCCGGACCGGGGCCCTCGCCGCTCGCGACCGGGTCGCCGGTCAGGGGCGGACGAAGTCGCTGTTGGCGTTCTGCCGCCACCACTCCATGAGGGTCACCAGCCCCTCCTGACCGGCGCCGGCGATGGCCACGATCGCCTCGGCGTTGAACTCCTCCTCGGTCCAGATGAGGAAGGCGTTCTGCGTCTCCTCGTCGACGTAGCAGGCGATCCGGCCGACCTGCTCGCCGTCGGCCTGCCAGTAGCCGTACCCCTGGGCGTCGGGGCACAGGGTCCCGGCGGGCAGCTGCGGGATCCCGTTGCCGTTCACGTCCCGCAGGAAGACGCTGTCGAGCGTCTCCGCGTCCGGGTACAGGTAGAACGAGGAGTCCTCCGGGCCCGGCTGCGCGGTCGAGGGCCCGCAGTCGAGCACCGCGAGCTCGCCGTCGTTGGACGGGTCGCCGGTGCGGCAGCCGGCGCCGTCGAAGCCCAGCGGGATGATCGCCCGCAGGTCCGCCTCCGGGTCCGGCTCGGGGGTCGGCTCGGGTGTCGGCTCGGTGGTGACCGGCGCGGTGGTCGCGTCGCTGGCCACCGGCGGTGTCGGGGTGCCACCGCCCCGGGTCAGCGCGATGACGCCGACGACCACGAGGACGACCACCACCGCGGCGGCGCCCAGGACGAGCGGCAGCCGGCTCCTGCCCCCGCGGCCGGGGGTCGGTGCGGCCGGGGGGAACCCGGGCGGGCCCGGGCTGGACGGCGGGCCGTAGCCGGTGCCCGGGCTGGACGGCGGCCCGTAGCCGCCGCCGGGGGCGGACGGCGGCCCGTAGCCGCCGCCGGGGGCGGACGGCGGGCCGTAGCCGCCGCCGGAGGCGGACGGCGGGCCGTAGCCGGTGCCCGGGGTCGACGGTGCGCCGTACCCGGTCGCGGTGCCCGCACCCAGGCCCGCGGCGGTGCCCGCCAGCGGCTGCGGGTAGCCGGCCGCCGGCCCCCCGGGCGCGCCCGGCTGCGAGAAGCCCACCGTCTGCGGGATGAACGGCATCGGGGTGATGGAGGTCGGCGGCGCCGCCGGCACCGGCCGCGCCTCGACCCCGGACTCCTTCAGCGCCGCCCGGGCGGCCGCGGCGAACTCCCCGCAGCTGGCGTAGCGCTCGGCGGGATCCTTGGCCAGGCCCCGGCGGATCACGTCGTCCAGCGCGAACGGCAGACCGGGGCGCACCGAGGAGACCGCGGGCGGCTCGGTGTTGAGGTGGGCGAACATGAGCGTGGCCAGGCCGTCGCCGGCGAACGGCCGCTGGGCGGTCAGGCACTCGAAGAGCACGCAGGCCAGGGCGTAGACGTCGACCCGGCGGTCGATCGGCTGCTCGAGGAAGCGCTCGGGCGCCATGTAGTCGAACGAGCCGAGCGCGGCGCCGGTCTGGGTCAGTGCCGGGCCCTGCGCGTCGGCGGTCGAGCGGGCGATGCCGAAGTCGACCAGGTAGACGAACTCGTCGTCCCCGCTGCCGGTGACGATGATGTTCGAGGGCTTGACGTCGCGGTGCACCAGCCCGTCGGCGTGCGCCGAGTCCAGCGCCCGCGCGGTCTGGCCGATGATCGACACGGCCCGCGCGGGCGTCATCGCGCCCTCCTCGGCGAGGACGGCGGCGACGTCGCGGCCGGGCACCAGCCGCATGTCGAGGAACAGCCGCCCGTCGATCTCGCCGTAGCGGTGGATCGGCACGATGTGCGGCTCGTTGAGCCGGGCCGCCAGGTGGGCCTCCCGGCGGAAGCGCTCCCGGTAGCCGGCGTCGGCGGCCAGGTGAGAGGAGAGGACCTTGAGCGCGACCACCCGGTCGTGCTCGGTGTCGTAGGCGCGGTACACCTCTCCCATGCCGCCGCGCCCGAGCAGCGCCTCGATGCGATAGGCGCCGAACTGTTCCAATTCCACCGCTGGCCTTTCCGTTCCCCCCGCTGGGCGGGTGCTCGTCCGGGCAGGCGCCCGGACGGCGTCGAGGGAGTGTAGGGACGCCACCGGGCCCCGACCAGCGCCCCGCGCGCGGCCGGTCCGGCTTCCGGTGGCCGGTGCGCAGTGCCGTGACCCAGCCGTGATCGACCGTCGCGCTGGAAGCGGTAGGCGGATCGCCGGTGCACCTCTACCTTGCTCTCGCTCCGGGCCCGCCCCGGTCGCTGCCAGGGGGCCCGCGCGCCGCCCGCGCACCCTCCGCCCGAACGGGAGAAGCACGATGAGCCAGCCTCCAGGCCCCTACGGGCAGCCCGGCGCCTACGCCCAGCCCGGCCCGTACGCCCAGCCCGGCCCGTACGGCCAGCCCGGCCCGTACGGCCAGCCCGGCCCGTACGGCCAGGCCGGCCCCTACGGCCAGCAGGCCGGCCCCGGCGGGCCGTTCGGCCCCGGTGCCTTCGGCCCGGGCGGCCCCGGCGGGTACGGCGGGCCGCCGAAGAAGGGCAGCGCCCTGCCGTGGGTGGTCGCCGCGCTCGTGGTGGTCCTGGTCGCCGCCGGCGTCGGGGGCTTCTTCCTGCTGCGGGACGACGACGGCGGGGGGGCGACGACCGCGGCCCCGGCGACGACCAGCACCAGCGCCCCGACCTCGTCGCAGGCCCCGGCGATGGACATGGACATGTCCGGCCCGGTCAGCATCCCCGGCGGTGCGGGCAGCTCCCCGGGCGGCGGCACCGACACCGGCGGCGGCATGACCGAGACGACCCCGCAGGTGCCCAGCGGCGACGGCAGCACCGAGCAGTTCCCGGGCTCGGTCCAGCTGGCCTTCGACTGGATGGTCGGGATGGCCAGCATCGACCCGGCGGCGGTGTGGGCGCTGACCTGCCCGGAGCTGCAGCAGGCCGCCGCCGACGGGGCGGCCGGCACCGACCTCACGCCGCAGGACTACCTGGTCGGCTTCTTCGTCACCGCGACGCTGGGCGGTGCGACCATCGTCGACGGCAACGCGGTCGAGGTGCGGTACGACGCGGCCAACGCCGTCGACGTCGTCACCTTCGACCTCCAGCTGGACAGCGGCAGCACCCAGTCCGTGGAGGTCTGGGTGGACTCCCGGCTGCTGGTCTGCAACTTCGCCTGACGACGGCACCCGCCGACCGCACCCCACGGCCGGTCCCGGGCACCCGCCCGGGGCCGGCCGTCGCCGTGCCCGCGGGCCCGGCTGCCGGGCTGGCACGATGGCCGCCGTGTTCGCGGTGACCAGGTTGCGGGTGCCCGAGGCGGACGCCGGGGCGGTCGCCGCCGACGTGGCCGCGCTGCTGGCCGCCCTCGCCGGCCGTCCGGGGTTCCGGGACGGGCGCGTGGGCCGGGCCGCGGACGACCCCACCCTGTGGGCGCTGCTCACCCGCTGGGAGGGGGTCGGCGCCTACCGGCGGGCGCTCTCCGCCGCCGAGGTCAAGGTGGCCGGCGCGCCGGTGTGGGTCCGCGCCCTCGACGAGCCGGGCACGTTCGTCGAGGACGCCGGCGCCTGACCCACCCGCCGGGCCGGCTCCCGGTCGCACCCGGCCCGGGCAGGACGCGGCGAGGCGCCGGTCCGGGTGACCCGGGCCGGCGCCTCGCTCCTGGGGGTCAGTCCGCCTCGAGCACCTTGTTCTCCACGGGGGCCGCCGGCGCGGGGCGGCCGAGGAAGCGGTCGACCAGCGGGCCGGTCATCGCCGTCGTCACCAGGGCCATGACGACCACCCCGGCCTGCATCTGCGGGCTGATCACCCCGGCGTTGAGCGCGACCAGTGCCACGACCAGGACCAGCAGCCCGCGGCAGTTCATCAGGATGCCCAGTGCGTTGCTCTCCGCCCAGCTCAGCCCGCCCAGCCGGCCGCTGACCAGGCCGCCGCCCCACTTGGCGGCGACCGCGACCACGACGAACAGCGCGATGCCGGGGACCACCGCCCAGGTCAGCGTGGTGAAGTCGGTGCGCAGCCCGCTGTAGGCCAGGAAGACCGGCAGCAGGAAGACCACCGCCACGTCGGAGAGCTTCGACACCAGGGCCCCGGTGAGCACCGGGTGCCGAGGCAGCACCAGGCCGGCGACGAACCCGCCCACGATGACGTGGACGCCGATCCGGTCGGCGGCGTACGCCGAGGCGAGCACCAGCACCAGGACGGCGGCCAGCTGGGTGCCCTCCAGCGGCCGGTCGGCCGAGGTGCCGGAGAGCAGGCGGGCCATGAGCGGGCGCACGGCGAACCACATGACCGCGAGGTAGACCAGCGTGCCGACCAACCGCCACAGGTGCGTCGTGCCGGGCTCGCCGGCGGCGACCCCGCGGGCCACGCCGACGGCCAGGAACATGAGGACGGTGACCGCGGCGGCGGCGGCGATGCCCGTGACGCCGAGCGGGGTGGCGGCCAGGCCCTTCTCCTGCAGGATGCGGGCGGCCACCGGGAAGGCGGTCACCGCGAGCATCGCGCCGACCATGAGGGTGAAACCGAGCCGCGTCGGGTCGCCGGCGCCCAGGAACTTCTCGTCGAAGAGCACCGGGGTGAGCAGGAACGCGGCGGCCACCGGGATGGCGACCACACCGACCGCCACGGTGGCGATGCCGGCGTAGCGGCCCCTGAGCCGGTCGGTGTCCAGCTCCAGCCCGACCAGGAACATGAAGAGGATCAGCGCGAGCTGGCCCAGCAGGTTCAGCCCGCTCTGCGCCTGGGCCGGGAAGAAGCAGGACGTGATGCTGGGGGCGACGCCCTCGGCCAGGGACCGGTCGCAGGCGAGGAACGCCCACGGCTCGTCCCACCGGAAGACGCTCGCGCCCAGCAGCGAGGGCCCGAGCAGGACGCCGGCGAGGATCTCCCCGACCACGCGTGGCTGGCCGACCCGGAGGGCGAGGGCGCCGACGAGCCGGGCGACGACGAGGATGATCGCGACGTCCAGGAGGACGAAGGCGACCACCTGGTCCCCGGGCAGGGAGGGAACGGGCATGGCGGGTCTCCGGGGGGCGGGCGGGGAGGAGGGCGGCGCATTGTGGCCCACGCCCCCGACCGGCGTCACCGGTTCTGCGTGCGGGTTCTCGCCGGGCGCCGGGGCGCGGCCGCGCGGGCCGACTACCGTGGACCGGTCAGCCGCCGACCGCCAGCCGGATGGAGCCCCCGCCCGTGGACCCCCGCACCGCCCCGCACGACCCCGCCCGCCTCGACAAGGTGGTCAACCTCTGCAAGCGACGGGGCTTCGTCTTCCCGTCCGGGGAGATCTACGGCGGCACCCGCTCGGCCTGGGACTACGGCCCGCTGGGCGTCGAGCTCAAGGAGAACATCAAGCGGCAGTGGTGGCGGACCGTCGTCCAGGGCCGGGACGACATCGTCGGCCTGGACTCCTCGGTGATCCTGCCGCGGCAGACGTGGGTGGCCTCCGGGCACGTCGGCGTCTTCACCGACCCGCTCACCGAGTGCCAGAACTGCCACAAGCGGTTCCGCGCCGACCACCTCGAGGAGGACTTCGAGGCCAAGAAGGGCCGGGCCCCCGAGAACGGGCTGGCCGACATCACCTGCCCGAACTGCGGCACGAAGGGCGCGTGGACCGAGCCGCGCGACTTCAACATGATGCTCAAGACCTACCTCGGCCCGGTCGAGGACGAGTCGGGGCTGCACTACCTGCGCCCGGAGACCGCGCAGGGCATCTTCGTCAACTTCGCCCACGTCATGGGGGCCGCCCGGAAGAAGCCGCCGTTCGGCATCGGCCAGATCGGCAAGTCCTTCCGCAACGAGATCACGCCGGGCAACTTCATCTTCCGCACCCGCGAGTTCGAGCAGATGGAGATGGAGTTCTTCGTCGAGCCGGGCACCGACGAGACCTGGCACCAGTACTGGATCGACGAGCGCACCCGCTGGTACACCGACCTGGGCATCCACCCGGACAACCTGCGGCACTACGAGCACCCGAAGGAGAAGCTGTCGCACTACTCGACGCGCACCGTCGACATCGAGTACCGCTTCGGCTTCACCGGCTCGGAGTGGGGCGAGCTCGAGGGCATCGCCAACCGCACCGACTTCGACCTCAAGACCCACTCGGAGCACTCCGGCGCCGACCTCACCTACTTCGACCAGGCCACCAACAGCCGCTGGACGCCGTACGTCATCGAGCCGGCGGCCGGGTTGACCCGCTCGCTCATGGCCTTCCTCGTCGAGGCCTACACCGAGGACCAGGCCCCCAACGCCAAGGGCGGGGTCGACACCCGCACGCTGCTGCGGCTGGACCCGCGGCTGGCCCCGGTGAAGGCCGCCGTCCTCCCGCTGTCGCGCAACGCCGACCTCTCGCCCAAGGCACGCGACCTCGCGGCGCGGCTGCGCCAGAGCTGGAACGTCGACTTCGACGACGCCGGCGCCATCGGCCGCCGGTACCGCCGGCAGGACGAGATCGGGACGCCGTTCTGCCTCACCGTCGACTTCGACACCCTGGAGGACCAGGCGGTGACCGTGCGCGAGCGCGACTCGATGAGCCAGGAGCGCATCGCCCTGGACCAGGTCGAGACCTACCTGAAGACCCGCCTGCCCGTCTGCTGAGCGCCGTGGAGGTGCGGGCACGCGGAGGTGGGGGCATAGGAAGCTCTTCACCCGTCCGGCGGCCGGATGCGGGAGAACAGCTTCCTATGCCTCTGGAGGTGCTGCCCTCGGAGGTGGGCTCCCGCGGGGCGGGTGTCGGCCGCGCCCGTCCCGGGCAGGGGACAGGGGAGCGCGGGGGAGACGCAGGGCGGCCAGGCCGCCGTCCGGTCCCCGCGCGGGGAAGGGGACCCCCGTGAAGGCAGTCGTCTACAAGGGTCCGTTCGAGGTCGCGGTCGAGGACGTCGAGGACGCCCGGATCGAGGACCCGACCGACGTCCTGGTCCGGATCACCTCCACCAACATCTGCGGGTCGGACCTGCACATGTACGAGGGCCGCACCTCGGCCGAGCCGGGCATCGTGTTCGGCCACGAGAACCAGGGGATCGTCGAGGAGGTCGGGCCCGGCGTCGCCAAGGTCAAGCCCGGCGACCGGGTGAACCTCCCGTTCAACATCGGCTGCGGTTTCTGCTTCAACTGCGAGCGCGGCTTCACCGGCTTCTGCCAGACGGTCAACCCCGGGTTCGCCGGCGGGGCCTACGGCTACGTGAGCATGGGCGGCTACAAGGGCGGCCAGGCCGAGTACCTGCGGGTGCCCTTCGGCGACTTCAACTGCCTGGAGCTCCCGCAGGGCGACGAGCACGAGGCCGACTTCGCCATGCTCAGCGACATCTTCCCGACCGGGTACCACGGCGCCGAGCTGGCCGAGGTCCGGCCCGGGGACACGGTGGCGGTCTTCGGCGCCGGGCCGGTGGGCCTGATGGCGGCCTACTCGAGCCTGCTGCGCGGCGCGAGCGTGGTCTACGTCGTCGACAAGGTGCCCGAGCGGCTGGCCAAGGCCGAGGAGATCGGCTGCGTCCCGATCGACTTCAGCCAGACCGACGCGGTCGAGCAGATCCGGGAGATGCGGCACGGCGACGGCGTGCAGAAGGGCATCGACGCGGTCGGCTACCAGGCGCACGGCGAGGGCGGCGAGGAGCACGCCAACGCCGTCCTCGAGTCGCTGATCGCGCTGGTCAACCCGACCGGGCGGCTCGGCGTCCCCGGGCTGTACCTGCCGGCCGACCCGGGCGGGGCCGACGAGGCCGCCCGCAAGGGGCAGCTGCTGCTGTCCTTCGGCACCTTCTTCGAGAAGGGGCTGTCGCTGGGCTGCGGGCAGGCCAACGTCAAGCGGTACAACCGCTACCTGCGCGACATGATCGTCGCCGGCCGGGCGACGCCGTCGTTCGTCGTCAGCCACGAGCTGCCGCTGGACCAGGCGCCCGACGCCTACGAGAAGTTCGACAAGCGGATCGAGGGCTACACCAAGGTGGTGCTGCACCCGGCCGCGTGACGGCGGGCGACGGGCGGGCAGCTGTGGTCGCCGACACGGCCTGACACGCCGCGGGAGGCGACCGCAGCTGCCCGCTCGGGCCCCGCCCGCGCGCCGCCTACCCTGGAGCGGTGAGCAGCAGCGTCCTCGAGCGGGGCCCGTCCACCGGGACGGGCCCCGCTCCGCTGCGCCTGGGAGGGCTCACCGTCGACCCGGCCGTGGTGCTGGCGCCGATGGCCGGCATCACCAACCCGGCGTTCCGCACGCTGTGCCGCGAGTTCGGCGCGGGGCTCTACGTCTGCGAGATGATCACCACGCGGGCGCTGGTGGAGCGCAACGAGAAGACGCTGCAGATGGTCCGGGCGACGCCGGACGAGGAGGACGCCTTCTCCGTGCAGCTCTACGGCGTGGACCCGGCCACCGTCGGCCGGGCCGTGGAGATGCTCGTCGACGAGGGCGTCGCCGGCACGCGGCCGGCGCACGTCGACCTGAACTTCGGCTGCCCGGTGCCCAAGGTGACCCGCAAGGGCGGCGGCTCCGCGCTGCCGTGGCGGCGGGTGCTCTTCCGCGACATCGTGCGGGCCGCCGTCCGCGCCGCCGGGGACGTCCCGGTCACGGTGAAGACCCGCATCGGCATCGACGCCGATCACGTCACCTACCTCGACGCCGGGCGGATCGCGCAGGACGAGGGCGCCGCGGCGATCACCCTGCACGGGCGCACCGCCGACCAGCTCTACAGCGGCACCGCCGACTGGGCGCCCATCGCCCGGCTGGTCGAGGCCGTCGACATCCCGGTGCTGGGCAACGGCGACATCTGGGAGGCCGACGACGCCCTGCGCATGGTCGCCGAGACCGGGTGCGCCGGCGTGGTGATCGGCCGCGGCTGCCTGGGCCGGCCGTGGCTGTTCGGCGACCTGGCCGCCGCCTTCGCCGGGCGGTCGGAGCGCGCGCTGCCGAGCCTGCGCCAGGTGGCCGCGGTCATGCTCCGGCACGCGGAGCTGCTCAGCGCCGAGCAGGGCGAGCGGCACGGCTGCACCGACTTCCGCAAGCACGTCGCCTGGTACCTCAAGGGCTTCTCGGTCGGCTCCGACGTCCGGCGGGCGCTGGCGATGGTGAGCGCCCTCGACGAGCTGGCCGGGCTGCTGGCCGGCATCCCGGACCAGCCCTACCCGACCGCCGTCCTCGGCGCGCCGCGCGGGCGGACCAGCCCGCCCCGCCCCCTGGCGCTGCCCGAGGGCTGGCTCGAGGACCGCGACGACCCCCGGCCGCCGGCCGGGGCCGAGCTGATGGTGAGCGGCGGATGAGCAGGACCCTTGCGAGGACGACGGTCCAGGGAGCATCGCAGCGAGCGCCGGCGAGCGAGGAGCGGATCGAGAGCGGAGTCGAGCCATGAGCACGGGTCCCTACCTCTACGACGACGGCCCGGCGCCGCTGCACACCGGCACGCCCCGCTCGGCCCGCGGGCTGATCCTGGCCGTGCTGGGCGGGACCGTCGCCGTCGCGCTGGCGATGGCCGTCGGGCTCCCGCTGGTCAAGGGCAGCCCCCAGGAGCAGGCCCGCGAGGTCACCGGCGTCTTCCTCGACGCGCTCGGCCAGGGCGACACCGAGACCGCGTACCTGCTGCTGTGCAACGAGGAGCGGGCCCGCGTCGTCCCCGAGGACGTCGCCGACGCCTACGGCGTCACCGGCGCCGGTGAGATAGCCGCGGTCAGCGCCGCCGAGGTCGGCGGTGAACCGGCGCAGCGGGTGCGGATCGACTGGGCGGACGGCGGCTCGTCGACCGTGACGGTCGTCAGCGAGGACGGCCCGCGCATCTGCGGGACGACGGGCTGACGCCGCGCGCCGTTCCCTTCTCAGCACCGGGCCGGGGTGCCAGCATGTTCGCCGCCCACCCGGCCCCCGCCCGGGGAGCCCCGAGAGAAGGAACCGCGTTGTCGCACCCGTCGCCCCAGCCGGTCGCCGGCCCGCCCGCCGCACCCGTGCCGCCGCCCGCGGCGCCCACGCAGATCGGCTTCCCGGGCCAGGTGCCCCTCGCCCCGCACCCCCAGTACGCCCCCCAGCAGCTCCCGGCGCCGCAGCAGTACGCCACCGGGTTCCCCGACTACGTCTCCCCGCGGCCCTCGCCGCCGAACCACACCAGCCTGATCGTGGGGTCGGTGATCGTGGCGGTCACGCTGCTCTTCGCCCTCGTCGGGTTCCTCCTCGTCGCCTGAGTCCGTCGCCTGAGTCCGTCGCCTGACGTCCGTCGCCCGGCACGCCCGGCCGGGTCGCCGGTCCGGCCCCACGGTCGTGGGACGACGGCTGGCGTGTCCCCGCCGAGTGGGCCACCATCCCCCCACAGGTCTCGACCGAGACGTATGAGACGTCTGGGTCGACGGCGCCGTCGCCGGTCGGGACCGCGCGCCGGGCCGTGCCGGGGTCCGGCGCCGACATCGGCGAGCGCGGAGGTGCACGGTGGGCGGACCGACGACGTGGGTCTACGACTTCAGCGAGGGCAGCAAGGACCAGAAGGACCTGCTGGGCGGCAAGGGCGCCAACCTGGCCGAGATGACCAACCTCGGGCTGCCGGTGCCGCCCGGGTTCACCATCACCACCGACGCCTGCCGGTACTACCTGGAACACGGCAGCACACCGCCGGAGCTGGCCGACCAGGTCACCGAGCACCTGACCGCCCTGGAGAAGGCCATGGGCAAGACGCTCGGCGACCCCGGTGACCCGCTGCTGGTCTCGGTCCGCTCCGGGGCGGCGGCGTCGATGCCCGGGATGATGGAGACCGTCCTCAACGTGGGCCTCAACGACGAGTCGGTCCGGGGCCTGGCCGAGCAGTCCGGCAGCGAGCGCTTCGCCTGGGACTCCTACCGGCGGCTCATCCAGATGTTCGGCAAGACCGTGCTGGACCTCGACGGCCAGCTGTTCGAGGAGGCCCTCGACGAGGCCAAGCGCGAGCAGGGCACCGACCTGGACCTGGACCTCGACGCCGAGCACCTGCGCGACGTCGTCGGCCGGTTCAAGGCCATCGTGCGCGAGCAGTGCGGCCGGGACTTCCCCCAGGACCCCCGCGAGCAGATGGACCTGGCGATCAACGCCGTGTTCGACTCCTGGAACTCCGAGCGGGCGATCCTCTACCGCCGCCGCGAGCGCATCCCCGGCGACGCCGGTACCGCGGTCAACGTCTGCTCGATGGTCTTCGGCAACCTCGGCGCCGACTCGGGCACGGGGGTGGCGTTCACCCGCGACCCGGGCAGCGGCGCGCAGGGCGTCTACGGCGACTACCTGCAGAACGCGCAGGGGGAGGACGTCGTCGCCGGCATCCGCAACACCGTGCCCCTCACCGAGCTCGAGCGCATCGACGAGGCCGCCTACCGCGAGCTCATGGACACGATGGCGACCCTCGAGGCGCACTACCGCGACCTGTGCGACATCGAGTTCACCATCGAGCGCGGCAAGCTGTGGATGCTGCAGACCCGGGTCGGCAAGCGGACGGCGGCGGCCGCCTTCGTCATCGCCACCCAGCTGGTCGACGAGGGCCTCATCGACATGGACGAGGCGGTCCGGCGGGTGACCGGCGAGCAGCTGGCCCAGCTGATGTTCCCCCGGTTCGTCTCCGGCGGGGACGCCCAGCAGCTCACCCAGGGCATGAACGCCTCACCCGGCGCCGCGGTCGGCAAGGCGGTGTTCTCCTCGGAGACCGCCGTCCAGTGGGCCGACCGCGGGGAGAAGGTCGTGCTCGTCCGGCGGGAGACCAACCCCGACGACCTGTCCGGGATGATCGCCGCCCAGGGCGTGCTGACCAGCCGCGGCGGCAAGACCTCGCACGCCGCCGTCGTCGCCCGCGGGATGGGCAAGACGTGCGTGTGCGGCGCCGAGGAGCTGCAGGTCGACACCAAGGCCGGCCGGTTCACCGCGCCCGACGGCACGGTGGTCTCCGAGGGCGACGTCATCTCCATCGACGGCTCGACCGGGAAGGTGTGGCTGGGGGAGGTGCCGGTCGAGGACTCGGAGGTGGTCCGCTACTTCGAGGGCGAGATCGACCCCGCCTCCGAGGACGCCGGCGACCTGGTGCGCAGCGTGCACCGGATCCTCGCCCACGCCGACGGGGCGCGCCGGCTCGACGTCCGCACCAACGCCGACACCCCCGACGACTCCGCCCGCGCCCGCCGGTTCGGCGCCCGCGGGATCGGCCTGTGCCGCACCGAGCACATGTTCCTCGGCGACCGGCGGCAGCTGGTGGAGAAGCTGATCCTCGCCGAGACCGACGAGGAGAAGCAGGACGCCCTCGACGGGCTGGCGCCCCTGCAGAAGCAGGACTTCCTCGAGATCTTCGAGGTGATGGACGGGCTGCCGGTCACCGTGCGGCTGCTCGACCCGCCGCTGCACGAGTTCCTCCCCGACCTCACCGAGCTGTCGGTGCGGGTGGCCGTCGCCGAGGCGCAGGGGCACCCGGACGAGGCCAACCTGCGGCTGCTGGCCGCCGTCCGCCGGCTGCACGAGCAGAACCCCATGCTGGGGCTGCGCGGCGTGCGGCTGGGCCTGGTGGTCAAGGGCCTGTTCGGCATGCAGGTCCGCGCCATCGCCGAGGCCGCGTGCGAGCGCAAGGCGGCCGGCGGCGACCCCCGCCCGGAGATCATGATCCCGCTGGTCGGGGCGGTGCAGGAGCTGGAGGCGATCCGCGAGGAGGCCGACGCGGTGCTCGCCGCCGTCTTCGAGGAGTGCGGGGCGGAGCTCGACGTCCTCATCGGCACCATGATCGAGGTGCCCCGGGCCGCGCTCACCGCCGCCGAGATCGCCCAGTCGGCGCGGTTCTTCTCCTTCGGCACCAACGACCTGACCCAGATGACCTGGGGCTTCTCCCGCGACGACGTCGAGGCGGCGTTCTTCCACGCCTACCTGGACAAGGGCATCTTCGGCGTCTCGCCGTTCGAGTCGCTGGACCGCCCCGGCGTCGGGGAGCTGGTGCGGATCGGGGCGGAGCGGGGGCGCGCGGCCCGGCCGGACCTCAAGCTCGGCATCTGCGGCGAGCACGGCGGGGACCCCGACTCGGTGCACTTCTTCCACGAGGTGGGTTTGGACTACGTGTCCTGCTCACCGTTCCGGGTCCCGGTGGCCCGGCTGGAGGCGGGCCGGGCCGCGCTGGGGGCCGAGCACGTCGGCAGCTGACGCCCGGTAGGCCTCAGGCGGTCGCGGCGGCCGGCGCCTCCGGGGCGTCGGCCAGCTGCCACGGCCGGACGACGGCGCCCAGCACGGCGATGGCCAGGAGCAGCCCGGTGACGATGACCCCGGCCATCGCGGTGGCGTCGTTGCCGAGCACCCCGACCAGCGGTGAGATCGCCGCGCCCACGCCGAACTGGGCCGCCCCGAGCAGCGCCGCCGCGGCGCCGGCGGCCTCGCCGTGCGCGGCCAGCGCCAGCGCCGGGGCGTTGGGCAGCGCCAGGCCGGTGGCGGCCAGCACGCCCCACAGGGGGACGACGACGCCCGGCAGCCCACCGGTCCCGGTGGTCGCGAGCACGAGCATGACCAGGGCGGAGCCCGCACCGGCGAGCACGGCGACCGAGAGGATCCGGGCGGGGGACCACCGGCGCAGCAGCACGGGGTTGAGCTGGGTGGCGCCGATCAGGAAGAAGGCCCCGGCGCCGAAGAGCAGGCCGAACTGCTGCGCGTCGAGGCCGAACTGGCCCTGGTACACGAACGAGGAGCCCGACACGTAGGTGAACAGCCCCGCCATGGTGAGCGAGGCCACCAGCACCAGGCCGACGTACACCCGGTCGCCCAGCAGCCCGCGGTAGGTCCGCAGCGTCCCGGCCAGGCCCGCGGTCGCGCGGCGGGACGGCGGCAGCGTCTCGGGCACCGCCAGCGCGCCGAGCACCAGGAGCAGCAGCCCGTACAGGGAGAGGACGACGAAGACGCCCCGCCAGGAGGTCACCCGCAGCAGCTCGCCGCCGAGGGTGGGGGCGAGCACGGGAGCGGCGCCGAGCACGAGGAAGAGCCGGGAGAGCATGGTGGCCGCGGCCCGGCCCTGGAACAGGTCGCGCACGATCGCCATCGCGATCACGCTGCCGGCGGCGCTGCCCACCCCCTGCAGCACCCGCAGCACGCCCAGCGTGACGATGTCGGGCGCGACCAGCACCAGCAGCGAGGCCACCACGTGCAGGGCCGTGCCGGCCAGCAGCGGGCGGCGCCGGCCGAGGGCGTCGGAGAGCGGCCCGATCACCAGCTGGCCCAGCGCCAGGCCGGCCAGCGTGCCGGTCAGCGTGAGCTGCACCATGGCCGAGCTGGTGCGCAGGTCGGCGGCGATCGTGGGCAGCGCGGGCAGGTACATGTCGATGGTCAGCGCGCCGGTCGCCACGAAGGCGCCGAGGACCAGCGCGAGCACCGCCCGGCGCGGTGGGTGCGCCGGCGCGGGCGTCGCGGTGGTCTGCTCCTGGAGGGCGGTCACGGTGCTCCCCTCGGGCGCCGGCGGCGGCCCGTCTCGTCGGTTCGTTGCATCGGGCAACTCCGGCGGGGGGCCGCGTCATCCCGGTCGCCGGTGAACTCCCGGGGACGGGCGCGTCGCGCACGCCACCGCGGGGACGCGCCGGGCCGGCGTGCACACCGGCCCCGGGCGTCCCCGTCCCGACGGCCCCGCGTGGTACCCATGACGCGTGGCGGTGCGTGCGGGGAGCCTGGTCGGCAGGGTGGTCGGTGCCGTGGTGCTGGCCACCGTGCTGCTGGTCGGCGCCACCGCCGGGGCGATCTGGTGGACGGCGCGGCAGGACTCCCGCCCGGGGTCGGACGCGATCGTGGTGCTCGGCTCGGCGCAGTACAACGGCGTCCCGTCCTCGATCTTCGAGGCGCGCCTGGAGCACGCCCTGCGGCTCTACGAGCAGGGGGTCGCCCCCGTCGTCGTGACCGTCGGGGGCAAGGCCGCCGGTGACCAGTTCACCGAGGCCGAGGCCGGGCGCGACTACCTCGCCGCGGCCGGGGTCCCCGGGGACGCGCTGCTCGCGGTGGAGGAGGGCGTCGACACGCTGGAGAGCATGCGGTCGGTGGCCACGGCCTTCGACGAGCGGGGCTGGCGCACCGCCGTCCTGGTGACCGACCCGTGGCACGCCCTGCGCGCCGAGCGGATGGCCGAGGACGCCGGCATCGCCGCCGAGAGCTCGCCGACCCGGCAGGGCCCGGCGGTGCAGACCCGCACCACGCAGTTCCGGTACATCCTGCGGGAGACGGCGGCCTACCTGCTGTACCGCGCGACCGGCGAGAGCGTGGCCGGGGCGCCGGGGATCGGCTGAGGGGGCGCGGTGCTGGAACTGGGGAAGGCCGGCTCGGCCGGGTGCGAGGCCGGCGCGCGGCCCGTGCTGCGCGACGGCACGGTCGTCGCCACGCTGCGGGCCTCGAACTGGAAGGAGGCGGCCACGGCCGTCGTCGGCGACCGCGCGTGGGTGTTCGCCAAGCGGTCGGGCGAGCTGACCGCCCGGTGGGCGAGCGAGCCGGAGGGCGCCGCGCGGCTGCGGGCCCGGCAGACCTCGTGGTGGCGGGGCACCTGGGCGCTCGACCTGGCCGGGACGGCGGTGACCGCCGAGCGCAGCTCGTGGTGGGGGAGCCGGTACCGCTTCTCCGCCGGGGGGCGGGTGGTCGCCGGGACCGGGAGCACCGGCCGGTGGTCCCCGCGGCCCACGCTGGACGCCGGGGACGACCTGCCCCTGGACTCGCAGGTGTTCCTGCTGTGGATCGCACTGGTCCTGGGCCGCCGCGACCAGACCGCCACGACGGCCGCCGTGGCCGGCGGCGCCGCCGCAGCCGGGAGCAGCTGATGGCCGGGCGTGGGCGGATCCGCGCGGCGGACATCGCGCTGGTCCGGGAGCGGAGCCGGATCGACGAGATCATCGGCGAGCACCTGCAGCTGCGGCGGGCCGGCGGCGGCAGCCTCAAGGGGCTGTGCCCGTTCCACGACGAGAAGTCACCGTCCCTGCACGTCACCCCCGCGCGCGGGCTCTACCACTGCTTCGGCTGCGGGGTGGGCGGCGACGTCATCCGCTTCGTGCAGGAGATCGACCACATCTCCTTCACCGAGGCGGTCGAGCTGCTCGCCCGGCGGGCGAACGTCGAGCTGCGCTACGAGGACGACGGCGGCCGGCCGACCGGGGCCCCCGATCGCGCCCAGGCCGGTCAGCGGGCCCGGCTGGTGGCGGCCAACACCGCGGCGGCCGCCTTCTACGCCGAGCAGCTGCGCACGCCCGAGGCGGCACCGGCCCGGCAGTTCCTCGCCGACCGCGGCTTCGACCGGCAGGTGGCGCTGGACTTCGGCTGCGGCTTCGCGCCCAGCGGCTGGGACTCCCTCACCCGCCACCTGCGCGGCGCCGGCTACACCCAGCAGGAGCTGGTGACCGCCGGGCTGGCCAAGGAGTCCTCCCGGGGGACGCTCATCGACCGCTTCCACCGGCGGCTGGTCTGGCCGATCCGCGACATCACCGGCGACGTCATCGGCTTCGGCGCGCGCAAGCTCGCCGAGGACGACCCGGGCCCGAAGTACCTCAACACCCCGGAGACGCCGCTCTACAAGAAGAGCACCGTGCTGTACGGCATCGACCGGGCCAAGCGGGACATCGCCCGCCGGCGCCAGGCGGTCGTCGTCGAGGGCTACACCGACGTCATGGCCTGCCACCTGGCCGGCGTGACGACGGCGGTGGCCTCCTGCGGGACGGCGTTCGGCCCCGAGCACATCGGCGTGCTGCGCCGGCTGCTCATGGACCAGGACGAGTTCAGCGGGGAGGTGATCTACACCTTCGACGGCGACGCCGCCGGCCAGAACGCGGCGATGCGGACCTTCGCCGAGGACCAGCGCTTCGTCGGGCAGACCTTCGTCGCGGTGGAGCCCGACGGCATGGACCCCTGCGAGCTGCGGCAGGCGCACGGGGACGCCGCCGTCCGGGACCTCGTCGCCCGCCGCACGCCGCTGATCGCCTTCGTGCTCAAGACCACGCTGGCCGGCTACGACCTCGACACCGTCGAGGGCCGGGTCGCCGCGCTGGAGAAGACCGCGCCGCTGGTCGCGCAGATCAAGGACCACGCCCTGCGCCCGGCCTACGCCCGCCAGCTGGCCGGGATGATCGGCAACACCGACGAGGGGGAGGTGCTCGAGCGGGTCCGGCGGATCACCGGGGACGGCGGTGCGCCTGGCCGCGGCCGGCCGCGGACGCCGCGGCGTTCGCCGGACGAGATCGCCGTGGCGGTGGAGCGGGAGGCGGTGAAGGCGGCGCTGCAGGTCCCCGAGCTGGCCGGACCGTCGTTCGACGCCATCCCGGTGGAGGCCTACACCGACCCGGACCTCGCCGCGGTCGCCGCCGCGGTGCAGGCGGCCGGGGGAGCGGCCGCGACCCGGGTGACCGGGCCCGAGTGGCTGGACGAGATCGCCGGGCACTGCTCCCGGGAGTCGGCGCGGGCGCAGCTGACCGCGCTGGCCGTGGAGCCGCTGCGCTCGGCGACCGAGCCCGACGCCGGCTACGTCGGGGCGGTGCTGGCCCGGCTGGAGGAGATGCACACCGTCCGGCAGGTGGCCGCGCTCAAGGGCCGGCTGCAGCGGATGAACCCGGTCGAGGCCGCCGACGAGTACATGCGCGCGTTCGGCAGCCTCATGGAGCTGGAGCAGCGGGCGATCTCGCTGCGCCAGCGGGCGATGGGCGGTCTGGGCGCATGAGCCTCGCCGAGCGGCTGCGCCGGCGGTTCACCCGGCCGCCGGGGCCGGTGCGCGCTGTCGCCCTGGCCTCCACCGACCCCGACGAACGGGTGCTGGCCTGGGGCGTGCTGGTCCGCGACGAGGGCTGGCTGGTGGCGACCTCCCGGGGGCTGCGCCGGGTGCCAGCCGACCTCGCCCTGCCCGACGCCGGGGAGGTCGACGTCCTGCCGTGGCACGAGGTCGGCTCGGCCCGGTGGACGGCGACCGCCGACGGCGGCGGGCGCTTCGAGGTCGTCCCGCTGACCGAGGTGGAGCCCGGCGTGCAGGCGCGCCTTCCCGCGCAGCGGCACGCGCTCACCGACGCCGGGGACCTGCCGGCCGTCGTCCGGCGGCGGGTCGACCAGACCGTGGTCGCCAGCCGGCGCACCCCGCTGCCCGGGCGCGGGGGAGTGGTGCTGGTCGCCCGGCGGGTGCCCGGTCAGGCCGCGCGCGAGTGGAGCGTCGTGTTCGACGACGACGCCGACCGCTTCGACCCCGAGGCGCGCGAGGTCGCGCGGCAGAAGCTGGCCGAGGCGGTCGCCGCCGACCAGGTCGGCTGACCGGTCGCGTCAGGGCATCGGGGGCGTGCCGGCCGGCCCGCTGGTCGTCGGCCCGCCGGTGGTCGGCGAGGTGCCGGACGGCGTGCCGCTGGAGGGCACGTCGTTCAGGGAGCCCCCACCCGCCGAGCCCCCGCCCGACGAGCCGCCGCTGCCGGAGCCCCCGCCCGAGCTGTCGCGGCCCATGCGCGCCTTGACCGAGTTGGCCACCGCGTCGGCGCGGGCCTGGGCCATGCCGGCGACCTCCTGGAGCTGCGGGTTCTCCTTGGCGTTGCCCCAGGCACGCCGGATCTGCTCGTACCGCTCGCGGCCGGCCTTGGCGCCGAGCACGTACCCGGCACCGAAGCCGGCGAGGAAGGACAGCTTCGCCACGAGGGACCTCCTGCTGCGTCGATGGGGTGATCAACGTAACCGCGGTTGCGGTGACGCGCGACGCGGAGCCGCCCGCAGGGCCCCGCCGGGCGTGGGGTACTCTCGTCGAGGCGCGCGGGCGTGCCCGCCGATCCCCCGTAGCTCAATTGGCAGAGCATGCGACTGTTAATCGCAGGGTTATTGGTTCGAGTCCAATCGGGGGAGCAAGAAAAGGCCCCTGCCCAGCGCGTTTGCCGGTCAGGGGCCTTCGTCGTCAGCGGAACGATGGGGCGATCCGCCACTTACTCGCCACTTTCGTCGTGGCTACCGCCCGATGACCAGTAGCTCGGCAGCCCGCTCCGACATGGTGGTCCGGCTCATGTAGCGGTCCATGGTCATGCTGGCCCGGCCGTGCCCCAGGTAGTTGGCGACCTCGCGGGCGGTCAGCACCAGGCCGAGCAGGGTCGCCACGGTGTGCCGGAAGGTGTGCGCGGTCGCCCACTCGTACCCGGCGCCCCTCATCAGGTCGCGCACGTCATGGCTGGTGTTGCTCGGGTCGCGCAGCCTGCCCATCGGAGAGGGGAACACCACGTCCCACTCGTTGGCCACGGCGTTGACCTGCCGGGCCAGCAGGCGGGCCACCAGGTCGGCGGGCAGCTTGATCGTGCGCGTACTGCTGTCGGTCTTGCCGTCGGCCTGGATGTGCACCCCCTTGCCCGTCTCACGGACCACGACCGGGCCGAGCGTCGCCGTTCCCTCGGCCAGGTCCAGGGCCGACCAGCGCAGCGCGCAGACTTCGCCGATGCGTGCCCCGGTGCCCGCCAGGAACGCCACCAGGTCGCCCAGGTCCCGCCGAATGGCCACCGGGTCGGTCTCGGCGAAGGCCACCACGGCATCCCGCTCGTCCTCGGTGAATGACCGCTCGGCCTCGCGGGTGCCCTTGGGCCTGGTCGTCCGGACCTTGAATGGACCGGCCGACCGCACCGGGTTGTGCGGGATGGCGTCGTCCTTCGTCGCCACGTCCAGCACGCCACGGAGCACCGTGCGAACCGTCCGGGCAGCCCCCTTGCCGGAAGCCTTGGCGACCTCCGTGAGGAACCGCTCCACACCACCGGCAGTGACCTCACGAACGGCCAGGTTCGCCAGGGACGACGGTCGCCCCTCCGGGCCGATCACGTGGCGCTGACACATGAGCCGGTAGACCTGACGGGTGTTGGTGGACAGGTCCGCATCGGCCAGGTCCGCCAGCCACCTGCCGGCGACCTCGGCCACGGTCGTGGTCGGCTTGACCAGAGCGTGAGCCGGGGCCGGTGCCACCCGGTTACGGAGCTTGTCCATGAGCGCGCGCCGCGCGGCCTCCCTGGTGGAGCGCCACGATTCGACGGAGCGGAGCTTGCCGTCCAGGTCCCGCACCCTGGCCCGGGCCTGCCAGGTGTCGGCCTTCCGCGCCCCCTCGGGCGCGCGCTGTTTGTTGCCGTTCTCGTCGAACACGAAGCCGGTCATCGTGACCCGGCCCCACTCGCCCAGGTCGTTCCTCGGTCGTGGCATGTGCGCTGGTCCTGCCTCTCGTTGTCGCCCCCCGCTGGTGCTCGGGACGGTAGGGCTGTTTCTGGCGAGTTGATAACTGGTTCATTCGGTAGGGTGATGGGCGAGCGCGAGCCCTGGCCTCGCCCTCGCCGTGGCCCGCGTGCCCTGTGGCTTGGTCCAGCCCTGCCGCAGCGCGCGGCCCTGTCGCCGGGTCGGCTGGTGGCCCGTGGCCGTGGCCGTGGCCTGTGCCAGGGCCTTGGCCCACGGCCCTGGCCTGGCTTGGCCTGGCCGTTGCGTGCCGCGTCGTCGTGCTGCCCGACCGCCCGGAGCTTCGCCGGGTGGCTGGGCCGTGGCTCGGAGCTCGCGCGGCCCGCTGCGGGCATCTGAGCCGATCCGCCGGCATGGTCGCCCTGCGGCGACCCCTGGGGCATGACCCCCTGAGCCATTTCCAGGGCCATCGCCGGGTTAGCAGCCAAGATCGAGCCACGGTAATAGGGTTGACGAACGCACCTAGTGCACGGCGCTGTCATACCCGGCCTGCGAACGGCCGGGCGCGGGCCGGGGTCCCACTGTTCGACGCGCTGAGCAGGTGGCGGAGCGGACCTCCCTCGAACCGCTGGCCCGCTTCGTCGACGGGCTGCTCGTGGCCCTGGAACGCGGCACCCCGCTGGCCGAGGTGCTGCGCGCCCAGGCCGCCGACGCCCGCGAGGCCGGAAAGCGCCTGCTGCTGGAGGCCGGCGGACGCAAGGAGATCGCGATGATGGTCCCGGTCGTCTTCCTGGTGCTGCCGGTCACCGTCCTCTTCGCCCTGTGCTCAATAAGGGACTACTGGCCGCGCGCACACGGTTACGGGTCGGGCGTGCGCGGTACCACTCCGATCAGGCGTGCGGGCGGAAGCAGATGTTCGTCGATGGCAGCTTTACGAAGGCCGCATCCCAAGCGCACCCCCGAGGGCGCCGATAGGCGGCCTGCCATCGATCCGGCAACCGGCGGGTTGCGTTACCAAGGACCCTTGACGGCGCTCGCCTGACTAGCCAGCCTCGTCTTATAGGTGACTGCGTCAAGGGGGTTCATGTGGACCACGAGATTGCCGAACCGGGGAGCGAGCCGAAGCCTGAGTCCGAGCAGCCTGAATCTGATGACACGGCAACAGAAACTGATCGAGACTCGGGTTCATTCGACTTCATCTCGCCGACTTTTGGCAACAATTCCTGCCCTCACGGGAGATTCAGTTACGATGGCAGGTGCGACCCAAAGTGGTGTAACGGATAGCCGGTGGATGCATTCGACCAATACTTGATCGCCTTGGTGATCGTCACCCTGGCTGCACGCATCATCTGGTTCGCCGACTACTTGGTCTTCTCTTGCTGGAGCGCTCCTTCTCCCCGCACGCCGCGAAAACTGTGGCATGGGGTGGTAAAGAAGACGACGGCCAGCCTTGGGGGGTCAGTAGATGTACAAGAACGCCACCTACGGATACTGGATCAGGGAGCTCGCCGCCTGGAGACCATGCTGGTGGGTGGATCTATCGCCCTGGCGGCATGGAGTCAGCTCTTCGTTTCGTCGGAAGAAGCGGCAGATGAGTTGTCAGGTTTGACTTTAGGACTGCTGTTTGCGGGGGCATATGCATTGCTTGTCAGTGGCCTACTGTGGCGAGCGGAGGGGCAGCATCTAACGTATATGGGTCGCGTGACGTCTCTACACGTCGGCTATTACCTCATTGCACTCTCGCTAACCTCAATCATACAAGATCTCGGCCTTGGAGACTGTTTCGTCGCGACCTCTCTTGCGGTCGTCTCTCTAATAGCAGCTAGAGAGGTCTGGGATGTCGTCACCTTGATCAGGACTTTGCACGCACCTTGAATCGCGTTTACGCTGACTTGAGTCTCCTGACCGCTACAATGCGGACGGTCGAGGGCCCAGGGCGCACTATGCAGCCCCATGCTGCCGAGGCGGCCAGGTGAACCAGGCGTAAAGATTGTCGGTGGCACCACCCATTGCAGCAATCTTTTCAAGAGGTCTGCATATGCGCTCCTGCGCTCACGCCACAGCTCCTGAGTTCCTGGCGCTCTCCGGATCCGAGGACTCTCCTGAGTACCAGGAGGACGGCCAGCCCCAAGTGCTGGTCGGTGACGCTAAAGCCGAGGAACAGCTGACCGAGTGACTGCCCGGCGGCAAGACGCTGCCTCTCCCGACCTCGACCGCCCCAGCGGTGCGGCTGCTCCTTACGCGCGCGCAGGATGCCGACCCATCGTTCGCCCTGACGCCTGACAACGCCGAGGAGATGGCCGAGATCACCCGGCGCCTGAGGCGCGTCATGTGGGTTGACTCATGCAACCCCCAGGTCGGCGGAGTGGATCCGTAGCAGGGTGTGCGCCGCGATGGTGGCGGCGGTGCGGGTCAGCAGGCCCCAGAAGGTATGTGCGCCGTGGCGGGCCAGCTCCATCCGGTCGGTGAGCTCGCCGAAGGTGACCTCGATGAGGTTGCGCCAGCAGGCGATCACCGGCGCAAGACCCTGGGCATGCCGGCGCGCTGGACCTTGGTCGGCGCGACGAGCACCGCGGTGCCCCCGGCGGCGCGGGCCGCGGTGAAGGCGCGCCCGGCGAAGCCCTTGTCCAGCAGGAGCTCGCGCGGTGCGGAGCCGGCGGCGAGCAGATCGGCGGCGACGTCCCGCTCGTTGACCGCGGCGGGCACGAGGCTCCAGGCCCGCACCACCCGGGCCCGAAGGTCGGTGCGGACCGCTATCCGGAAGCCGTAGAACCACTCGCCGTGTGCCCCGTCGCGGCCGAACCGGGCGACCAGCCCGTTGGGGCCGACCCAGCCGTCGGGGCCGCGGACCCGGGAGGGGTTCTTGACCGGCAGCGCGCTGGTGTCGATCTGGGCGCAGTCATCGACCGGCGCCCCGGCCACCTGTGCGGCGCGCAGCTGCTCGAAGGCCGCCCACAGCCAGCGGATGCGCCGGTTGGCCTCGGACTGGTGCGGCAGCCGCGGAAACAGCGCCGCCCAGTCGCGGGCCACCTCGGCCAGGAACCCGGCCTCGCTGCGCCGGCCCAGCAGATGACGGACCAGGGCGAGAGTGAGCAGCTCGGCGTCGCTGCAGGCCGGGGCCGGCCCCGGCCGGGCCGGGATGGTGATCTCCCCGGCGGCGATCGCGTCGTCGACGAGCACGTAGACGTGGACGAACAGGTCCTCGGTGGGCAGCATGATGGGCGCCTCTGCGGGCGAGGGGCTTCGACAACCGCCACGCTCCGCAGAGGCGCCCTCATGTCAAGCCATCAGTTGCCGACGGCAACCCACACAACGCGCCTGAGCGGGCTACCGCTCGCTCTGGAGATCGCGGCTGCCCGGGTGAGCTTCCTCGGCCCGACCCAGCTGCTCTCCCGCCTGGACGAGGTACTGGGTCTGCGCGCGCGACCTGCCGGAGCGACAGCGGACGCTCCGGGCCACGCTGGACTGGAGCCATGACCTCCTCTCCCCGGCCGAACAGGTGCTGCTCCGCCGCCTGGGGGTCTTCGCCGGGGGCTTCGACCTGAAGGCGGCAGAGGCAGTCAGCGCGGAGGGCGAGCTCACGGCGGACGCCGTCCTCCCCTCGCTCGCGAGCCTGTGGGAGCAGGCGCTCGTGCGCACCGCCGCGGCCCCCGGTCCCGCCGGGGTTCGCTACGGCTTGCTGGAACCGGTCCGGCAGTACGCGCTCGAGAAGCTCGCCGACAGCGGCGAGGAGGACCAGGTTCGCGCGCGCCATGCCGACTGGTGCCTGACCCTGGCCGAACGGGTCGAACCCGAGCTGAGCGGGGCGGAGCAGAGCCGGTGGCTGGACCTCCTCGACGCCGAGCACGACAACCTCCGAGCCGCCCTGGCCGAGGAACACGGGCGCACGGACCACGACGCCGTGCTGCGGCTCGCAGTGGCGCTGCGGCGGTTCTGGTACGTGCGCGGCCACCTCCGGGAAGGACGCCGGTGGCTGCAGGCGGCGCTGACCGCCTGCTCGTCCGCCCCGCCGCCGCTTCGCGGAGCGGCGCTCGAGGCACTGGGCCACATCGCGGTGAAACAGGGGGACATCGCCGCCGCGGAGAGCTCCTAGGCGCAGGCACTGGCACTCGCCACGACGCTCCGGAGCACCCGTGCGACCGCCGCGGCGACGAGTGGGCTGGCGGTCGTGGCGCTGTGGACCGGCGCGCCCGAGCGGGCGACCCGGCTGTCCCGGCGGAGCGTCGCGCTGTGGCGGCAGACCGGCGACCCCTCCGGCCTCGCGAGCGCGCTCAACGTCGCCGGTCTCGTGGAGATCCAGCGTGGGCGCCACCGGGACGCCGCCGTTCTGCTGGAGGAAGGCCTGGCGGTCTCCCGGGTGGCGGGGGACGAAGGGCTGACGGCAGCTCACCTGGACAAGCTCGGCTGGTGCAGCCTGGAGGACGGCCACCCGGACCGGGCCGCCCGGTTCTTCGGCCGTGCCCTGACCCGCTTTGCCCGGCTGGGGGAGCAGTGGCTGGCCGCCGACTGCCTCGACGGCCTGGCACGCGTCTCGCTCGCCCAGGGCCGGCCGGCGCGGGCGGTCCGGCTGTGGGGAGCCGCCGACGCCCAGTGCGCCGTCATCGGCGCCACCACGCTGCCGCTCGATCCCTCCGTGTACGAACGCCTCACGAGCCGGGCCCGCGCCGAGATGGGCGAGGACGCGTTCGCCGAGGCCTGGGCACAGGGCACCGCCTGAGCCCCGACCGGGTCCTCGACGAGGCGCTCGAGGAGATCGCCGTCGAAGGCGCCGAGCACCCACCGGCAGCACGAGACGACGGGTCGTCCGGCGGCCGCCGCCTCCTTCCCCGCAACCCCGGCGACGGGCCCGGTTGGCGGGTCGGTCCTCAGGTCTGACGGCTCCGGTAGCGGCCGGGAGTGACGCCGATCCTCTTCTTGAACTCGCGGGTCAGGTGTGGCTGGTCGGCGAAGCCGCAGCTCGCCGCGATGTCGGGGATGGGGGTGCCGGTGCGTTCCAGCAGCGCGCGGGCGCGCTCGACCCGTTGGTGGAGGACGAACGCATGCGGGGTGGTGCCGGTCGTGGCCCGGAACGCGCGGACGAAGCGGAACCGGCTGAGGCCGGCAACGGCGGCGAGGTGGTCCAGTGAGATGGTCTCGGCGAGATGGTGGTGGACGTAGTCGCGGACGATGCGCTCCTGCTCGAAGGTCAGTCCGTCGGATCCACCGGCTTCCCGGAACAGGACGTGCGCGTGCTTGCGCAGGATCTGGACGGCGAGTTGGCAGGAGAGCGAGTCGACCATGAGCTTGCTGCCGGCGGCGCCCTGGGCGGCCTCGTGGGCGATCTGCATGACGGTGCGGTGGATCGACGGGTCCGCGGCCTTCACGGTGTCGTGCAGTGCGACGTCGTCCACGTCGCGTTCGTACATCTGGCGGCAGGTCGAGGCGAGCTCGTCCTGCGTCAGGTAGACGTGGACGACCTCGATGTCCCGAGGCCACACCCAGTGCGACTCGACGGCGCGGGTGAGCAGCGAGACGTCACCCGGGCGCAGGTTCTCGGTCGTCCAGCGGGTGTGGACACGTCGGCGCATCGGGGTGGCCCCGCGCCGGTAAGCGATGACCGCGTAGTCGCGCAGCGGTGGAACGGCGACATCCGAAGGCCCGTAGCGGTACCCGCGGACCGACATCCCGTCCCAGCCTGCATCACGGTTGTGGACGGTCAGCCGTCCGGGGACCCAGGTCGGCAGCTGATCGGGGGCTATCAGCTCCTGCGCCATGGTTGGGCCTCCGGTCCGCCCCGCGTCGACACCGACGACCTCTCCCAGGGTAATTCGCGTGGCCGGGATCACGACAGGGACGGCCGTGCGATCTCCGCGTGGTCCTCGACGGACGTCGACGACCGTCGGCCGGAGCCCCTCGCCGCACGTTCCTTCAACTCGCTCGACCGGACGTTCAAGCCACGGAGCGGCATCGCGGGCATCGTCGCGGCATGCCGCTGGAGCACGTCCGTACCGGTGTCGGGCTGCACTACGAGATCAGCGGGGAGGGAGAACCGCTCCTGCTGGTCATGGGGACGTCGGGATCGATCGGCCTCTGGGCGGAGAAGGTGCCTCGACTCGCCGAGCGGCACCAGGTCATCGCCTTCGACAACCGCGGGCTCGGCGGCAGCGAACGCGGCGAGGGGCCCATCACCGCCGCCTCCATGGCCGAGGACGCATCCGCTCTGCTCGAGGCCCTGGAGATCCCGAAGGCGCACGTCGTCGGGTGGTCGCTCGGTTCGGCGGTGGTCCAGGAGATGGCGCTCGCGCACCCGCACCAACTGGCCTCGGCGGTCCTCTACGCCACGTGGGGCCGCTGCGACGGCTTCCAGCGCAGCATCTTCACCGCGCTGCGGCACCCGTACGCGACGCGGGACATGGACGCCGCGCTGGTGGTCGCCGGGCTCGCCTTCTCGCCGCAGATCCTGGACCACCCCGACTTCCTGCAGCTCCTGGAGCCCATGGCGCCCTTCTTCCCGCAGGACGAGGAGCAGATGGCGGTCACCACGGAGCAGTGGGACGCCGACCTGGCGCACGACACGCTCGACCGCCTCGGTGACATCAGCGCGCCGACCCTCGTCGTCGTGGGTGAGCAGGACCTGCTGACCCCGCCGTGGCAGTCCAGGGCCGTGGCCGACCGGATCCCCGGCGCCCGGTACGAGCTGATCACCGGGCCGGGCTCCAGCCACTGCCTGCACCTCGAGCGGCCGGGGGACCTGGTGGGCGTCGTCATGGACTTCCTCGCCCAGCACCCGGTCGATAGCTCGTAGCCGCGCCCCGGCACCGCAGCGCCGAGGGCCGGGTCACCCGTTCGCCGGTGAGACCGCGCAGCACCACCACTTCCGAACCACCACGCCACAGAGGGGGAGCCATGGACACCGAGGTCTACGAGGTCGCCATCCTGGGAGCCGGCCTGGCCGGGCTGGGCATGGGGATGAAGCTGAAGATGGCCGGCGAGGAGTCCTTCGTCATCCTGGAGAAGGAGGACCGCGTCGGCGGCACCTGGCGTGACAACAGCTATCCCGGCGCCAGCTGCGACGTCCAGTCACACCTGTACTGGTTCTCCTTCGACGAGCAGCCGGACTGGAGCCGGGTGTTCGCCTTCCAACCGGAGATCCAGGCCAACATCGAACGGCTGGTGGCCCGCCGCGGCCTCAACCACCACATCCGGCTCAACGCCGAGGTGACCGAGGCGGTGTGGTCGGAGGACAGGGGGCACTGGCTCATCACCACCCTCACCGGTGAGCAGGTGCGGGCTCGAGCCTTCGTGGCGGCGTGGGGTCAGCTGAACCGGCCGAGCTTCAAGGGCATCGAGGGCCGGGAGCACTTCGACGGCGTCTCGTGGCACTCGGCCCGGTGGCGGCACGACGTCGACCTCGCGGGCAAGCGGGTGGCCAGCATCGGCAACGGTGCCAGCGCCGTCCAGTTCATCCCGGAGGTCGCGGAGGTCGCCGGTCACCTGTCGGTCTTCCAGAGGACGCCGAACTACTGCGTGCCCCGGCTGGACCGGCCCTACACCGCGGAGGAGCGCCGGCTGTTCCTGGAGGATCCGGCCCGCCTGCAGGAGAGCCGGGACGCCTTCTACTGGGAGCACGAGGGCTGGATCGGCGCGATGAAGCTTGAGGACAACCCGGTCGCGCAGGAGTTCACCCGGATCGCGCGGGAGCACCTGGAGTCCCAGGTCCCCGACCCCGACCTTCGCGAGAAGCTCTGGCCGAAATACCCGATCGGCTGCAAGCGACTGCTGATCGCCGACACGTTCTACCCGGCTCTCATGCGGGACAACGTCGAGCTCGTCACCGAGCGCATCGACCGCATGGAGTCCGCCGGCGTTCGGACCGCGGACGGCCGCCTGCACGAGATGGACGTCATCATCTACGCCACCGGGTTCGAGACCCTGTCCTTCATCGGACACGTCGAGATCATCGGGCGATCCCCGAAGAGCTGGCCGCCGCGCCGTGGCGAGGGTGTTTCCCTGCGGGACGCCTGGCGGGAAGCACCCGAGGCCTACCTCGGAATGACCGTGTCGGGATTCCCCAACCTGTTCATCCTGTACGGGCCCAACACCAACCTCGGACACAACTCGATCATCGCGATGCTCGAGTGCCAGTTCGACTACGTCCTGAAGGCCCTGGAAGCCGGCAAGCAGAAGGGCGCCGCGCTGGACCTCAAGCCCGACGTGCTCGAGCACTACAACGCACACTTGCAGGACGAGCTCCGCAACAGCTCCTTCGCCGGGAACTGCAACAGTTGGTACAAGACGCCGGACGGCCGGATCACCAACAACTGGTCCGGCAGCGTGGAGGACTACCGCAAGCGGACCGCGGAGCTCGACCTCGCCGAGTACGAGCTGGTGTCGGCGGACGCCTGACCGGGACCGCGACGCCCTTGGACGAAGCCGCAGGTCGCACAGCTGGTCGGCAGCACCGCTGCGGACCTGCCGCTCTGGCGACCCGGCTGGTCGCCCCGACGTCGGCGCGGGCGGCGACTGCCGACCCGAGGCCGAGATGGACGGGCCGCTCACCCGGGTGCTGGCCGAGCGGACCGCCGCGGTCGGCTCACGGCCGCCCGGGTGCGCCGACCACCTGGGCTTCGAGGCAGGTCACCCGGCATCCGTGGCGGCATCCACGTCGCTCTCGCTCATCTGCCCGAGTTCCCACTGGTGGAACGTCTGCCCCGACCACTGGCCCCGCATCTGGACGTCCCGGCCGTGGTCTCCGTCGAGCACGCCCAGCCCCACCTCCTGCAGCTCCTGCTGGGCTGCCTCGGGCTCCATGCCGATGGCGTTGTGCAGGTCGTTCTGCAGGTCCCGGGGCAGGGCGTCCATGAAGTCGGCCATGCGCTCGGCCCGGATCTCGACCTGCTCGCCGTGGTCGCCGGTCACTGCGTTGCGGAGGATCTGCTGCACCTCGTCGGCCGCGGTGTCGACGTCCGCGTCCTCCGACTCCGCGAAGACGTCCTGCGCTGCTTCGGTGGCCGGGTCAGCCGCGTCCTGGCTGCCCGGGCGGCATCATCGGCCGCCCGGCGTGCCGCGCCGACCGCCACCTCGATCGCCTGTGTCGCCTCGGCTCGTGCCCGGGTCACCGAGAGGGATCTCCCCGGTCTCGACCAGGTACCTGGCCACCTCCCGCAGTTTGGTGTTCCTCTCCTGCGACAGCCGGCTGAGGATCCCGAAGGCCTGGTCCGCGGTGATCCTGAGTCGCTCCATGAGGATGCCCTGAGCCTGACCGATGAGCCCCCGGGTGCGCATCGCCGTGCGCAAGTGCTCCTCCATCCTCCCCCGGGTGACCGCGACCGCCGCCTGCGCGGCGAAGGCGAGGGCGTCGCTGCGGGTCGCTCCGTCGAACCCCCGCACGTGGGGTGAGAAGAGGTTCAGCGCCCCGAGGCTCTCGTCCTCGTCGACGAACAACCGCAGGGAGAGGACGCTGCGGAGGCCGGTCTCCGCGGCCACTCTGGTCGACCAGTCCGGGTACTGGCGGTCGACGACCAGGTCGTCGACGCCGGAGGTCGCCTGCTTCCAGATGGCGTCCAGGCACGGCCCCTCGCCGAGCTGGTACTGCAGCTGATCGGCCCGTACCGCCCGCGCATCGGTCGCCGCCGGCGTCTCCACGTCCCGGCCCCGGCGGACGAGCGAGACGCTGACGCTGAGCTCGCGACCCAGGTTCTCGGCGACGAACGCAGCCACCCGCTGCACGACCTGCGCCAGGTCCGGCTGCCGGGTCAGCTCGCGCGCGAGTGCGGCCATCCGGTCGGCCCGGTCCCGCCCCTCGGCCATGAGGGCTCCTCACACCGATCACCGCGGTCCGCCGGATCGGCAGGACTGCGGGCCTTCGCTGATGGCGCGGCGGGCTCGGCGCGTGCTGTCGGCTTACGTCGTTCCCGGTCCCGGGAATGTCTCGCCCGGCCAGGGCACTCTGTCACGAGGTCGAAAGGTGGCCGGTGCGCAGGCGTCACGGACGTGACCGGCAGGCGGACGGTGCAGCGCACCGATCCGTGCGTGTCCCGGGCAGAGGCCGGCGCCGGCTCAGGCAGCGGACTCCACGATCGTGGCGACGAGGAAGGTCTCGTCGTCCCAGCGGTCGAGCCGTTCCGGCGCGACCCCCAGCTCCAGCTGGTCCACGACCACCTCGGCGTCGAAGTCGTCGACCGGGGTGACCGCGATGACCAGGTGCTCCCCGGCCGCGGGTTCGGTTCCGGTGTCGCGGCTGGTGACCACGAGGACCGGGTCCACCCGCTCCCCCGCCGGTGAGGTCACGGCGAATGCCCGCGAGCCGATGACCTCGACGACGTCCACGAGAAGGGTCATCTCGATCCCCGTGTAGGCGTCCAGGTCCTCGTGCACCCTCTCGTCGAGCAGACCCGCGTAGGCGTCGTCGATGTCGTCCGGACCGCGTATGTCCGGCACCTCGACCGGGCTGTACGGCGCCAGTGCGTTGTCGTCGTCGAGACCGCCACAGGCGGTGACGCCGAGTCCGGTGGCGGCGAGCAGTGCCGTCAGGACGCGGGCCGTCGGCCCCCGGTGTGCATGAGCAGGCACTGCTGGGACTCCTCTCCGAGGTCACCCGGTCGGCGGCTGCCGCTGGTCACGCACCCCCCAGGGTGGGCTCGGTCACGGTGTGCCCGGGCCATGGCCGCCCACCCGGCTCCGGGCGCTACGTCACCCAAGCGTCATGTCGCGCGCTCCACGCGGGGGAGCCGATGCTCGGGTCAGCCGCCCGCCCGGTCGCGGCGTGCCGGTGTCCTCGTCGTCGTCCCCCAGACCCCCGGTCCCGGTCGGTGCTGTCGGCCTCCTCGTCCCGTCGAGCTCCTCACGCGAGCCGTCCTCGTCGGCGTCACGTCGGGATCGATCCGGTGGCGCAAGGGGGCCGATGTCACCCCACGGCCGGCTCGTCCGCTCCCGGCGGTCGGAGCGTGCGGAGCGATCTCCGGATGTTCTCCACGATCCCGCTCGCGACGAGGAGGTCCTCATCGGTCGTCGCCCTCGTGCGACGCAGCTGCGCTGTCAGCGTCCTCAGTGCGTCACATGCCCGTTCGGCCGCCACCGGATCCGGTTCCTGCCCGTCCACGCTCCGCAGTAGCGGGGCGAGGCTGCCCAAGGCCTCAGCCACGGGGAGGCGCAGGGATGGTCCCAGTGCCATTCGTTCCCTCCCCGCGACGTCGGCCTCGGTCAGGAACTGCGTGATGCTCGCGACCAGGAAGGCCAGCCGCTGCAACGCTTCGGCCTGTCGCCGCTGGCGCTCCAGGGAGTCGCGGAACCGACCCGCGATCCGGTTGCCCCTTCGCGCCTCCGCCGCTCGGCTCACAGCCTCGCGCGCCTGTGCGACCACAGGGTCGATGGCGTGCACGTGGGCATCCCACTCGCCGGGGGTGGGGGCACCTCCCTGTCGGAGGCCGGCGACGAGGTCCTCCAGCTGATCGGCGAGGGTCGTCCGCAGCCGGTCCAGGGCTGCGCTCGCGGGCGCCAGCGGCAGGGGTGGGAACGCAGTGATCAGAACCAGCCCGATCAGTGCACCCAGCAGGGTCAGCCCGGCGAACCCAGCGACGTAGTGCAGCGGGTGTTCGTTCCCGAGGACCAGCACGAACAGTCCCGATGTGGGCAGCCACGCGGCTCCGCTGCCCAGTCGCTTCCATCCGCCCAGGAGAACGCCGATGCCCACGACGGCGGCCATCGTGGCCAGGTTCCGCCCCAGCAGCGACTCGATCCCGAGTGCCACCGCGGCGCCGAGGGCGATGGCGGTGACGGTCTGCGCCGACTGCTGCGCCGCCCCGGCGATCGTCGTGGACGTGGCGATCACGGCGCCCAGGGGCGCGTAGTAGGGGTAGTCCGCCGCGAAACCCGGTAGGACCTGCACGAATCCCCAGGAGATGGCGGCTGCGACAGCGGCCCTGACGGCGAGCCCGAACCGGGGATTCGTCGCGAGCCTTCGTGCCGCTTGCCGCGACCAGCGCGTTCGGCGCCCACTGCGCTCGGGTTCCTCGCTCACGACGCGGTCCGTCTCCATGCAGTGCGTCTCCTGGCGGCGCCGAGCGCTGGTTCGCCCGGTCGGTCGACGACCGCGCCGGCCGGTGCGAGGCAACCTGGCGGGCCGGTCGGTGTGCACGCATCCGAGGGGACCCCTCCCACCGCTCGCCCCCGCAGGTCTCCCGGTCCCGCCGTCCTCGTGCCTGCTGCACGAGCCGACCTGCGCGACCCGTTCTCCGCCACCCCCCAACCGTGTCCACGCGCTCCCTGCCGCGTCCGCTCGGTCGGTCCTTCGTCACGCGTTCGACACGCCTCCGGTCGTCCGGGAGGCAGCGTCGTTGCGGTGGGGTGACAAGCGGGGCCCCCCGTGCGCGGGCTCGTCCTCACCGGGCACCTCCCTGGCCGACAGGACCAGGTGCCGGACGTCCTCCAGCGGCTCGGCCGCAGGTGGCGCCCGGCCGACGAGGAGGAGACCCCGTGTCGACCGTCAGATCTCCGATCACCCGCATGCTGGGCGTGCCCGCGCTCGCCCTGTCCCTGACCTTCGGACTGGCGGCCTGCGGCGACGACCCCGAATCGGCGGTGACCCTCGAGGACATCAACGAGGAAGGCGCCGAGGACCTCGGGGGGGTCCAGTCGCTGGAGGACGAGGTCAGCGAGGAGGACATCGCGAACGCTCCCGAGGAGGAGAGCGAGACCGCCCTCTTCGACGCGACGCCCGGCACTCCCGTGACCGTCGAGGGCAAGATCGTCGAGGTGCTCAACCCGCAGGCCTTCGTCATCGGGCAGGGGGACCGGGCGACCCTCGTCGTGCGGCCGGTCCCCGACGGCGTCGCGCTGCTCCCCGGGTACACCGCGCAGGTCACGGGCACGGTGGGCACGTTCGTCCTGCTGGAGGTGGAAGCGGAACTCCAGGCCGATCTTCGCGACGCGGAGTTCGAGGTCTTCGAGGGCGGGCCCTACGTCGCCGCGGTCGACGTCAACCTCCTCGACGAGGACTGAGCGGTGAGGGACCGGCGTGGTCGCGGGTCAGTGCGGATCGGCGCCCGGGCTCCCGTCGGGGACGCAGGGGTCGGTCATCGCTGAGCAGGCGGCGTGCGGTCGGGGCCGGGGGTGTGGCCACCGGAACCGGCTGGGAAGCGGTCGGTCGGGGCGGACACGTCCGCGGTGGGCAGGAGCAGCACGAAGCGGGCGCCGCCGCCGGGGCGGTCCTCGATGCGCAGGTCACCGCCGGCCAGACGGGCGTGCAGGCGGATCAAGCCGAGTCCCAGGTGGCTGCCGCCGGTGGTGGAAGCGGTGGAGGTGCCCATCAGATCGGTGAACAGCCTCTCCCGGCGGTCGGCGGGTACGCCCGGGCCGGCGTCCTCGACGGTCACCCGGGCCTCCTCCGGGGTTCCGGCGACGTGCACGGCGGTCGCGCCGCCGGCGTGCCGGTCGGCGTTGTCCAGCAGGTTGGCCAGGATCCGGCGCAGTCGCAGGTGGTGGATGGTCACCAGCAGCTCGGCCGCACCGGGGCCGGGCTGCACCGGCACCGTGCGGCGGTGCCTGCCCACCGTCTCCACCACCTCCGGCAGCAACGCGGTGGCGCGGGTCGACGGAAGCTCGGCGCGGGCCAGGTCCAGCAGCTCGAACAGCAGGCGCTCCTGCCGCTGCAGCTCGTCACCGAGCAGGTCGAGCGCTTCCTGACCGGCCGGGTCCAGCTGGCTTCGCTGACCCAGCAGGAAGTCCTCGGCCGACCGGGTCACGGTCATCCCGGATCGAAGGTCATGGGCGAGCAGAGCCACCACCGACCGCGTCTGCGCCAGCCGGTCGAGGGCGCGTTCCCGGTCGGTGGCGGCCAGCAGGGCCAGGCCGGCCAGCGCGGCGAACGCCGATCCGGTGATGCCGCTGTGCGGGGTCAACGCGCCCGCCGTCGTGGCGGATGCGTTGAGCGAGCCGGCCACCCCGGAGCCATCGGGCAGCGGCACGCTGAGCATGGCCCGCACGGGTAGCCGCGCGGCGCGGGCGGTGAACCGCGGCCAGCGCGTCTCGGTCGCGACATCGCCGACCAGGACGGTGTCGCCGGTCAGGCTCGCGGTCACGCAGGGACCCTCGCCGGTCCGGTACTGGACCTCGTCGACCTGCCGGGCCAGCGGCCCGCTGGCCGCCGCGGTGACCAGCCGACCCGCCGCCGGCACGGTGACCGAGACGTGTTCGGCGCCCGGCATCATCGCCGGCGCCAGCAAGACCACCTGCGACAGCACGGCGACCCGGGTCCGCGCCGCGGCCAGCCGCTGCGCGGCACCGTTCAGCTCCGCTGGTCCCACGGTGAACCCGGGTCCGGACACGTCCGCGCTCCTTCGGTCGAGAGCGGGGCCTTCGAGGAGTTCCCCGGCCCGGTGGGGAACCACGGCATCGGCCGACTCGCCAGTGATCCGGATGCCGGGTCGCCACCTTCGCCACCCGGTCACACGCGCCGCGAGCCTCGCTTCGACCCGCCCGGATGCTACGCCCACGAGCGGCACCGGCTGGGGGCAGGGTCGGCGGACCCCCTGTGCCCCGACGCACCGGCCGGATGACGTCCCCGCGGGTGGTGCAGGTCCAGGTCACCGTTCCCGTGGGGATCCACCGATCGCAGCGTGCGGGCCGTCGCCCGACCAGCTGTGCACACCGACGAACTCCCGACCGGCCCGCGCCGGCCCGCGCAGCCCCCGGTTGCGGCGCCGGCTCGGGTGGCATGACCGCCCGGGGGCTGCCGGGGGGAGCCGACCGGTTCAATAGGCGCCGGCGAGGGGCCGAAGGTCCAGCTCCAGGTCGGCGCCGTCGCCGCCGACGACCTCCACGCGGGTCACGTCCCCGGCCGGCAGGACGAGCTCGGTGATCACCGAGCGCCCGTCGGCGCCGAAGACCTCCAGGGAGTTGCGGTCCCGCAGCACGTGCAGCGTGATCGGGTCCTCGGCGCCGGTCGGTGCCACCGGCGTGGGGCCGGGGAAGGTGGGCGCCACCTCGAGGTTGCCCTCGTCGGGTCGCTCGACGAGGAAGCCCTCGCCGGGCAGCACCCGGACGGTGGCGGCGACGTCCCCGGACTCCAGCAGCAGCCGCAGCTCGACGGGCGAGCCGGCGCCCGCGCCGAGGGCGAGCCGGGCCTCGAAGGCGTCGAGCTCGTCCGGATCGAGCTCGGCCAGGGCGTCGGTGAGCTCGCCGGCCGAGCCGGTGGCGGTGACCTCACCGGTGCGCAGGGCTTCCAGGTCACCGGCCGGCTCCTGCGCCAGCCGGGGCCCGTCAGGGGTCGGGACCAGGGACAGCTCGCGGGCCAGGGTCATGCTGCCGCGCCAGGGATACGTGGGCACCTGCGGGGCGTACAGCCAGTCGTTGAGCCAGCCGAGCCACAGCTGGCGGCCCGGTTCGTCCACGCCCTCGGCGAAGGTGGTGGCGCAGTAGAAGTCCCTGCCGTAGTCCACCCACAGCGGGGCGGCGTCGGGCTCGTCGGGGACGAAGGTCGTGCCGTCGAACCGGCCGACGAAGTACTGCCCGCCGGAGCCGCCGGCGACGTGGCCGGGGTTGAGGTCGACCTTCATCACCCAGCGGGTGTCCTCCGTGCCTTCCACGGTGAGCGGGAACAGGTCGGGGCACTCCCAGATGCCGTCGACGGCGCCGGCCGGACCGAACTCGCTGAGCGGCTCCCACGCCAGCAGGTCGGGGGAGCGGTACAGCAGCACCTGCCGCTCGATGGGCAGCACGACGACCATCACCCACGAGGCGGTGGGCTCGTGCCAGAAGACCTTCGGGTCGCGGAAGTCGGTGAGCCCCAGGTCGAGGACCGGGTTGCCCTCGTACTTGGTCCAGGTGCGACCGCGATCGGTGCTGACCGCGACGTCCTGGGTCTGGATCGTCCGCTCCCCGAGGTCGCGGTGGGTGGTGTAGATCGCTACGAGGCACGCGCCCGGCTCGGCCTCGGCGCACAGCCCGCTGGTGTCGTCGCGGTCGACGACGATGCTGCCGCTGAAGATCAGCTCGGCGTCGGTGGGGGCCAGTGCGACCGGCAGCGGCTGCCAGTGGACGAGGTCGGTGCTGACCGCGTGCCCCCAGCCGATCCGGCCGAAGTCGACGCTGTAGGGGTTGTACTGGAAGAACAGGTGGTACTCGCCGTCCACGCGGACGAGGCCGTTGGGGTCGTTCATCCACCCGAACGGCGGGGACCAGTGGAACTGCGGTCGCAGCTCCTCGGTGTACAGACCGAGCGCCGGGGAGGGGAGCTGCTCCAGGGGCGGGGTCTGGGTGGTGGCGGCGGGAACCGTCCCGTCGTCCGCGCTCGTGCAGCCGGTCAGGAGCGCCAAGGCCACCAACGGGGCGGCCCGGCGCCCGGGGCGCACCCTCACGACTGCGACTCGAGCATGGTGTGCTGGCCGACGATCCGGATGTCGAACAGCGGCCCGGGGGTGCCGCCGAAGTGCTCGCGCTGCCACTGCCGGGACTGCTCGCCGATCTCGGACAGCGACACGTCACCCAGGTTGACGTAGTTCACGTAGTTGAGGACGTTGCCGCCGGGCAGCACCAGGAAGCTGTACAGCTCCTGCGGGGCCTCCGCCGGGTTGGCCAGCACCAACCCGTTGTCGTTGAGCGGCAGGTAGTGCCCGCGCACGGACGCCGAGTCGGCCACGAAGCCGTACAACCCGGCCGGTGCCTCGATGTCCTCGGCGAAGCTGAACCCGTGCGTGGTGACGAACAGGTAGTACCGCCCGTCCTGCACCACGATGTGCGGCCGCTCGAGCTGGCTGTTCGTCCCGGTGGCGTTGAGCAGCGCCGGCAGCGTCCGCCAGGTGCCGTCGGACAACCGCTCCGCCGCGCCGACCACCGCGGCGTGCGACCCCTCGTACAGCGCCGAGGACGCCGCGAACAGCAGGTACTCCCTGCCGGTCCTGGGATCGAGGAACCAGAACGGGTCGCGGAACACGTAGGGCCCGTTGCCCCGCCGGCTCATCTCCGCCGTCACGTAGTACTCGCCGTCGGCGGTCAGGATGATCTCGTGCGGCGCGAAGTCGCTGAAACGCACGCCGTCCCCGGTCACCACCTGCGCGCTGGTGGCGGCGATCTCCTGGCGGGACTCGGCGGCCGGGTCCTCGAACTGGTCGGCGTCGTCGTAGCGGGCGTCGTCGGGGAGGTTCCCGCCGAGGGCCGAGTAGTACATGGTGGCCCGGCCGGTCGCGGGGTCGTAGACGGTGCTGCCGGCCCACTGCCGCTCCCCGAGCGCGGTGCCCTCGGGGAACACCGGCCCGCCCTCGATCCACTCCTCGCCGCGGGTGAAGTAGTAGCTCCACTGGGCCAGGCCGTGCCGCTCGCCCGGGATGTTGCCCTCCCGCGGAGCGGTCAGCGCGACGAGGACGACGTAGCCGTCCACGACCGCGACCTCCCCGGTCGGGGTGCGCATCGGCCAGTTGTCCCAGACGTAGGCGTCGGTGTCGATCAGATCGGGGATCTCGACGACCGGCAGGGTCGTCGTCCCGTCGGGCGTGATCCCCCGGGCCGAGGACTCCAGCCACACGCTGGTGAACGCGCCGTCGAACTCGTAGCCCTCGGGCAGGCCGGGCTCGTCCTCGACCAGCGCCCCCCCGCCACCGGGGTCCTCCCCGGCGGTGGTGGGCTGGGGTGCCCCGGGCTCGGGGCCCTGGTCACCCTGCCCGTCCGGGGACGGGCCGGCGGTGGGCGGCGGCGAGGGCGCCGGGGAGGGCGGTTCGGGCGCCTGGGCGGACGCGGCGGTCGCGGGCCCGGCGAGGGCCACCGCCGTGGCCACCAGCAGCGCAGCGGTCTTCCGGGTGGTCATCGCGGCACCTCCGGCAGCGCCTGCTCGAGGATCGGGATGCCCGGTCCCGGGGTCGTCGGCTCCTGCGGCACGGGTGTCGGCTCCGGTACCGGCGGCCGGTCCTCGTCACCCAGCGGGGTGAGCGCATCGGCGATCCACGCCCGGTCCTCCGTCATCTGCAGCTCGAACATCGGGGCCGGTTCGCCGATCCAGCCGCCCGGGTACTCGTCGCTGTCCGGGTCCCCGGCGTTGTTGAGGTAGGCCATGACGTGCCCGGAGGGCAGCACCAGCCACGAGTAGGCCTGGGTGGGTGCCGTCGGCGGGTTGCCGGCGACCAGGCCACCCCCGTTGAGCGGCCGGTAGCCCGCCCGCCAGTCCGGACCGTCGGTGACGAACCCGTAGAGCCCCTCCGGGCCCGCGTACGCCGGCGCGAACGTGAACGCGTGGGTGGTGAAGTACAGGTAGACGTGGTCGTCGCGGAACACCAGGTGCGGCCGCTCCAGCTGGCTGTTCACCTGGTCGGCGGCGAGGATCGGCTCCTCCAGCTCCCAGGAACCGTCCTCGGTCCGGTGGCCGACCCCCACGACGCCGTTGTGCGGGCCCTGGATGAACGTCGCGTTGCCCACGAACAGCAGGTACTCGTCGCCGGTGTCCGGGTCGGTGAAGACCCACGGGTCACGGAAGCCGTAGATGACCGCGTCCGGGTCGAACTGCTGGAACGTCTGGTAGATCTCACCGTCGGGTTCCAGGATCACCTCGTGCGGCGCCCAGTCGGTGAAGGTGACGCCCTCGTCGTCCACCACGACCTGCGCGCTGGTGAGCGCGATCTGCTGCAGCACCGGCGGGCGGCCGGCGGCCGGGTTCCCCGGCGCGAAGTCCTCCGGGTAGGACGGCGGCTCGGGGTTCGGCGACGGGGGACCGGCCTCGGGCGACGGTGCGCCGCCCTCGCCCGGCGTCTTCCCGACGGCGGTGTAGTAGAAGCTGGCGCGCCCGGTCTGCTGGTCGTAGCGCACCGAGCCGGCCCACTGCCGTGCGCCGAGGGCGTCGTCGCCGAACAGGTAGCCGCCGTCGATCCAGCGGCCGTCCTTGGTGAAGTAGTAGCGCCACTTGGCGACGGTGAAGAAGGCCTCGCCGTCGCCCGGTGTCCGGTCGGACGCCAGGGTGACCCACACCTCCCAGCCGCCCGGCAGGGTCGTGATCTGCCCGTCGTCCATGTTGCGCATCGGCCAGCTGTCCCAGAGGAAGTGCTCCGGGTCCAGCAGCTGCTCGGGCGGCACGTAGAGCGGGATGGTGGTCCGCTCGGTGCGGTTCTCCGCGATCCCCTCGACCGCGTCGATCGTCCACAGCGAGACGTCCTGGCCGCTGACCTCCACGGTCGGCACCCCGGGGTCGTCGGTGCCGGCCGTCGGCGGGCCCTGCTGCTCCGCCGTCGGGGGCTCGGAGGTCGGGCCCGGCGGTTCGGCCGTCGGGCTGGGCGGTGTCGGTTCGGGCGACGGGGAGGCGAGCGCCGTGCCCCCGGCCACCAGCCACGCCGTCACCAGAGCCACCACTGCGGCGCTCCGCCGGCGGATCACCGCGTGCCTCCGGGGGCGACCTCGAGCGCGAGCACCGCGGAACGCCCGGTCCAGGCGCCGAGGGCCTGGTCGTCGAGCTCCAGGCCCAGCTGCTCCTCGAACATCGCCTCGTCGAACGTCCGCACCTTGCCGGTCACCTCGACCGTCTGCCCGGGCTCCAGTGGGATCCCGGCCTGGTGGACCACGAGCACGGGATCCCCGGAGGTCTCCGACAGTCCCTCGGCCACGAAGGTCTGATCGGTCAGGACCTCGACGACGTCGACCGGCTCGGTCACGGTGGGCCCGGGCGGCGTGACCGCGGGAGCGTCCTCCTCGACCGCGGCGTCGAGCTCGGTCTCCTCGGCCCCGGCGCCGGTCGTACCGGCGCCGGCCGAGGTGTCCTCGTCGGCAGTGCAGGCGGTCGTACCCGCGGCGATCAGCAGAGTGGCCAGCAGCCAGGCGGTCCGGCGGGGACCGCAGCGTCCGTTCATGGAACCCTCGAGAGAACGAGGAGGTTGGAACGGGACTGATTCCGGCGCCCCACTACCCGGGCCCTCGATGAGCGCAACCGCGGGCACCGCGACCGTCACACAGCCGTAACTCCAGCGGACCGGCCCCGGTCGGGGGCCTGGAGGAGCAGGCGGCCGGAGGATGGCGTCATCCGGGCCGCCTCGTCGCGATGACGATCAGACCGCCGGTGCGGGCGGTCCGTGACGCCGGTCCGCCGGTCGGTGACCGCGGTCACGCGGATCCGGGATCCGTGTGGCCGGGACGGGTCGATGCGGGGCCCGCAGCTGACGACCGCGGTGGCGGCCTGCCCGGGGTGATCTCCCGGTGCCGGTGGTCGACCGGATCCCGGTGCAGGCCACGCGGATCCGCGCCGAGCCAGGCGCCACGGCCTACCCTCCCGGTGACCCGGTAGGCCGTGGCGACACCGCACCTCCTCGACCCGGCCCCCTCTACGACGGCAGTTGGTCGTCGGGGACGTCGAGCTGGGTGGCCAGCTCGATGGCGCCGCAGGTCAGTGCGTCCTGGACCAGCAGGTGACATCGCTGGGCTCGGGACAGGACGTCGTCGCCGACCGGCTCCTGCCGTCGGGTGTCCCGCAGTTCGGCGCACAGCCGCCGGCTGTCGCGTTCTGCTTCGGCGAGCAGGTGGGCGAGGCGGCGGGCGCGCTCGGCCGGCCTCGGCCCCGCTCGGCCCCCGGTCCCCGCCTCGGCGGGGCGGGAGTGGGGGCGGTCGGCGATCCGGACGGCCAGCAGCGTCACGTCCTCGTGCCGTTCGGGTTCGACCAGCTCGTCGAGGACCCCCTGGCAGAGCGCGGAGGGGGTGGCCGTGCCGGGCACGGTGGCGAGGGTGTCGGCGACCATCTCGATCGCCTCCCCGGGACCGACCTCCCGCTCCTCGGTGAGGCCGTGCAGGAGGCTGTCGGTGTAGAGCAGCAGCGTGGCGCCGGCCGGCAGGTCGGTGGCCGCCTCCGACCGTGGTCGGTGCCCCTGCGGGGGGACGCCGATCGGGCCGGACGCCGCGCCGGCCAGTCGGGTCACCGCGCCGTCGGGACCCCGGAGCAGGGGTGGGGGGTGCCCGGCGTTGCCGTAGAGCAGCAGCGCCCCGCCGGTGTCGACGACCAGCCGGCCGTAGAAGACCGTCGCCTGCTCCGCCAGCCGGAACCCCTCGACCAGCCGGTCCATGCGGTCGAGCACCAGGGAGGGGCTGGCGCCCTCGTAGGCGTAGGAGCGCAGGACGCTGCGCAGCTGCCCCATCGTCGCCGCCGCGGTGCCGTGGTGGCCCACGGCGTCGCCGATGACGAGCCCGACCGCGCCGTCGGGCAGCGGGAACAGGTCGTGCCAGTTCCCACCCATCCGGTCGGCGCGGACATCGGCCACGTGCCGCACCGCGGAGGCCAGCCCGGGCAGGGCCGGTAGCTCCGGCAGCAGGCTGCGGCGCAGTTCCTCGACCACGCGGTGCTCGACGGCCCGGCGGCCCTCCTCGGCGTGCCGCTGCTGCAACTGGTCGAGGATCACCGCTCCGTGGCGGGCGAGCGTCCGCGCGGTGCCGCGGGGACCGTCGCCGAACGAGCCCGGCCGCCCCGCGTAGACGTTGAGCGCGCCGATGACACCGTCGTCGGCGCGCAGCGGCACCGACAGCGAGCTGCTCACCCCGGTCGACCGGGCCAGCCGGGCCAGGTCGGGCCAGCGCCGGTCGACGGCGTAGTCGTGGCAGGTGATCTCCTCGCCCGCGCGCAGCGCCGTCAGGCAGGGGCCCTCGCCGTCGCGGTACTGCACCTCGTCGAGGAGCCGGGCGGACTCGCTGGTCAGTGCGACGGTGTGGACCTCGCCGTCGATGGCCAGGGACACCCCGACCCCCAGGCAGCCGGGAACGGCCTCGGTCGCCAGCGACGCGACGTCGGCCAGCGCCGCGTGGGCCTGCTCGGCCACGGGTCGGGACACCCCGGCCACGTCCACCCGCACGCTGCGCGATCCGCCGGTCGACGTCACGGCCCGACCACCTCCCGGGCGTGCTCCGCCGGCCTCACGGCGCTCAGTCCAGGCAGGGGGCGGTGCCGGTCCGTGGCGCACCGGGGGCCGGCCCCCGCGCACCGCCGGCCAGCGGGACCCGTGCGGCGTCCGACCCCCGGTCGGAGGCGAGGACGTGCCCGTCCAGGCGCAGCCGGGACAGCGCTCGGACCAGCGCCGGCGGCGCGCCGACCAGCGTCATCCGCCGGTCGTGCCGCAGCGCCCGGCGGTAGGTGGCGCCGATGGCCCGCAGCCCGGAGTGATCGCATGCGGTCAGCCCGGTGACGTCCACCGTCCAGCGGCCGGCACCGGCGCGCACCAGGCTCGGGACGGCGGCGAGGAGCAGGTGCGCGGTGCGCGCGGTCAGTGCTCCGGCCAGCTCCATGCGGCCGGTGACGAGATCGATCCGGACGAGGAACGTGGGGGTGCCCGCGGGGCGCGGTCCACAGGGGGAGGAGGAAGGGAGGGGCAAGCGATCACCTCTGCCGGCGAGCACGGGGCGCGGCCCGGTGCGGGCCCCCCGACGCGCTGCCTGCCGGTGAGCGGTCGGGCCGTGAGCTCGACCCGGGGCCAGGCTATCCGGACGCGGCACACTCCCCGTAGGACCGGACGGCCCCCTCCGATGCGAGTCCTCCGGTGCACTCAGTCCTCCTCGGATGCAGGCGGAACCGTCGGCGGCGGTCCGGCCGTCCGGTGCACCGCCGTACGCCGGGCTCGCCCCGGGACGGCGGTGCGGACGGCGGGCGCGACGTGAGTGCCGGCCACGGTCATCGCCTCCGGTCCTGCTCCGAGGGGCGCCGGCCCGGCACGGGGGAGGCCGGGCCGGCGCCTCTCCCACGGTGAGCGGGACGGCAGTCCGTCGACCACGTCCGCCGGTGCTCGTCAGGGAGACGTCACATCGACCGCTCGCCCCGCTGGCGCCAGATGACGAGCCCGCGACTCGGTCGGCAGGGCCCGAGCGGGCAGCCGGGCACCCTGGCCGGGGCGCTCGCCCGACCGGCGATCCGGCCCGACGGCGGCGGACCCTACGCCGCGCGGTCGGCCTCCGACAGCCGGGACCTCTCGTGCCGACGTCCCCACTGCAACACCAGGAGACCCGCGACCAGCGAGCCCAGCATGCCGGCGAAGAGATCGACGATCGTGTCGGTGTAGCCGACGATCATGCCCGCGGGGCTGATCTGCTCGACCACCCACTCGTAGAACTCCCACAGGGTCGCTGCGGCCAGCCCGACCGCCGTGACCCACACCACCGGAGCCCAGGGGCGGAGCCGCTCGGGCGGGGCGACCACGGTCGGCATGAGACGCCAGTGGACCAGCGCGAAGTAGGACACGGCAGCCAGGCTGCCCGGCGTCAGGAAGTGCACCAGCACGTCGAACCAGCTGAAGTCCCGGTACCAGTGCTGCACCGACGCCCAGGTGGCCAGCAGCAGGAAGGTCGCGAAGGCCGCGGCGAAGGACGGTGGGACGTCGGAGGCGCGGGGCAGGTACATGAGCACCGCGACCCCGGCGAAGCGGAGGGCCGCCTCCCAGTCGCCGACCACGCCCTTGCCCACCGCACTGGCCAGGGCCAGCAGTATCGCGAACGCGAAGATCGCGCGCCCGACCGAGCGAGCGTCCATCCCACCTCTCCTCTGCTGTCCTGATGGCGACGGGCGACCGGGCGCGGGGCTGCCACGTCCGCAGGTCTCCGGCCCGACGCCCCCCCGGGGCGGTCCTCGTCATCGCAGCCCCGCCGTACCGCTTCACGCGGGTGCTCCTGCAGCGGAACACCCACCCGTGTCGCCGTTCCGTCGCGGCCATCGATGCGGCCCTCAGCTTCGTGTCGGTTCGCGAGGAGACCGGGCGGAGGAGGTCGAAGGACTCCTCGGCGGTGAGCCTCAGGCGCTCCCTGCCCTGCTGCTGGGCCGGGCGGTCCCACCTCCGGCAGAAGACCGCGGTCGGTCGGTTCTCACTGTCGGCCGTCCCGAGACGATCTGTCAACGATCCATGCGGTCCCCGGGTGCAGCGGAGCCGTGGACAGCCCCCCGTTGCGGGAGGTCCTCGTTCCTCTCGCGCCACATGCGTCCCGTCTCTGCGACGGGGGCCGAGGCCGGCAGCCGCCCGCGCGCCGCCGGAGCGGACCGGTGGCAGCAGCCGGTGGCGGTGCCCGTCCGAGCCGTGTGGCGTGTGCCTTGCGCTTCGGTGTCAGCAGTGGGTCACGACCGCTGAGCCCCCGGGTGCAGGGGCATCGACGGTGCACGGTCCGGCGCCCGCCGGCGCCGCTCGGCACCACACCTGCACGAGGAGAACGCCATGCGTACGTCTTCACGCCGATCCGTGGCGGCCATCGACGCCGACCTCCACGACAACCGGACCGTCAGGAGGGCGGCGCTGACCGAGCTGGCCGTGCTGCGGCGACGTCAGGCCGAGCTCGCCGACATCGAGGCCGAGCTCGTCGTGGCCGTCGGGTTGCGCGGCCGGCGCATCGACGCACTGCTCGATGAACGGCTGGGAGCCGTCCGCGAGGACGCCGGACAGCGTCACGCCGCATCTGCCGTCGGGTACGCCGCCGGCGTCCGCTGAGGACCGGCGCGGGCGCCGGTTCCCGCAGGTGCCCACGGCCGCGGCGGACCCCCGCCAGCCGGGAAGCGACGAGGAATGTTGCACCAGCCTTGCGGATGGATGTCGGAAGCGTCGCCGCCCGCGTCCACGGGAGTCCCTCGGGCAGGCAGGCGGTGCCCGAGGAGGCGGCGCTGCACCACGCAGCGCTCGGTGACGAAGAGGAGAAGCTATGAGCACGAGCCGGCGCCTGACCGCACTCCATGGTCGGGGTCCCGCACGCGCGGCTGCGGCCCTCGTGGCGGCCGCCATCGGCATGGGCGGGCTTGCCGCCTGTGGTGACTCAGCCGGTCCGGAGGCCGGGGGCGTCACCACGGAGGACCTCCAGGGGATCCAGGACGACATCGGTGCCCTCGACGACCGGGTCGGCGCCCTGGAGGACGGTGTCGGGGACGCCGACGCACCGGTGGACCCGGTGCCCCCGGTCCCCGAGGACGAGGCGGGGGTCTTCGAGGATGCGCAGGCCCTCATCGGCCAGGAGGTCACCGTCAGCGCCGCGGTGTCCGAGGTGCTCACCACGACCGATGTGGGCAGTGCCTTCCGCATCGCCGACGAGACGGGCGAACCGATCGCGGTCATCTCGGCCAACCCGCCGGCCGAACTGGACGTCGACGACGTCGTCCGGGTCTCCGGCACGGTGGTGCAGGTGCAGCGGGACACCTTCGAGCAGGACTTCGGCATCGCGGCCGATGGGCTCTTCGACGACGCCGAGGCCTTCTTCTCCGCGTTCGAGGGTGAGGCCGCCATCGCTGCCGACCAGCTGGAGGTCCTGCAGGAGCAGAGCGGGGGGTGACGCGAGGTCTGCTGGTGCCCCGCAGACGGCCGGCCGGGTCTCGATCCGCACGGGACGGTCTACGCGGCCTGCCCCTGCGGGCACCTCGGGGTGCCGTGGCCGTCGCGACGGCGACGCGTCGTGCGGTGGCCGTCGCGACGGCGACGCGTCGTACAGCGGCCGGAGGTCCTCGACAGCCCACCTGCCGAGGAGCGGGTCGGGTCCGTTCCTCGACGACCGGCGGGCAGGGCCCGGTACGGGTCGGTGACGTGACCGGTGGTCGTTGCACGGGCGTTACGCCTCGATGACGGACCGTCGGGGTCCTGGATGGCGGTGTCGGAGTCCGGGCACAGCGGGTCCGGCACCGAATGGTCCCCGGCCCACCGCCGGTCGTCCGAAGGAGAGTCATGAATCCCAGCCCCCTGCCCAGCCGTCGGAGCAAGTGGCGTTCTGCTGTCGCCGGCATGGCCGTGGCCGCATCGGCCTTCACCGTCGCCGCCTGCGGTGAGGAGCCCGTCGAGGAGGAGGGCGTCGTCGAGGAGGAGGGCGTCGGCGAGGAGGAGGTCGGCGAGGAGGAGTCGTCGGAGGACGAATGAGAGACCTCCGGCACGGGTGACGAGGGGACCCCTCATCCGCCGCGGGGTCCGGCAGCGGCGGCCCCGGCCCGAGCCCTCGAGCCGGCACGGAGGAGAGATCATGGCCACGGACGCCTGCTGGCCGGCTCCTCCTGCGGCGCGCACGGCGCCGGGCCGGAACGGCGGACGGGCTGACGGCCTGGCGCCTGCTGTTCATCCCCTCCCCTGATCGCCGTCATCACGGGCGCGGTGGACCTCACCGACCGGCTCGGAGCGCGGGTGGGTCGCCGATCGCTGCTGGGGTGCGTCTGGTCCTGGCCGCGGTCGGCCCTCCTCGCCGCCGCTGACCCGGCCGCCGGACCGGAACCGCCCGGCGCGCCACACCACGGGAGGCACCCGGTTCCATCCAGGCAGGGTGCCTCCTCCCGTGGGCGGGAGAACGAGGGGAGGCGGCGAGCAGGGGTGCAACTGGTCGCCGGGACGGGCCGCGCCTTCGCCGGAGCGCTCCTGTTCGCCATGCCCCTCCTCATGACCATGCAACTGTGGCGGATGGGGCTGGCTGTGGACCGCTACCGGCTGGGGCTGCTGCTGGCGGCGACCGTCGTCCTGGTGATCGGCCTGTCCCGTCAGCTGGGCGGCGCCACCCGACGACCGGGCTGGCCGGGGTGTCTGGCCGACGCGGGCGTCGCGTTCATCATGGCTGTGCTGGCCGCCGCCGTCGTCCTCACCGCGCTGGGCACGGTGGCCTGGTGGCAGGACTGGCGGGACGCGCTGTCCATCGTGGTCATCGGGGCCCTGCCGGCGGCGGTGGGCGCCTCGTACGCCCGCAGCCAGCTCGGCACCGCCAGCGAGGGGCCCCGGGGGAGCGGTTACGGCCACGAGCTGTTCCTCATGGCCGCCGGCGCGGTCGTCTTCGCGGCCAACGTGGCCCCGACGGAGGAGATCCTCCTGCTGGCCGCGGAGGCCACCGCGTGGCACGGGCTGGCACTCGTCGCACTGAGCCTCGCGCTCATGCACGGTTTCATGTACCGACGGGGCTTCCCGGGGTCAGGAGGCGCACGGTCGGCCGCTGCGGTCCTTCCTGACCCTCACCGTGGTCGGCTACGCGATCGCCGTGGCTGTCTCCGCCTCCCCGCTCTGGACGCTGAGCCGGTTCGACGACACGGGCTGGTCCGCTGTGGTCCTGGAGTCCGTGGTCCTGTCCCTGCCGGCGTCGATCGGCGCCGCCGCCGCCCGGCTGATCCTGTGAGGACCACGTGGACGCATCGAGGAGCACCCCCGAAGACCGGGACGGCTCGACCAGCCCCGGTGAGTACCTCGTCGGTGCGCTCGGCGGTCTCCTGGTCCTGGCCCTCGTCGGCTTCCTGACCTACCAGGCCCTGGGCGTCCGCGAGACCGGGCCGGAGCTGGCCGTCGTCGTGACCCGTCTCGACCGGAGCGCGGCCGGCTGGACCGTGTACTACGAAACCGTGAACACCGGTGGACGGACGGCCGAGGCCGTGCAGATCGGCGGCACCCTCGTCCGTGACGGCCGCCCGGTCGAGCAGGCGTCGAGTTCCATCGCCTACCTCCCTCCGCACAGCTCCCGCGTGGGGGCGCTGGTGTTCTCCACCGACCCGGGAAGCGGCGAGCTCCGCGTGGGCACGCGCGGCTACCGAGTCCCCTGAGCGCGGCGGTGGGCGTCTCCGGCCGGTCCTGGACGCCGGGGGAGGGGCACGGCGACGCAACGGGCCGGCGAGCTCAGCGCCCCGGCCGGACCCGACGGCGCGCCCCCCGGCCTGCCTGGGGGAGCGTCACTGGCGTCAGGTGTCCCGTCGGCCCCGGGCGGCGCGCCGTCACGGCACCTCCCGGGTTCCGGCCGCCGCCACCGGCGCCGGTGCCGGGTGCAGTCGGACGTGGTCGGCGACGCGGTAGACGACGGCCATGAGGGGGACGGCCAGCAGTGCTCCGGCCAGGCCCCACAGGAGGGTCCCGGTGGTGACCGCCACGAGGACGGCGGCAGGGTGCAGGCGCACGGTGCGCCCGACGATGAGCGGCTGCAGCAGGTTGCCCTCGACCTGTTGCACGACCAGGACGACCACGAGGACGACGAGCGCGTCGGTGAGGCCGTTGGTGACCAGGGTGACCAGGACGGCGACCGCGCCGCTGACGGTGGCACCGAAGAGGGGGACGAAGGCCCCGAAGAAGGTCAGCAGGGTCAGCGAGCCCCACAGCGGCACCCCCAGTACGAGCAGGGCTGCCCCGATGCCGACGGCGTCGATGAGGGCCACCAGGAGGACACCGCGGACGTAGTGGGACAGGACCGTCCAAGCGCAACGCCCGGCGTCGTCCACCTGCTCGCGGCGACGGCCGGGGACCCTGACCAGCAACCAGGCCCACATGCGGGCGCCGTCCTTGAGCAGGAAGAACACGAGGAAGGCGACGAGGACGACCGCGGCCAGCAGGTAGAGGGCCATGCGGGCGGTGTCCGCCGGTGGAGGCGTCAGGTCGTAGATCCAGGCGACCACGGCATTGCGGACCTCGGCGACCTGGCCGGCGTCCAGGTCCAGGGGGCCCTCGGTCAGCCACACGCGGATCCGGTCGATGCCGGCGGCCAGCGGCCGGGACAGGTCGCGCAGCTTGGTGGCCGCGCGGAAGCCGACCAGGACGCCCACGCCGGCCAGCACGGCCAGGAGCAGGAGCACCGACAGCAGGGCTGCCAGGCCCGGGGGCGCCCCCCGGCGACGCAGCCAGCGGGCGAACGGCTCCACCAGGGCCGCCAGCAGGAGCGCCACGGACACCGCGACGGTGATCATGGGCACCCGTAGCAGGAACCAGAAGGCCAACCAGCCGACCGCCGCGAGAGCCAGGACCGCGCCACTCGTGGCGAGGGTGCGGACAGCCCAGGACGGCGTACCGAACCCGGCAGGGGGTCGGCCGGCGCGGTCGTCGTCCCTGATCACCTGTTCGGGGACCGGGTCACCGCGACCCGCCGTGGACGGCTCGCCACCGGGAGGGCGGCTCGCGCCCGGGTCCACCCGCGGACGTCTCACCGGGGCCGGCCGGCGTCTCACCGGGGCCGGCCGGGGGTGCCGCCCGGCGTCCCACCGCTGGAGTCGGGACGGGGAACCGGGGCTCCGGCAGACGGGAGGGACACCTTGGCGAACGCTCCTCGGTCGATCGAGGTGGATCCGGTACACATCCCTGGGTCCTCCACGACCGGACCCAGGAACCATCGTGTCGAGCCGGGTACCCCGCGACGTCCGCCGGACGGTCACCTCCCGCCGTCTGTCAGCGAACCGTCATCCCCGTCAGGTGGCTGCGGCATCGATGACGGCGGCGGGTCAGCCGGCCGACGCCACGGAGGCGCCGTCCTCGTCCGCCCGCCCGGCCACCCGTCCGACGCCGCATCCGAGCACTGCCGGGACGAGGCCGGTGCGCCCTCGGCCGGCGCCTCACGAGCCCCTCTGGTCAGCGTGGAGCGGGGCCGGCCGTGGGGTCGGCGTGCTCCGCCGGCGGACCCGTCGTCGGTGTCGTGGCCGGCTCCGCCGGGGTGACGGACCGGTAGTCCTCGCGGGTCACCGGACGATCCGTCAAGCCGGCGTCCGTCGGCGCCTCGATGGGCGTGCCCTCCCGGGTGAACCGGACGGAGCCCACCGCGGGGAGGTCGGTCAGCGTCCAGACGACCTGTGCCACGGCGAGCAGTTGGTCCTCTCCGTTCAGCGCGGTGAACCCGCGGTTCACCGAGACCGTGGTCGTGCCCGGGTGGAACGCCTCGTCGGCGGCGACCGCTTCCGGGGCGAGCGCGGTCCGGATCCCGCTTGCTGACTCCCGCCGGGTCGGTCCCTCCACCAGCAGATCGAGGGCCGCGACCGCGGTGGCGGCAGACGTGCGCCGCTCGACCGGGGCCAGGTCGGCACCCCGGACGAAGAACACGGTCAGCCTCGGCCCGGCCGGGGGAGCGCCGTCACCGCTGGCCACCGGGGGCTGCGCGACGTCGGGCACCAGCTCGGGCCGGTTCTGGGCAGGGATCCCGCAGCCGGTCAGCAGCACCGCGGCGACCAGGAGCGGCAGCGCACGCACGAGCACCCTCCTCCCGCTCACGGCTGCCGGTGGACCGGGAGTTCCACCACGAACCGCGCGCCTCCCGACGGGCTCTCGCCGGCCGTCACCGTGCCCCCCATCACCTTCACGTGCCGGGCCACGAGCGCGAGGCCGAGACCGGCGCCCTCCGTCCGGGTGCGGATGCTGCCACTGCCGCGGGCGAACCTGTCGAAGACCCGGCTCCGCTCGTCCTCGGGGATCCCCGGGCCGTCGTCGTCGACCAGGACACGGGCCGAGGTGCCGCCGCGGGACACGGTGACCCTGGTCAGCCCTCCACCATGCTTCTCGGCGTTGTCCATCAGGTTGGCCAGCACCCGTTCCAGTCGGCGCTTGTCGGCACGGACCACCACGTCCGAGGCCTGGGCGTCGACCTGGAGGCGGGGAGGCGTCAGGCCGGCGAGTTCCCGCCGGGCCAGGGCCTCCTCCACCAGGGCGGCGAGGCGGATCTCCTCCACGACGAGATCGGCGTCTCCCGCGTCGGCACGGGCGATCTCCAGCAGGTCCGCCACCAGGCGCTCGAACCGGAGCACCTCCGACCGGAGCAGCGCCAGCCCCTCCCGGCCGTCGGGGGACAGCTCGTGCGCGCTGCTCTCCACCACCTCCACGGCACCGAGCATCGCGGTGAGCGGGCTGCGGAGTTCGTGACCCACGTCGACGGCGAACCGTGCGTCGACGCGCACGCGGGCCTCCAGGGCGGCCGCGGTGCGGTTGAACGACGTCGCGATCGGTATCAGGGACGGATCCCCGCCGTGGTCGATGCGCGCGGACAGGTCGCCCTCGGCGATCGCCTCCGCCGCCGTCGCGATGCGGTCGAGCGGGCGCAGCGCCGGGCCGGTGACCCACCAGGTCACCGACAGCAGGAGAGGTACGAGGCCGAGGACGGCCATGCCCAGCACCGTCCCCAGGACGCGGTAGGTCCTGTCCAACTCGACGAGGGGGAAGGCCTCGAAGTACGCCTCGTCGAGGCCGGCGAGCGGGATCCCCACCACCATCATCGGTGCGGCCTGCACCTCGATGCGCTGCCGGGCGGCACTGCCGTCGATGACGGTCTCGGCCAGGAGGTCCGGGATGTCGTCCCGCCCCAGCTGCATCGACGTGGTCACCCACTGGCCGTCGTCGACGTAGAGGGAGATGGAACCCGTCTCGCGGGGGATCTGGCCGAGTACCTGTGCGATGGTCTGGCCCTGCGTCTCCAGGGCGCGCTGCACCTGGACGGCGTTGTCCGCGGCCTGCACCAGCGTGGTGCGTTCCCGCTGGACGAGCAGGTACTGGGAGACCGTGCCCCAGACAGCGATCGCCAGCGTGGTGCAGAGGACCGCGGTGGCCGCGGTCAGGGCGAGGGTTGCCCGCCCGCGCAGGGTCCGTAGCCGGGCCGCTCTCCGCGGGCGCGCCCCGCCGGGAGGCTCCGGGGCGCGGTCAGGTGCGAGTGTGCGGGAGAACAGGTGCGGACGGGACCGGGTTGCCGTCATCCCGGGGTGCGGTATCCCATGCCGCGGACGGTGGTCACGATGGTCGGGTTGCCCGGATCCGGCTCGATCTTCTTGCGCAGCCTCCGGACGTGGACGTCGACCAGACGGGAGTCGCCGAAGTAGTCGTAGCCCCAGACCCGTTCCAGGAGCTCTTCCCGGCTCAGGACACGGCCGGGCCGCTCGGCCAGTTCGCACAGGAGTCGGAACTCCGTGCGGGTGAGGTCGATCAGCTTCCCGTCGCGACTGACCGTGCCGTCCTGCGGTGCGATCTCGAGGGTGCCGACGGTGAGCCGGGTGCGGGGCTCCGAGGTCCGCTTCCGCCGGGCGAGGGCGCGGATCCGGGCAGAGAGCTCCTTGGCCACGAACGGCTTGGACACGTAGTCGTCCGCGCCGGCCTCCAGACCTGCGACGACGTCGTGGCTGTCCCCCCGGGCGGTCACCATGATGATCGGCACGTCGGAGCTGCGGCGGATCTCCCGGCAGATCTCGAAGCCGTCCTTGCCCGGCAGCATGAGGTCCAGCAGCACGATGTCGAAATCTCGCTCGGCCAGCCGATCCAGCCCCGACTCGCCGCTCTCCGTCCCGGCGACCTCCAGGCCCTCCCGCTCCAACATCATCTGGACGATCCGGCGGATCCGAGGGTCGTCTTCGATGATGAGCACCGATCGGGGCACGCCGGAAAGTCTGCTCACCTGCCGTCCCCACCACCAGTCGCCCGAGGACGAAAAGGCCCCTCCCGCCGCCGAAGTCATCAAGCCGTCACGGCAGAGCGAGCACTTCCGTCGGTATGTGACGGTCGGATGACGGGAGGTGGCGTGGTGGCCGGTGTTCCGGCCCGGAGGACCACGTCCCGGAGCCCTGGACCCGCGCCGGCCGGTGCTCCGGAACGGTGCCTCCGGCTGCAGGCCGACCGGGGTGTTCCCTGGTCGTGGCGGTGTACGCGGCCAAGGTGGACGTCCAGCTCCCGGCCGTGCTCCCCAGGCCTCGCCCGGCCCCCCAGGGGTGCGGGCCGCGCCGTGCCGACGATCGGCCTCGAGGAGACGGGTCGGGCCGATGCGGCGCCGATACTGGTCGTGCAGCCTGTGGCGAGCGGTCCGGATCGCCGTCGCGGGGATGCGTCGTCCGGTGTCGCCTCTTCAATTGTCGGACGAAGGGGAATCGGCTCTCCGACCATTCTCTCGTCAGTTCCGGTATCACCCCGACCGGCGACCGACTTGCGACCGACGAACCACCCTCAACAGCCGACGGCGTGCGGTGGGGTGACCCGCCTGACCTGCGTGTCCATCGCCGACCAGCGCCCGCCAACACCCTCGTGGACAACTCGCCGGGTCATCGGTCCGGGTCCGAACGGGGGAGCATCTCCGCGGGGCAGCGGCTCGTCCGGATGATCGTCCGGAACCCCGTCCTGTTCCCCAGTGTGGCGACGTCCGGGGCCGGCTGCTGACCGGGGGCCGTCATCCACCACCGTGGTGGACGCCAGGTGCACGGTTCGTCCGCCGCGGCTCAGCCGCGCGCCGGTCGTCCTCCACGCTCGCCCGGCGGGCCCTGCGGTGGGCCGCCATGCGCACGGGCGCGTTGGCGTCGCCGTATCCGTCGTAGTCCCGGATCCGCTGGACGACCTCGAAGAAGACCCGATCGCCCAGCACCTGGGTGTAGAGGTGGAGGAGGGTCCCGTCCGGTCCCTCGTCGTAGAACACGCCGTACTCGCGCAGGTCGGCCAGCAGTTCCGGGTGGAGGTCGAAGCGGGCGTCGAGGTCGTCGTGGTAGTTGGCGGGCACGGCGAGCAGGGGCGCGCCGGCGGCCCGCAGGGCGCGGGCCGTGGCGATGAGGTCGTCGGTGGCGAAGGCGACGTGCTGCGGGGCCGGGACGTCGGGGGACCAGCCGCCGCGGCGCAGCAACGAGGCGGCCAGCGCCAGCCGCACCGAGCGGTCGCGGGTGGCGACCGCCCGGTTGCGGATGAGCCCGAACGGGGCCGGGATCTCGGTGACCGCCTCCGGGCCGAGGCCGAGGACCTCGCGGTAGAACAGCGTGGCCTCCTCGAAGGAGTCGAAGGGCTGGGTGAGCCCCACGTGGTCGATCCGGGTGAGGTGGGTGCCGCTGTCCGGGGTCTCGCCGGTGGGGAGGAAGTCGGCCGGCCAGCCGTCCGGGCCGGTGCGGGTGAAGAAGACCTGGGTGCCGTCCGGTGCGGCCACGGCGGCGAGCTCGGCCTCGGCCGCGCCGCGGACCCGGGGGAGCACCGGGGCGAGCAGGGCGGTGGCGCGGGCGGCCGACCGCGTCGGGTCCTCGCTCTCGAGACCGAGGGCGGCGACCTCGGCGATGCCCGGACCCGCGGGCCGGACGACGGAGGCGTTGAGCAGCACGCGCGCCTGGCCCTGCTCCCACAGCTGGACGGGCTTGGAGCGGTGCTGGCCGGTGTGGGTGAAGCCGAGGCCCGCGAGGGCCGCGCTCACCCGTGGCCCGGAGACGCCGTCGACGGCGAGCTCGGCGAACGAGTGACCGGTCAGCCGCGGCGCCGGCGGCGGCGCGGCCAGCCCGAGGTCCGGGCGCGCGGTGGCCACCCGTTCCTCGAGCCAGCGCAGCGAGCGCATGGCGTCGACCGCGGTCCGGGCCGGGTCGGCCTGGCGGAAGACGTCGTTGAACACCTCCAGCGACAGCGGCCCCGCGTAGCCCGCGTCGAGGACGGAGGCCAGGAAGCCGGGCAGGTCGAAGGCCCCCTGCCCGGGGAAGAGGCGGTGGTGGCGGCTCCACTGCAGGACGTCCATCTGCAGGTGCGGGGCGTCGGCCAGCTGCAGGAAGAACAGCTTGTCCCCGGGGACGGCGGCGAACCCGGCCGGGTCCCCGCCCCGGGACAGGACGTGGAAGCTGTCCAGGCACAGACCCAGGGCCGGGTGGTCCGCCCGGCGGACGGCGTCCCAGGAGCGGTCCCAGGTCGAGACGTGCCGGCCCCAGGCCAGCGCCTCGTAGGCGATGCGCATCCCGCGGTCGGCGGCGAGGTCCGCCGCGGTCGCGAGCTGCTCGGCGAGCCGGTCGGGGTCCTCGACGGCGTCGGGGGCGACCGACGAGCAGACCAGGACGGTGTCGGTGCCGAGGGCGGCCATCACGTCGAACTTGCGCGCCGCCCGGCGCAGGTTGCGGGCGAACCGTCCGGGGTCGGTGGAGTCCAGGTCGCGGAAGGGCTGGTAGAGGTCGATCGACAGGCCCAGGTCGGCGCTGCGGGCGGCGACCTCGGCCGGCGACCACGGCGCGGCGACGAGGTCGGGCTCGAAGACCTCGATGCCGTCGAACCCGGCGCCGGCGGCCGCGGCCAGCTTGTCCTCCAGGGTGCCGGACAGGCACACGGTGGCGATCGCTCGCCGGACGGCGGGGCCGCTCATGACGGGAGGCCCTTCCGGTCGGGGGCGGGTCGGCCGCCCACGGGGGTGCCGGTGGACCGGCGCAGCCGGAGCTCGGAGGGCACCACCAGCTGCGGGGGTGAGCCCGGGTCCCGGCCGGGTGCCCGGGCGTCGAGGAGCAGCTCCACCGCGGCGCGGCCGACGTTGGTGTGCGCCCCGCCGAGGGTGGTGAGCGACGGGGTGCACAGCTCGGCGGCGAAGATGTCGTCGAAGCCGGCGACGCTGACGTCGGCCGGCACGCGGACGCCGCGCTCGGCCAGCCGGCGCAGCACCCCGATGGCCAGCAGGTCGTTGTGCGCGACGACCGCCGTGGCGCCGGTGGTCAGGGCCGCGTCGGCCGCCGGGCCGCCGCTGGCCACCGTCGGGGTGAACGGGCCCAACCGGGTCGCGTCGAGCCCCAGCTCCAGCGCGGCCGAGCGGATGGCCGCCCAGCGGCTGGCCGCCATCCACGAGTTGCGCGGGCCGGAGAGGTAGACGACCGACCGGTGCCCGAGCGAGGCCAGGTGGGCGACCATCTGCCGGCAGCCCTCGGTGTGCTCCAGGACCACGCTGGCCAGGCCCGGCACCTGGCGGTTGACCATCACGATCGCGTGCGTGGCCGCGAGCTCCAGCAGGTTCTCCTCCGGCTGCCGGCTGGCCGCGAGCAGGAAGCCGTCCACCGACCGGGACAGCCGCCGGACCTGCTCGAGCTCCATCCGCGGCGACTCCTCGGCGTTGACCAGGACGAGGGTGTAGGCCGACGCCTTGGCCCGCATCTCCGCCCCGCGGATCAGCTCGAAGAAGTGCGGGTTGGTGATGTCGGAGACGACCATCGCGATCGTCTGCGTCCGCTGCGAGATCAGCGCCTTGGCGTGCGGGTTGGGTTGGTAGCCGAGCTCCTCGGCGGCCTGCATCACGCGGGCGCGGGTCGCCGCGCCGATCCGGCCGGGGCTGCCGAACGCGCGCGAGACCGTGGACGTCGCCACGCCCGCCACCCGGGCGACGTCGTAGATGGTCGGGCTGCTCACCCCCCCATCACAGTCCGGTCACGACGTTTTGGCAACAATGCGCAACCGTTTGCGCGCCCCCGTCGGGCGCTCCTACGGTCCCCCCGTGCTGTGACGACCGGCACAGCAGCCGGTCGAGGGGAGGGAGCGCGGATGGCCGAGCGGGACGGAGCGCCCCCGGCGCGACGGTGGTGGACGACGCCGGTCGCGGTGGTCACGCGGGTGGAGCTCGCGCTGGCCGGCGCGGCGCTGGTGGTGATGGCGGCCCTGGTGCTGCTCCAGGCCGCCCAGCGCTACCTGCCGGTGGGCGGCTGGTCGTGGACCGGTGAGCTGGCGCGCTTCTGCCTGGTGTGGGTGACCTTCACGGTGGCCGGGGTGCTGGTCACCACCGACTCGCACATCGCCCTGCAGCTGGTGGACACCATCCGCCGGCCCGTCGTCGTCCGGGTGGTCCGGGTGATCGCCAGCGCGGTCGTCGCCGTCATCGGGGTGGCCTTCGCGGTCGAGGCGTGGGAGCTCATGGCCTCCCAGGGGCGGCTGCGCTCCCCGTCGCTGCGGATGCCCCTGTGGGTCCTCTACCTCTTCCCGTTCCTCGGCTTCGCCAGCACCGCCGTGCGCGGTGCGGTGGCGGCCGTGGTCTTCGCGGTCCGCGGCGTCCCGGCCCCGGCCGGCGAGCGGGGGGTGCGCCCGGCATGAGCACCGAACTCGTGCTGCTGACCGTCGGGATCGTGGTCCTGCTGCTCCTGCGCGTGCCCGTCGCCTTCGCCTTCCTCGGCCCCTCGCTGGCCTACATGTGGCTGACCGGGCAGTCGGTGGGGCTCAGCCTGCGGCTGGTCGTCAACGCGACGGCGAGCTTCCCGCTGCTGGCCGTGCCGCTGTTCATCCTGCTCGGCGTCATCGCCAACCGCGCCGGCATCGCCGACCGGCTGTTCGACTTCGCCCTCGCGCTGCTGGGGCGGGTGCGCGGCGGGCTCGGCTACGTCAGCGTCGGCGTCAGCCTCGGCTTCTCCTGGATGAGCGGCTCGGCGGTCGCGGACGCCGCCGCGCTGGGCAAGATCCAGATCCCGGCGATGCTGCGCAACGGCTACCCGCTGCGTTTCGGGCTCGGTGTCACGGGCGCGGCGTCGCTGATCGCCCCGGTGATGCCCCCGAGCATCCCCGCGGTCATCTTCGCCGGGCTGGCGGCGGTCTCGACGGGCGGGCTGTTCGCCGCCTCGGTCGTGCCCGCGCTGCTGATGGCCCTCGGGCTGTGCGTCGTCGTGTTCGTCCTCGTGCGACGCCAGCGGGACATCGTCCCCACCGAGTTCTCCGCCCACCGGCTGGCGGTCACCGGGCGGCGGGTGATCGGGCCGATCCTCGCCCCGGTGATCATCCTGGGCGGCATCCTCGGCGGCTTCTTCACCCCGACCGAGGCCGCCGCCGTCGGCGTCGCCTACATGCTCGTGCTGGGCCTTGCCTACCGGAGCCTGCCCCTGCGGGCACTGCCCGCGGTGGTCACCGAGGCGGTGGTCACCACCGGGGCGATCATGCTGATCGTCTCCTCGGCCTCCCTGCTGGGCTACATCCTCGCCCGCGAGCGGGTGCCCCAGCTGCTGGCCGAGAACGTCTTCGGGTTCACCGAGAACGGCACCGTCTTCCTGCTGATGACCGCCGTCCTGATGCTGGTCCTGGGCACGGTCGTCGACCCGACCGCCGTCCTGGTGCTCGTCGTGCCGATCCTGCTGCCGATCAGCGCCACCTTCGGGGTGGACCCCATCGTGCTCGGCGTCCTCATGATCGTCGCGCTGATGATCGGGTTGCTCACCCCGCCGGTCGGCACCGTGCTGTACGTCCTGAGCACGGTCGCCGACACCAAGGTGAGCAACGTCTTCCGCGGGTCGCTGCCCTTCATCGTCCCGCTGCTGGTGATCCTCGGGCTGATCATCGCCTTCCCGGACGCCGTGCTGTGGCTGCCGGAGGTGCTGGGCCTGTGAGTGCGCACCCCACCGACCGGGCCGCCCGCCTCTCCTGCTCGGCGGCGCTGCTCGGGCAGGGCATCGGCCCGTCGCTGTCCCCGGAGCTGCACGAGCGCGAGGGCGCGCGCCAGGGGCTGCGCTACACCTACAAGCGGGTGGAGCTGGGGGACGACCAGCTCGGCGCCGACCACCTGCGCCCGCTGCTGGCGGCGGCGGTCGAGCTCGGCTTCGACGGGCTGAACGTCACCCACCCGGTCAAGCAGGTGATGGCCCCGCTGGTCGACGAGCTGGCGCCGGAGGCCGCCGCCATCGGCGCGATCAACACCGTGGTCGTCGAGGACGGGCGCACCCGCGGCCACAACACCGACGTCACCGGCTTCGCCGAGGCGCTGGCCGACCGGCTGCCCGGGGTGGCGCTGGACCTGGTGGTGCTGGTCGGCGCCGGTGGTGCCGGCGCCGCGGTCGCCCACGCGCTGGTGGCCGCCGGCGCCGGCGAGCTCGCGGTCGTCGACCGGGACACGGCCCGGGCCCGTGCCCTGGTGGCCTCGCTGCCCGACACCCACCGCAGCGCCGGCGTCGCCGAGCCGGAGGCGCTGCCGCGGCTGCTCGCCGCGGCCTCCGGCCTGGTCAACGCCACCCCGGTGGGCATGGCCGCCCACCCGGGGACGCCGGTGCCCACCGAGCTGCTCGACGAGCGGCTCTGGGTCGCCGACATCGTCTACCGCCCCCTGGTGACCCGCCTGGTCTCCGACGCCACCGCCCGGGGCTGCCGGGTGATGACCGGCGCCGGCATGGCGGTGAACCAGGCCGCCGACAGCTTCGAGCTGTTCACCGGTCGCACCGCCTCCCGCGCGGCCATGCAGGCCGTCTTCGACGAGCTGGTGGCCGCCGAGGTCACCGCAGCCGCACCGCCCGACCGCACCTGACCGTCCCGACGAGGGGAGACCTCATGTCCGTCCGCCCGCCGCACCGCCGCGTCGTCCTCGCCGCGTCCGCCCTGCTGCCGCTGGTCCTCGCCACCGCCTGCGGCGGGGACGACGCCGGCGGGGGAGGAGCCGCCGGGGGAGGTGACGTCGAGCTGACCCTGGCGCACAGCTACACCGAGCAGCAGCCCCAGCACCGCTGCGGCGCCCAGGTCATCGCCGACGAGGTCGCCGCCGCCGACGTCGGCCTGACCGTGGAGATCTACCCCAACAGCCAGCTCGGCGGCGACGCCGACCGCATCCAGTCGGTCGTCTCCGGCGACATCGACCTCGACATCCAGGGCGCCTCCGCGCTCGGTGCGGTGTACGAGCCGATGAGCGTCGTCGACGCCGCCTACGCCTTCGACGACGGCGAGCACCTCGCCCGGTTCTTCGGCAGCGACGCCTCGCAGGAGCTCACCCAGGGCTTCGCCGACGCCACCGGCGTCGAGGTCCTCGGCGCCTGGTCGGCCGGGGCCCGGCACTTCACCGCCAACCAGCCGATCCGGGAGCCGGCCGACCTCGAGGGGCTGCGCATGCGGTTCCCCAACTCGCCGCAGTTCCTGATGAACGCCCGCGCCCTGGGGGCCGAGCCCACCGAGGTCGCCTTCGAGGAGCTCTACCTGGCCCTCCAGCAGGGCATCGTCGACGGCCAGGAGAACCCGATCGTCAACATCGACGCCCTCAACCTGGGCGAGGTGCAGGACTACATCAGCCTGTCCGGGCACCAGGAGAACTCCAACCTGGTCATCGCCGGACCGGCCGTGGCGGAGCTGTCGGACGAGCAGCGGGAGGCCCTGTCGGCCGCGGTCGAGACGGCCGTGGAGCAGGTGCCCGGCTGCGTCGAGGAGGACGAGCAGCAGATCCTCGACGAGTGGACCTCCGGCGGCGAGTTCGAGGTGGTCGAGGACGTCGACACCGACGCCTTCCGCGAGCGGGTGGAGCCCTACCTGCGGGAGAACTTCACCGAGGAGCAGCTGGCCGTCTACGAGGCCATCCGCGACTCGGCCGAGTGACCGCGGCACCGCCCACCACCCCCCGGGACGGCGCCGGCGAGCGCCGTCCCGGGCCGGTGGTCCAGACCCTCCGCGGCCCCGTCCGGCCGGACCGGCTGGGGACGACGCTCATCCACGAGCACGTCTTCGTCACCAGCCCGGAGCTCGACGTCAACCACCCGCACCCCGAGTGGGACGAGCCCGCGGCCCTCGAGCGGGCGGTCACCGATCTGACCCGGCTGCACGAGCTGGGGATCGGCACGCTCGTCGACCTCACCGTCCTCGGCCTGGGCCGCGACATCGCCCGCCTGCTGCCCGTGGCCGAGCGCGTCCCGGTGCACCTGGTGGCCTCGACCGGCTACTACACCGACGACGTCCTGCCGCCGTTCTTCCGCACCCACGGGCCGGGCCGGCTGGTGGGCGGCCCCGACCCGCTGGTCGAGTTCTTCGTCCGGGACATCGAGGAGGGCATCGCCGGCACCGGCGTCCGCGCCGGCATGCTCAAGGTGGTCACCGACGCCCCCGGCATCACCGAGGACGTCGCCCGGGTGATGACCGCCGCCGCGGAGGCGCACCGGCAGACCGGCGTCCCCCTCACCACGCACAGCCGGCCGGACCTGCGCAACGGCCTGGAGCAGCAGGCCTTCCTGCGGGCCCACGGGGTGCCGCTGGACCGGGTGGTGGTCGGGCACTCCGGGGACACCGAGGACCTCACCTACCTGCGGGTGCTCATGGACGCCGGCTCCACGATCGGAATGGACCGCTTCGGCATGGAGCACGTGCTGCCCGACGAGCGGCGGGTGGCCACCGTGCTGGCGCTGCTGCGGCTCGGCTACGCCGACCGGATGGTGCTCTCGCACGACGCGGCCTGCTTCAGCCGGGTCACCCCGCCGTCCTGGCGGGCGGTGCACGCGCCGCGCTGGCACTTCGAGGACATCCCGCGCCGCATCGTCCCGATGCTGCTCGAGGGCGGGGCGACCGAGGCCGACGTCCACCAGATGACCGTGCTCAACCCGGCGCGGCTGCTGACCCCGAGCACGCCGTGACCCGCGTCCGGGTCGTCGCGGCGGCGGAGGCGGCCGGCGTGCCGGTCCTGGTCGGCCACCACCGACGGCACAGCCGCTGCTGGGCACCGCCCGCCGGCTGGTCGCCGACGGCACCCTCGGGCGCCTGGTCGCCGTCCAGGGCAGCGCGCTGTTCACCGAGCCCGACGACTACCTCACCGCCGCCCCCTGGCGCGCCGAGCCCGGCGGGGGACCGATCCTGATCAACATGGTCCACGAGGTGGACGGCCTGCGGTCCCTCTGCGGCGAGATCACCGCCGTGCAGGCCGTGGCGACCAACCGCACCCGCGGCTTCCCCGTCGAGGACACCGTGGCCGTCACCCTGCAGTTCGCCGACGGGCGCGCTGGGGAGCTTCCTCCTGTCCGACACCGCCGCCGCACCGCGCAGCTGGGAGCAGACCTCCGGGGAGGACCCGAGCTACCCCCGGTATCCGGAGGAGGACTGCTACCTGCTCGCCGGCACCCGCGGATCCCTCGCCGTGCCCAGCATGCGGCTGCGCACCTACCCCGGGCGCCGGTCCTGGCGGGAGCCGTTCGAGGCCACCGTCGCGGCCGTCGAGCCGGCCGATCCGCTCGTCCGGCAGCTCGACCACTTCTGCGGCGTCGTGCGCGGGACGGCGACGCCGCTGGTGGACGGCCGGGACGCCTTGTAGACCCTGCGCGGCACGCTGGCCGTCGCGGCCGCGGCCCGGTCAGGTGCCGCCGGTGGGCAGGTGACCGGCGCCTCCGAGCTCGTGCCGCCTCCTGGTGCCGGTGGGGCGTCACCCGGCCCCCCGGGGGCCCGGGTCGTCCCGGGGTTCTTGACGAGGTGGGGGACGGAGGACGTCGAAGTCGGTGGCATGGCCCGCGGCCGGCAACGGTTCGATGAACGTCGCGCTGGCGGCGCTCCGATCCGGACCGCCCACGCGGTGGCTGCCGATCGGCTGCGGCCGTTCGGTGGGCGTCGCGGCGGTCGCGGTGGGCGACGTCGAGGACGGGCCTGCCGTCTGGCGCGGCTGGGTGGTGGAGGGCGACGACCGGCCGCTCATGCCGGGCGCGTGAGCAGCTCGGCGAGGTTGCGGTCGATGACCTCGTTGTCGGCCTCGTTCATGCCCAGGCCGCCGAAGTGGCCCCAGACGGTGTCGAGCACCCGGACCTCGCCGTCGGGGATGTGCTCCGACCAGGCCTGCTCGTCCTCGGGCGGGAAGTAGAGGTCGGTGCGGGCGGGCATGGCCATGAGCGGGCAACGGATGGAGCGCAGTGCGGCCTCCGTGTCGCCGTCGAAGCCCGGCGTCCTGCCGACGTCGCCGTGCTCCCAGGTCCAGAGCATGGCCAGCAGGTCGTTCGGGTCGCGCTCGGCGAGCCAGTAGCCCTCCCAGAAACCGACGAGGAAGTCCTCGAGCGAGGAGTAGCCCATCGAGCGGTACTCCCGCTGCCAGTAGAAGGCCTGGGACAGGCCCCAGCCGGCGTAGATGCGGGCGAACGCGCGGATGCCGGCGGTGGGCGGTGCGTCGGGGGAGTACTCGCCGGCGCGGAACGCGGGGTCGAGGGTGAGCGTGGCGCGCAGGCTCTTGAGGAAGACCTGGTTGTGCTCGCTGGTCCGGGGGGAGCCGACGATCGGGGCGGCGCGCTTGACCATCTCGGGGTGGCTGACCGCCCACTGGTAGGTCTGACCCGCGCCCATGGAGGAGCCGAGCACCAGCTCGATGCTCTCGATGCCCCACTTCTCGGTGAGCAGCCGGTGCTGGGCCTCGACCTGGTCGTGGAAGGTCACCCGGGGGAAGTGCGGCCCGTCGAACGGCGGCGGGGTGTTGCTCGGGGACGACGAGAGCCCGTTGTTGATCTGGTTGGGGACGACGACGAAGTAGTCCTGCGGATCGCACGCCCGGCCCGGGCCGATCGACCACTCGTTGGCGTCGTGCCAGGCGCTGAACCAGGTCGGGTGGACGATGACGTTGGACCTGTCCTCGGCGAGCGTGCCGTAGGTCTTGTACGCCAGCTGCGCGTCCCGGAGGGTTCCCCCGGCCTGCAGGGGCAGGTCGCCGAGGTCGAACGTCTCGTGATCGGTGGGCCGTGGCACGGCGGCTCCTTTCAGGTGAAAGGTTCGCCTGTCAGCCTGGCGCTATCCCGTGGAGCCCCGCAACCCCTGCGCTCGACCGGAGTCCGTCGCCAGCCGCTCCAGCAGGCGGCGCAGGGTGCGGGTCTCCGCCGCCGACAGCGGGGACAGGCCGTCGCGCTCCGCCGCGGCGATGCGGGGGGCCAGCGTGCGGCACAGGGCACGGCCGCGTTCGGCGGCGAAGACGAGGACACGGCGGCGGTCGGCCGCGTCGACGTTGCGGTAGAGCAGGGCGCGCTCCGCCAGCCGGTCGACGACGCGGGTCACCGTCGGGCCGGTGATGCGGGTGCGGCCGGCGATGTCGCTCATCGAGAGGGGGCCGTGCTCGACGAGGGTCCACAGCACGCGCCACTGGTCGAGGGTCAGGTCGGCGTCGCCGAGGATCTCCTCGACGCGGTCGCTCAGACCGTCGGCGGCCTGCCGGAGCAGGTCCACGTGGGGCAGCGAGCTCCCCTCGTTCAGCTGCCGCATGCGTCTCTCTTCTCGCCCCGGTGGCCCTTCCCTCGGCCGGGTGGGATCAGCATAGTGGGCTCTCACCCGGCTGCCCGGTCAGCGCGGTCGCCGGGGCCAGCGCTCCTTCGCCGTGCACGGCCGCCGGGAGGACGGGATGCCTCGGGCCCGAGACGTCGCGCGCATCGGCCTGGTGGTCCCGCTGCAGGGGCCGGCCGGGCTGTTCGGGCCGTCCTGCGAGGCCGTCGCCGCGACGGCGGTCGCCCTGGTCAACGCCTCCGGCCTGCTGGAGCAGGAACTCGAGCTCGAGGTCGTCGACGGGGGCGCCCGTCCCGACCTGGTCGGCGCCGAGGTCGCCCGGCTGGTCGACGCCGGCCGCATCGACGCGGTCACCGGCTGGCACATCTCGGCGGTCCGTCACGCGGTGGCCCCGAGGACCGCCGGCCGGGTCCCCTACGTGTACACGTCCCTCTACGAGGGCGGCGAGGCGCGGCCCGGGGTGTTCTGCTCCGGCGAGACCCCGGGCCGGCAGATCGCTCCTGCTCTCCGCTGGCTGCGCGACGAGTGCGGGGTGCGGCGGTGGTTCGTCGTGGGGGACGACTACGTCTGGCCGCGGGCCTCGGTCGCGGTGACCCGCCGGTTCGCCCGGGAGCTCGGTCTGGACCTGGTCGGGACGGCGTTCGTGCCCCTGGGCACCACCGACTACGGCGGTGTGCTCGAGCGCATCCGACGGACCGACGCGCAAGGGGTGCTGCTGTACCTCGTGGGGCAGGACGCGGTCCAGTTCAACCGGGTGTTCGCCGCGCGGGGGCTGCAGGAGCGGCTGGTCCGCTTCACCCCGCTCATGGAGGAGAACATGCTCCTGGCCAGTGGAGCGGAGGCGACGAGGAACCTGTTCGTGTGCGCCTCGTACTTCCGTTCGCTGGCCACCGCATCGGCGCTGGAGTTCAGCGGCGCCTACACCGATCAGCACGGGCCCGACGCGCCCCCGCTGAACAACGCCGCCGAGTCCTGCTTCGAGGGGCTGATGGCGCTGGCCGCACTCGCCGCCCGCGCCGGCGGACTCGACGTCGGGCGGATGCTCGCCGTGGCCGACGGGCTCGGCTACGACGGGCCGCGCGGCGCGGTGTCCTTCTCCGGCAACCACCTGCAGCAGCGCGTGCACCTCGCGGTGGCCGACGGCTACGACTTCGACGTCCTGGCCTCCCTGTAGGGAGGGGCTTGACAACTCCTTTCACGTGAATAAGTTTCACTCGAAAGGAGTTGACCCATGGCGACCTACGTGTTCCGCTGCCCCGACTGCTCGGTCTTCGAGGTCGTGGTACCGATGTCCGCGGTCCGGCCCACCCACGCCTGCCCGGCGTGCGGGGCCGACTCCACCCGCGTGTTCACCGCCCCGGCGCTGAGCACGACGCCGGCGGCGCTGCACCGGGCCGTGGCCGGCGCCGAGGCCAGCGCCGAGACACCGCAGGTGGTGCGGTCCATCCCCGCCGGCGCGCCGCGGCCGCGCAGCCGCCGGTGGAGCCCGCAGACCGGAGCGACCCCCATCAGCGCCGCCGCCCGGCCGGCCGGTCCCCACCAGCCCCTGCCGCGCTGGTGACGCCGTGGCCACCGTCGGGCTGCTCTACGTCGGCGCGGTGCTCGTCGTCAACGGGATCATGCTGCTCGGGTACGTGGACCCGCGCGGCGCGGCACCGCTGAACCTGTTCGTCGGCGCGCTGCAGGTCGTGACGCCGACGTACCTGATCATCTTCGCGGCCGGCGACCCCGCGCGGATCGCCCTCGCCGCGGGCCTGTACTTCTTCGGGTTCACCTACCTGTGGGTCGGCATCAACGCCATCACCGGGTGGCCGGCCGAGGGCCTGGGCTGGTTCTCCCTCGTCGTCGCCGCCGCCGCCGTGGGGTTCGCGGTCCACTCCTGGGCGGTCGTCGGCGACCGGGTCTTCGGCGTCATCTGGCTGCTCTGGGCCGTGCTCTGGTTCTCCTTCTTCCTGCTCATGGCCCTGCACCGGGACGGCCTGACCGCGGCGATCGGCGTCCTGGCCACGGGGGAGGGGCTGCTCACCGCCCTCGTCCCCGCCTACCTCATCCTCGCCGGCTGGTGGACGGACTCGGTCCCCGCCGCCGTCACCGTCGCCGTCCTCGGCCTGGCCCTGCTCGCCGCGAGCGCGCCGCTCGGCCGGTCCCTGACCACCCCCGCCTCCCGTGTTCCCGCCCAGCCCGGCACCGCGCCGGGCGCCCACTGAGAGAGGAAGCCGCCGTGCCCGAAGTCGTGTTCAGCGTCGACCAGAGCAGGTCCATGCGGGACCAGGAGGTCCCCGGCCACAACCGCTGGCACCCCGACATCCCCCCGGCGGTGACGGTCCGGCCGGGGCAGGACATCCGGGTCGAGTGCAAGGAGTGGACCGACGGCCAGATCGGCAACAACGATTCGGCCAACGACGTCCGCGACGTCGACCTCTCCCACGCCCACATGCTGTCGGGCCCCATCGCCGTCGAGGGGGCCGAACCCGGCGACCTGCTCGTGGTCGACATCCTCGACCTCGGCCCGGTGCCGCAGACCCAGGGGCCCAACTGCGGCGAGGGCTGGGGCTACTCCGGGATCTTCGCCAAGGTCAACGGCGGCGGCTTCCTCACCGACTACTTCCCCGACGCCTACAAGGCCATCTGGGACTTCCGCGGCCAGACCTGCACGTCCCGCCACGTCCCGGGCGTCCAGTACACCGGCATCACCCACCCCGGCCTCTTCGGCACCGCACCCTCGCCCGACCTGCTGGCCCGCTGGAACGCCCGCGAGCGGGCGCTGATCGCCACCGACCCCGACCGCGTCCCCCCGCTGGGGCTGCCCCCGCTGCCGGACAACGTCCTGGGCGGCACGGCCACCGGCGACATCCTGGAGGCCATCGGCCGCGACGGCGCCCGCACCGTGCCGGCTCGTGAGAACGGCGGCAACCACGACATCAAGAACTTCACCCGCGGCAGCCGGGTGTTCTACCCCGTCTACGTCGACGGGGGCCTGCTCTCCGGCGGTGACCTGCACTTCAGCCAGGGCGACGGTGAGATCAACTTCTGCGGCGCCATCGAGATGGGCGGCTACATCGACTTCCACGTCGACCTCATCAAGGGCGGCATGGAGACCTACGGTGTCACCACCAACCCGATCTTCATGCCCGGCCGGGTGGAGCCGCGCTACTCGGAGTTCCTCACCTTCATCGGCGTCTCGGTCGACCACCGCGACGACACCAACCACTACATGGACGCCACGCTGGCCTACCGCAACGCCTGCCTCAACGCCATCCGGTACCTGGAGAAGTGGGGCTACACGGGCGAGCAGGCCTACCTCATCCTCGGCACCTCGCCGATCGAGGGGCGCATCGGCGGCGTGGTCGACATCCCCAACGCCTGCTGCTCGGTGTTCCTGCCGACCGAGATCTTCGAGGAGGACATCCGTCCCGGTGGACAGGGTCCGCAGCGCAAGGACCGCGGGCAGGTCTGCGTCACCTCCTGACCGGACAGGGATGCGCGCGGGCGCGGGCGGGACGGCGGCAGCCGCCCCGCCCGCACCCCTGCCGGTGGCCGGTCGCACCGGCCGGTGACCGGTGAGCCTGCGCAGCAGCGACCGTCGGCAGCCATCCCCCCGGGTGCCGACCGCCCGCCTCGTCGCCTCCGGGGTGACCGCGAACCTCGCCGTGGGGACCCTCTTCGCCTGGAGCCTCGTGGCCCCCCGGGTCATGGCGGACGTCGGAGCGCCACCCGGCGCCGCCCCGGCCGTGTTCGCGCTGGCCATCGTGGTGTTCACCACCGTGCTGCTGGCGGTGGGCCGGGGGTTGCGACGTCTCGGCCCGAAGCGGCTGCTGGCCGTCGCAGCGGTCGCCGCCGGCGCCGGGCTGGCCCTCACCGCCGCCGGACGGCACCCCGCGATGCCCTGGCTCGGCGTGGGGCTGCTGTTCGGCGCGGCCAACGGAACCGTGTACGGGGTCGCGGTGTCCCTCGCCGCCCGCGTGCGCGAGGGGCTCCGGGGGACGGCCAGTGGCCTGGTCGTCGGTGCCTACGCCGCCGGGCCGGTGCTCCTCGGCCTGGTCGCGCCGGCAGCGCTGTCCGCCGCCGGCTGGCGGACCTGCCTCGTGGTGCTCGCCGTCGTCGTGGCCGCACTCGTGAGCCTCGCCGCCGTGCTCGCGCCTCCCGGCCGGGAGGACCCACCCTCCCCGGCCGGGGGCGCGGCACCCGTGGCGGGCCGGACGCTGGTGACCCTGTGGGTCCTGTTCGCCGGTGGGTCCGTGCCCGGTCTTGCGGTGTTCGCCACCGCCGCATCGCTGGCGCTCGCCCGGGGCCTCGACACCCGGGCCGCCGGGGTGGCCGTCTCCCTGCTGGCCGCGGGGAACCTGGCCGGCCGGCTGGTGACCGGCTGGTGCTCCGACCGCACCGGGCGCCGACCGGCCCTGGCGGCCGCGCTCGGGCTGACCGCCGTCGCCCTGGTCGGCCTGGTCGCCCCGGCCGGACCCGCCGTCGCGCTGGTCGCCTTCGCCGTCATCGGCCTGGCCTACGGCGCCGTCTCCGCACTCGTGCCCCCGCTCACGGCCGACCGGGTCGGCGTCCACGCCTTCCCCAGCGCCTACGGCCGGGTGTTCACCGCCTGGGGGTGCGCTGGTCTCGCTGCACCCGTCGTCGGCGGTCGGCTCGCCGCGGCCGCCGACGAGCAGCCGGCGCTGCTGTTCCTGCTGGCATTGCCGCTGGTCCCGGCCGTCGCCGCGCTGGCCAGGCTGGGGCGACAGGGTCGTCCGTCCTCCTCGACGGGGTGAGCGTGCCGGCTGGAGCGGCTTGGTCGGAGCCACGGTCGCGACCGGAGGCGGGGCAGGGGCAGCCAGCAGGCCGGGCAGCGGTTCGCGGTGGTGGTGCGGTCTCTGATCCGCCGGGCCGGCGACATCCGGTCCTCGCATGGGGCCTGGACCCCATCTTGGCCGCGACACGTGGGCCCGGCTCCGCCGATGGCGCACGCTTGGACCGGCAGGAGGCGGGAGGAGGGGTGGTCCATGGCGCAGCGACGTCGCGGGTCCGGGCGGATCGGCTTGCCGTTGTTCTGGCGGGTGTGCTCGATCAACGCAGCGGTGTTCGCGGTGGGCGTCCTGCTCCTCGCCGCGACGCCGGCCACCATCTCCTGGCCCATCGCGGCGACCGAGGCGCTGCTGTTGGTCGTCTGGCTCGCCGTCCTCATGGCCGCGAACGCGACGCTGCTGCACATCGTCCTGTCCCCGCTGGATCGACTCCGCCACGTCATGGGGGACGTCGACCTGCTGCGACCCGGGCACCGTTTGCCGGACGGCGGCAACGACCCGGCCTCGGCCCTGGTCCGCAGCTTCAACGCGATGCTCACCCGTCTCGAGTCCGAGCGCGCCGCCAGCGCCGGTCGGGCGCTGGCGGCGCAGGAGGACGAGCGGCGCCGGGTGGCGCAGGAGTTGCACGACGAGGTGGGCCAGAGCCTGACCGCCGTGCTGCTCGGCCTGCGGCGGGTGGTCGACAGGGTCCCGACCGACCTGGTGCCGGAGATCACCGCGGTGCAGGAGACCGCGCGCACGAGTCTCGACGAGGTCCGCCAGGTCGTGCGGCGCCTGCGGCCGGGCGTCCTCGACGATCTCGGACTGGTCAGCGCCCTGGCATCGCTGGCCAGCGAGCAGGCCCGCCTGACCGGTGCCCGGGTGGAGCGCCGGTTCGGCTCGACGATCCCCGACCTGGACGACCGGGTGGAGCTGGTCATCTACCGGGTGGCCCAGGAGGCGCTGACCAACGTCGCGCGTCACGCCGGCGCGGACTCCGTCGTGGTGGAACTGACCGAGAGTGTCGGAGGAGAGGCGTTGGTGCTGCGGGTATCGGACGACGGGCGCGGGATGAACGGGCATCCCGAGGGCGCGGGCCTACGGGGGATGCGGGAGCGGGCGCTGCTCGTCGGCGCCGACCTGACCATCACCGGGGGCGGCGCTCGAGGGACGGACGTCCGGCTGGAGGTCCCGATGCGTCCACGATCGGAGCGGTCATGAGACCCGGCCGGCCCACCCGGACCCTGGTCGCCGACGACCACGGGGTCGTCCGGCACGGCGTGCGCGCCCTCCTCGACAACGAGCCGGACTTCACGGTCGTCGCCGAGGCCGGGGACGGTGCCGAAGCCGTCGCCCTCGCGAGAGAAGTGGCGATCGACCTGGCGGTCCTCGACGTGGCCATGCCGCGGATGACCGGGCTGCAGGCCGCGCGGGAGATGTCCAGGAGGTGGCCGGCCATGCACATCCTGATGCTGTCGATGTACGACAACGACCAGTACTTCTTCGAGGCGCTGAAGGCCGGTGCCTCCGGCTACGTGCTGAAGTCCGTCGCCGACCGGGACCTCGTCGGTGCCTGCCGCGCCGCGGTCCGCGGCGCCCCGTTCCTCTACTCCGATGCACTGGCGTCCCTCATGCGGGAGTACATCCAGCGCTCACAGCGCGGGGAGCAGCCACCGGACAGCCTGCTCACCGCGCGCGAGGCCGAGATCGTCAAGCTCATCGCCGAAGGCCGGGCGTCCAAGGAGATCGCGTCACTCCTGGTCATCAGCGTGAAGACCGTCGAGCGCCACCGGGAGAACATCTTGCAGAAGCTCGGCATGCGTGATCGGACCCAGCTCACGCGCTACGCCATCAAGTCCGGACTCATCGAGCCATGACGATCGCCGCGGCACAGACCGAGGGCGTCAGCCCGGTGGCCGGGATGCTCGCCGAGATCGTGGCGGCCGCCAGCGCCCGGCACGGCGTCTCCCCCTCCCTCCTGGACGGCTACCCGCAGGCCTTGGTGGCGGTGGCGCGGACGGGACGTCAGCTCAGCCTCGAGGAGGAGGCCACGTGCAGTCGCCTCGGGCGGCAGGCGGTGGAGATGGGCGTGAGTCTCCCAGCGCTGGTCGACCTGCACATGCACACGTCGCGGCGGGTGTGGTCCCGGCTGCCCGAGCTGCTCGGCGCCTCGCGGGAGCGGCCGCTCCGCGGCACCGAGCTGCTGGGCATCGGCGAGGCCGTGTGGCGGGCCGCCGACGCCGCGTTGGGTGCGTTGACCGCGGGGTACGTCGAGGCCCAGCGGCTCGTCGTCCACCAGCAGGAGGAGGAGTGGCGCGAGTTCGTCGACGACCTGTTCACCGGTGGATCCGGCGTCGCCGCGCTCATCGAGCGCGGGGAGTCCTTCGGGCTCCAGCTCGCCGCCGGCCGTCACGCCGTGGTGGTGATCGAGTGCGACCGCGCGGTCCTCGCGGGCAGTGGCATCCGCGGGATCGTGGAGACCGCCGCCCGGGCGCGTCTCGGCAACCGGGGTCTGCTCGTGGCGGCGAAGGACGGGCGGGCGGTCTGCGTCGTCGCCTGCCCGTCCGACGACGGCTGCGGCGCAGATCTCGGGTCGCGCCTGGCCGAGCTCGCCGGCCCTCTCGTGTCACGCACGGTCGGTGGTGCCGCCTGGCGGGCGGGGGTGGGACGGCCGCAGGCCGGACCGCGGGGCGTCCAGCGCTCGTACCAGGAGGCGCTGGCAGCGCTGGACACCGCTGGCCGCCTGGCGCTGCCCCAGCACGTCGTCCACGCCGCGGACCTGCTGGTGTACCGGGTACTGGCCCGGGACGAGACGGCGCTCACCGAGCTCGTCAGCGCCGTGCTGGGCCCGCTGGCGCAGGCTCGTGGGGGAGTGCAACCGCTCCTCGAGACGCTGGAGGCCTACTTCGCTGCCGGCGGCAACGCCACCGAGGCAGCCCGCCGGCTCCACCTGAGCGTCCGAGCCGTGACCTACCGGCTGCAGCGGGTGCAGGAACTCACCGGCTACGCAGCGGGGAACCCTGCCCACCGCCTGCCGCTGCTCGTGGCGGTGACCGGTGCGCGGCTGCTCGACTGGCCGCGACGCTCCGCAGCCAGCGGCTGACCACCGTCCCGGCCGGTCACCGCCACGCTGCCGGGGACGACTTCGCGGCTGCGTGTCGCCCCCACGCGGGCTCGGACGTCGGTCCACCAGGCCGTGACCCCGGTCCAGCCCTGGACGGCGGCCGGCGGTGGTCACCTACTCCTCGGGTGGTCGGTGCGTGAGGTGGGTGGGCCGTCGGGGCGGCCCTGGATGTGGTGTTCGGGCCCGCGGCGCCTGCCGTCGCGCAACCAGTCGTCGAAACCCCGCGGGTCACGCTGCCGGAACTCGGCGAGCAGTGCCTCCTGCCACCGCGCGGCGGCGTGACCGGGGTGGTCCCAGGACGGCCGTCGTTGCCAGGCGCTGCTGCGCCACTCGGCGAACAGGTCGTCGAGCGGCAGCACCCTCAGCAGCTCGCGGGGCGGCGCGGTCTCGGCCTGCGGATCCCGCGGCCGAGAGGGTGGACGGGGGCGCGGGTCCGCGGATCCCGACGGTGCAGTCGAGGACCACACGTCATGGGCCCACACGGCGCTGAGAGCTGCCGACAGCCCCACCATCACGAGGAACAGACGAGCGCCGAGCGTGCCGAGCTGGCCCACCCCGGCGAAGAACGGCACGAAGAGCGCGCCGACGACGGCCGCGGGCAGGAACCGGGTCAGGGGTCCGCTCGTCGTCGCACGCGTCGTCTCGTGCGCGGCTCGGGCGAACAGCAGTCCGAGGAGGCCCGTGCCCGGCGTGGTCACCAGCAGGACGAGCGGCCCGAGGTGCGCGGCACCGATCAGTGCCACGGTCACGTAGAGACCGCCCAGCGTCCACGTGGTCGGCCGGACCAGGGACCGCCACAGGGGCTCGGGCCGGGCGCTGCCGGTGCTGCCGAGGGCGTCGGGCATCCGACCTCCTGCCGGTTCGGGTCGCCGGTGACAGGCCGGCCGACCGGTGCGTCGAGCCCTGAGGACCTCGGCGGGTCCGGGAGGCCCGGCCCGTTCTCCGCGGCGGCCCCGGCCGGCGACACCGTGGACCGGCTGCCGCCCGGACCCTGCGGCCGGGTACGCGGGAGGCCCCGGTGGGACGCCGGCGTCCGCACGAGGCAGAGCTCCTGGCCCTCACCCGTCATCGACCCGAACGCTAGGGGCGTCCCGGTCACTCGTCGAAGGACTACGTCGGCGAAGAAGTTGCGACGGCATTGCCGAACGCGGTCGGTTCGCCTCGCGGGGCCGCTACCTACCGAGGACACCACTGCTCTCCTCCTGGCGGCTCCGCCGACGAGCGGCACCCCACGGTCCCTGCTCCGGCCAGGACGGACCGTCGGGCATCGAGCCCGCGTCCAGGAGAGGTCCACGCCGTGGGGTGGTGCGGTGTTCTGGTCCCGGTACGGGCTGTCGTGGTGGACGGCCGTGCTCGTCGGGGTGTGCACGGGGCTGGCGTTCGCGGTGGTGCACCTGTCAGCTCCCGAGTTGTTGCTCATCGGGGGCGGTATGGCCGTGCTCGGCGTGGTCCACGGCTTGCTGGTGCGGGGCTTCGAGCTCCGCGGCGACCGGCGGCGGGTGCTCATGTCGGGACTGCTGCACGCCCTGCCCACCGTGGCCGTCGGCCTCGTGCACGAGTTCGGGTACGCGGGCCTGCTCGCGACCGCCGCTCTGGGACTCGGAGGGCTGCCGCTCCACCAACGGCACCGGCTGCACACCCGGGTCCAGGCAGCAGCGCCCATCCCGGCGGGGTGGGCTCGCCCCGGAGCCGCACGCCTCGGGGGAGTCTCCCGAAGACACCCCGCAGGTGTCGGTGCGTCGGGCACCGACCGGCCACCGCCGGTGAGCACGTCGAGCACGGCGCAGCTGTGCCACGACTGGCGCCTCAGCCACCGGCAGCTGCAGTGCACCGGCGGCGTCGACGGCCGGCATGCCGTGGTCCGGCTGCGCGCTCGCTACCTCGACGAACTGGAGCGCCGCGATCCGACGGGGTTCGCCCGGTGGCTCGCCGGTGCGCGAGCCGATACGGACCCGGCCCCCTTCATCACCTCGCCACGGCGTCACTGATCCCCGGCCCGCCCCACCCACTCGCCCGCAGCCCGTGGGACCGACCGACGTCCGCAGGGTGACGGCTTCGACCGTGGTCCGGCCGCCGGGCACGAGCGGGCCGCCATCCCTCGACCGGTGGGACGCGGTCTTGCGGACACCGGGCAACCGGGCGGCACCACTGTCGTCCGATCGCGGGCGCTGGCCGTTCCGGGCCGGCGGCCTACGTTCCCGGCATGACGCACGGAGACCTCCTCGAGGGCAGGCCGGCGGCGGCCCGGGGCGGTGCACAGCGACGCCCTGCGCCGGTCAGCGACGCACTCCCCGGGCCGGTCGACGGTGCGGCCCCGGCCACGCCCGCGTGGGATCTCACGATCACCGTCCGGTGCGGGGACCCGCGGCCGCTCCTGCAGATCGGCGGTGAGCTGGACCACGGGTGCGCGCCTCTCGTCGCGGCGATGGTCGACCACGTCGAAGCCGTTCACGGCCGGCCGGTGCTCGTCGACCTGACCGGCGTTCCCTACGCCGACACCCACGGCCTGGCCCCCCTCCTGCGCAAGGGTGTGGAGATCCGGCGGACCTCACGGCAGGTGCACCGGCTGCTCCGTCTGCTCCTCCTCGATCCCGGTGAGCGGCCCCTCACGGTGTCGTCACCGGCCTGAGCGCCACCGGGAACGAAGCAGGCGGGGTCGCCGCTGCTCGGGTTCGACGGGAGCTGGGGTTCGTCGTCGAGGAGCCGCGCTCCGGCGGGCTACCTGCCGCCGCGGCCGGCCTTGCCGACCTCCGGCAGCACCCGGCCTTGCCAACCTCCGGCAGCACCCGGCCTTGCCAACCTCCGGCAGCACCCGGCCCGCACGTCGTCCTGTCGGCACCGTCGTCCCCCGCCAGGTCGCTGCCTACCGTCCGGTCCATGCGAGGGCCCCCCGAGACAGAGCCGGCCCGGTGATCGGCGCGGTGCCGTCGCCGGAAGCGGGGTGGTGCGGGACGCATGGCCCCGTGCGTTCCGGGCCGTCGACCGGGACGTCCATGCGGTCGGCCCCCCGGTAGCCGCGGCTCGTGCCCGGTACCCGCGGACACCTGCGAGAAAGGCGACACCGACGTGGATTCCCTGTACTGGATGTTGATCGTGGGGCTCTGGGCGGCCTCGGGTCTGGCTGCCGTGACGCTGCTGCTCACCCGACGTGGCCACCGGGAGGGCAGCTGGTTCGTGATCGGAGGCGTCCTCGGCCCCCTGGTCGTGCCCATAGCGGTCGAACGCGCGAGGAGGGGCAGCCGGCGACTGGAGCGGCGCGTCGATCCACCCTCTGCCCCGGCGCCCTCGACCAGAGGCCGGCTGTGCGTCCTGGTGGGCGTGGACGGGTCCCCGGAGTCGGACCAAGCGGTCCGTGACGCCGCCCGGCTGGTGGCTCCGGACGCCGGCCGGCTGCTCCTGGCCACCGTGGTGGACGCCGACGCGACGGAGGCCCGTGACGGCGGCGACGCGGAGCGCCGGCGTGCCCGGGAACTGCTCGAGTGCTCGGCCCGCTCGCTGCCGACCTCGGCCGTGACGGTGGAGACCGAGATCCTGGCCGGTCACCCGGCGACGGCGCTGCAGGAGCTGGCCGAGGCCGAGGACGTCGACCTGATCGTCGTGGGGCGCCGGGGCAGGGGGGTGTCCCGCACCGTGCTGGGCAGTGCGGCGGCCACGCTGAGCACCAGGTCCCGGTGTCCGGTGCTGCTGGCCGCCCAGCCTGGTCCCCGCAGCTGATCCGCAGCACCTCGGTGGCCGATGCGGCAAGAAGGCGCGCCGTACCTGTCCGGGGAAGCACCGATGCGCCGGGCCACGGGCGGTGAACGCTGCGGGGGCACAGCACCGGGGCCGCGACCGCGGACCCGGGCACGCCACACCGACCGAGGAGAAACCATGATCTGGAACATCGTCGTCCTGCTGGTCATCGGCCTGGTCGCCGGGCTCATCGCCCGGGCGGTCATCCCCGGCAAGCAGGACCTCAGCATCGTCGCCACCATCGGGCTGGGGGTCGTCGGTTCGTTCGTCGGCAACCTGCTCGGCGGGCTCCTCAGCGGCCGGGGCTTCGAGCTGGCACCGGCCGGGTGGATCGGGTCCATCGTCGGGGCGATCATCGTGCTGGGCGTCTACGTCTCCGTCACCGGCCGCCGCGGCACCCGGACCCGCTGACCGTCCGCGGACACCGGCCCCCTCCGCCGGCCGGTGTCCGCGGACAGCCGCCCACCCGGGGGGCCCACGGGGTGATCGGTGACGGCGCCACCCTGCGCGCTGGTGGCCGGGGCGGGTGATCTGGCGGCTGTGCCGGCCGGGGTCATCAGCTCGCCCGTCCGCGTCGGGCTCCCGGCAGGGATCGTCGTCCGGTTGCGGTCGGTGCCGCACCGGCTGTTCCCGGACGCCGTGACCGAGCCCGACGTCCCCCGGCTCCCGCCATCCCTCTGGCGACCCCGTCGGGGCGGCCACCGAGAGGCAGGTGGGGGGCGGCCGGGGACTGACCACGGGAGCGGCCGGTCGCGTCACCGCTCGCCGGCGCTCTCACCGGAACCGTCCCGCCCGTGGCCGGCGCCGAGGTCGTCGCAGCGGGTGCCCGCAGTGACCGGGGCGCCGGAGAGGAGGGCCGCCTCCCCGATCTTGTACCCGGCGATCGGCACGGTGAACAGCTGCAGGACGACGGCAGCCAGCAGGACCACCACCGCAGAGGTGCTCGGGGCCAGCACCACCACACCCAGCAGGACGGACACCAGACCCAGGCTCACCGCCTTCGCGACGGCGTTGGCCCGGTTGTAGACGTCGGGCAGGCGCAGCAGCCCGATCGCGGCCACGCCGATGAGCGAGACCCCGAGCACGACGAAGACGCCACCGACCACCGCCTGCACCGTCACGACGACGACCTCGCGGCGACCAGGCGCGCGAAGGCGACCGTGCCCAGGAACCCCACGAGCGTGGCGACGAGGACCAGGTCGAGCAGCGCCGGGGCCTCCAGGCGCACCGCCAGCAACGCGACGGCGCCGATCACCACGGCGAAGCCGAAGTCGACGGCCAGGACCCGGTCTGCGTCGGTGGGGCCGATCACCAGCCGCAGCACCGCCACCACCAGGGCCAGCGCCAGGACCGCGACGGCGAGGTCCACCACGATCACGTCCTCCTCCTCCCGTCGAGTCCGGAGCCGGCGTCCCGGCACCGGTGCCCCACCGGGCGCCAGGCCGCCAGCATCTGCTCCTCCAGCGCGCGCAGGTCCGCGCGGAAGCACTCGACGTCCCCGGCGTGCATGCCGTGCACCGTCAGCCGGGACCCGTCCGCGCTCAACGCCAGTGCCATCGTCCCCGGCGTGAGGGTGACCAGGCTCGTGTACGAGGCGATCTCGAACCGGCTGCGGCTGCGCAGGGGCACCTCGACGATCGCCGGGGCCAGCCCCGTCCCGGGCGTGACGATCTCGCGCGCCACCTCGTAGTTGGCCCGCAGGAAGCGCAGCAGGTAGGCGCCCGCGAAGGTCGCGATCCGCCCGGCGCGGATCAGCGTCCGGCGCGGCGCCGACGGCGGGCCCGAGCTGCTCACCGTGCGGTCACCGCCGCCACGTACCCCTCGGTGTCGAGGAGGCCGTCCGCTGCTGCGGCGGCGGCCGCCAGCAGCGGCTCGGCCCACAGGCCGAGCACGACGGCGAGGCCGGCCAGCACCAGGGCGGGTGCGGTCAGGGCCGGCCGCACCCGGCTGCGGACGGCGTGCGCGGTGCTGCCCTGCGAGGTGACCTGCACCCCGTCGCCTGGTCGCTCCTCGTCCGGGGCCGGCCCCCAGAACACCGTGTTCCAGACCTTGAGCACGGACGTCAGGGTCAGCAGGCTGACCCCGACGACGACCGCGGCTGCCACGTGCTGCTGCTCGGCCACCGCCGCGGTGGCCAGGCCCAGCTTCGCGACGAAGCCCGACAGCGGCGGGATGCCCACCAGGGCGAGTGCGGAGACACCGAAGGCCACCGCCAGCACCGGCTCCCGGCGCGCCAGGCCGCCCAGCCGGGAGAGCTCCTCGGTGCCGTGGCCCACGAGCACCGCGCCGGCGCAGATCAGCAGCGCTGCCTTGACCAGGACGTACTGGACCAGGAAGAAGACCGCTGCGGCCAGTCCGGCCGGGGTGAACAGCGCCAACCCGAGCAGCATGTAGCCGATCTGGCTGACCATGTGGAAGGTGAGGACCGGGCGCACGGCCTTCTCCCCGACGGCGCCGAGGACGCCGACGACCATCGTGAGCAGCGCGGCGGCCATGAGCACCCGGAGGTGCTCCCGCTCGCCGTCGAAGACCACCGCGTAGATGCGGAACAACGCGTACAGCCCCACCTTGGTGAGCAGGCCGGAGAAGAGCACGGTCACCGCGGGGCCGGCGGCCGAGTACGTCCCGGGCAGCCAGCCGTGCAGCGGGACGACGGCGGCCTTGACGGCCATCGCCACCAGGAGGACCGCCCCGGCGGCCGCGGCTGCCGGGGTCGCCCCGGCCACGCCGGCCAGCTCACCGAGGTTGACCGTCCCGGTCGCCCCGTACATGAGGCCGACCCCGCCCAGGAAGATCGTCGATGCCAGCAGGTTGACCGTCACGTACAGGCGGCCGGCAGCCAGCCGCCGGGCACCGCCGTCCGCGACCAGCAGCACGTAGCTGGGGACCAGCATGACCTCGACGAAGACGAAGAGGTTGAACAGGTCGGCGGTGAGCAGGGCTCCGTAGACCCCCGAGGACAGGACCAGCGCGAGGGGCAGGAAGAACGGGCTCTCGTCCTCCCGGGTGGCCGCCGCGAAGGTCAGGGAGACGAGGACCAGGAGCGCGGTCACGGTGAGCAGGAGGGCGCTGAGGACGTCGGCGACCAGGGTGATCGCGACGCCGGGCGGCCAGCCGCCGAGCCGCAGGGTGGGCCGCTGCCCGGCGAGGGTGCCGGCGAGCAGGATGCCGGCGACGACGAGGACCGCGGCGCTCACCCCGGCGCCGGCCACCCGCCGCACGATCGGTGCGGCGGGCCTGCCCCCGGAGTCGAGCAGGACCAGCAGCCCGGCCGCTGCCAGCGGGGCGACCACCGGGAGGGCGAGCAGGCCGCCGTTCACCGGACCTCCCCGGTGCGCTCGGCCGGCGGACCCTCCGCGCGGTCCGGCTCCACGTCGTCCGCCCGGCTGCCGGCGCGGGCGAGGGCGAGCAGGTAGACGGTGATGCCGAAGGTGATGACGACGGCGGTCAGCACGAAGGCCTGGGGCAGGGGGTCCGCCGCCGCGCGCGGATCACCCTGGCCGATCAACGGCAGGCCCCGCCGGTCCATGCCCCCGGCCGACAGCAGCAGGACGTTCACCCCGTGCCCGAGCAGGACGAAACCGATGACCACGCGGACCAGGCCGCGGTGCAGGACCAGGTACACGCCCCCGGCCACGAGGACGCCGACGGCGACGGCTGCGCTCACGGGACCACCTCCTCCTCGGGAACGCCCGGGGTGGGGTTCCCGTCACGAGCCGCGCCGCCCGCCGAGCAGGGGACCGGTGCGGGCCGCCGGTCCCCGCGGGGGTCGCCGCTGCGGGGCCGGGGCAGGGGGCCGCCCACCCCCGCCCCGAGCCGCTCGACGGCCGCCACCAGCAGGCCGAGGACCAGCAGGAGGACCCCAAGGTCGAACAGCAGGGCCGAGCCGATGCCGAGGGCACCCAGCACGGGGACCTCGACGGGGGTCAGCAGCGGGTCCCCCTGCAGGACGGCGGACGCCCCCGTGCCGAGCGCCAGGACGAGGCCGGCGCCCACCAGCGGCCCGGGCCGCAGGAGTCGCGGCAGACCCGGGAAGTCGTGGGCGCTCTGGTGCAGCGCGACGGCGGTCCCGGCCACCAGCGCGGAGATGAAGCCGCCCCCGGGCTCGTCGTGGCCGCGCCAGAGCAGGTAGGCCGCGAGCGCGGCCATCGCCGGGACGAGCACCCGGCTCGCGACCTGCAGCACCAGGCCGTCATCGGCCCGGCGCGCGGCGGGGCCGGCAGCGGGCGCCGCCCCCGACGCGCGGTGCGGGGCAGGGTGCACCAGGACGAGCAGCCCCAGGGCGGCGGCGCCCAGCACGATGGCCTCGCCGAGGGTGTCCATCCCCCGGAAGTCCACGAGGATCGTGTTGACGACGTTGCTCCCGCCGGTCTCCGGCTCGGCGGAGCCCAGGAACCAGGCCCCGGCGTCGGACAGCTCGCGGCGCCCCGTGGCCGCCAGCGTCGCGGAGGCGGCCGCGGTACCGGCTGCGAGGCCCAGCGCCGCGGCGAGCACCGTCCGCGGTCGGCCGGCCCTGCCCAGCCGCGGCGGCAGGTGCCGCAGGACGAGGACGGCGATGACCGCCGTCAGGACCTCCACCAGCAGGAGGGTGAGGGCCACGTCCACGGCGCCGGCCAGCAGGAACCACCCCGCCACGACCAGGCCGACCATCCCGACCAGGCCCAGGGCCCCCAGCGCCGAGCGCGCCGACACGGCCCCGGTGACCGCCAGGGCGAGCAGCGCCAGCACCGGCCAGTCCAGCGGCTGGTCGGTCGACCCGCGGGGAGGCAGGTCGCCGACCGCGGCGGTGCCGACGGCACCGAGCACCACGAGAGCGACGACGGGTCGGGCCAGGTGTGCAGCCAGGGCGGGGGACCGGTCCGGCCGCCCGACCGCGTACCCGAGGTCGACGACCGCATCGTGGGCGCGGTCGAACAGCGCGGCGCCGTCGGGCAGTGGCAGCCGTGCGAGTGCCCGGTCGACAGGGTCGCGTCGCACGAACAGCGCGGTACCGAGGACGATCGTGACCGCCGACATGAGCACCTCGGGACTGAGACCGTGCCAGAACGCGAACTCCGGCACCGCTCCGACGTAGACCACGTCGGCGGCGGCACGGGTCACCATCGGGTTGAGCAGGTCGACGCCGGGGCCCAGGGCCAGGCCGGCGACAGCGGCCACCACGGCGGGGGCGAGGAAGGCTGCGGAGGGTTCGTAGAGGTCCGGCTGCCGGGTCGGCCCGCCGAAGGCGCCGTGGACGATCCGCATGCCGTAGGCGAAGGTCAGCGCCGAGGCGGTGACGCCCAGGGCGCCGGCGACCGGCCCGGCCCAGGGTGCGACGTCGGCCTGCAGCAGCCCCTGGAACAGGTACTCCTTGCTGACGAACCCCAGCATCGGCGGCACGCCGGCCATGGACAGGGCGGCGAGGCCGGTGACGGTGGCCGTGACCGGCATGACCCGGCGCAGCCCGGACAGTTCCCGGATGTCGCGGCTGCCGGTCTCCTTGTCGATGATCCCGACCAGCATGAACAGCGTCGCCTTGAACAACGCGTGCGCAGCGGTGTGCAGCATGGCCGCCGCCAGCGCGGTCGGGGTGCCGACGCCGATCACCGCGACCAGCAGGCCGAGCTGGCTGACGGTCGACTGGGCCAGGATCGCCTTGAGGTCGTGCTCGCGCAGCGCCATGAAGGCGCCGGTGATCGCCGAGGTCAACCCCACGGTGATCAACAGCGCGGACCAGGCCTGCTGGTCGGCGAACAGCGGGGTCGTGCGCATGAGCAGGTAGATGCCGGCCTTGACCATGGTCGCCGCGTGCAGGTAGGCGCTCACCGGGGTCATCGCGACCATCGCGCCCGGCAGCCACGAGTGCAGCGGCACCTGGGCGGACTTGGTGAACGCCGCGAAGGCGATCAGCCCGCCGATCGGCCAGGCCAGCGGTGAGGCGAGCACCTGCTCGCGGGCGGCGAGGACGGTGGTCAGGTCCGTGGTGCCGACGAGCACCGACAGCATGACCACGGCGAGCAGCAGGGCCAGCCCCCCGGCGGTGGTGATCAGCAGCGCCCGCCGGGCGGGCCGCACCGCCACCCGGCCCGCGGTCGCGACGAGGAAGAAGGAGCAGACGGTGGTCAGCTCCCAGAACACGTACAGGAGCACGAGGTCGGCGGCCAGGACCAGGCCGAGCATGGCGCCGGCGAAGACGGTCAGCAGGCCGTAGACGGTCCCGTTCCGGCCGCTGTCGCCCAGGTACCGCGGGCAGTACGCCATGATCAGGGTGCCGACGCCGAGGACGATGAGGCAGAACAGCCCGGCCAGCCCGTCCAGTCGCAGCGAGAACGACACCTGCAGCGAGGGCAGCCAGGACCAGCTGGCGGTGACCTCTCCGCCGGCGAGCACGGTCGGGGCCGCGGTCACCAGCAGCCCGCCGATCCCCGCGAACCCGACGGCGAGCACGTAGCCGGTGTCGCGGCCCAGCCGCCGGTGGAGCAGCGGGGCGGCCGCGGCCAGGGCGGCCATGGCCCCGAGGGCGAGGACGAGCATCAGCGCCGTCCCGGGCCGACGGCACGGACGGCGAGGCCGGCGCGCGGCGCGACCCGTCCACCACTCAGGCGCACGATGGTCCTCCAGCTGACGTCATGGACTCGGCCTCCGGTACCGACGAGGTCGTGCACGCTGCGGGGACCTGTACGGACCTGAGCCGCGATGTCATCTACCGGCGCGCTCGTGCGCGTCCACGCGAGCCACTCGGCAGGGATGGGGCACCGTGCCTTCCGCGGGACTGCAACTCACGGCTCCGTGGGGCCTTCCGAGCCTTCCGGGACCACCACGGGCCGCCTCATCGGCCCGTCCTCCGTGTGATCGGCACCGGTGGGGTCCCGGCTCGGCCGGTCACCGGTCCTCGCCGGAGGGGGCGCTGCTCCGGGCGGGGGCGTCCGGGCGCCCGGTGCGGTCCGTGCGCCGCAGCAGGCGGTTGTTGCGGGGTTCGCGGCGGGTCGCCATGTCGTCGAGCTGGCGGCGCAGGCCCTCACGCACCCGCTGGACGGCAACCGAGAGCTCACGCTGCGCCGAGCTGGCCACCAGGCGCGGACGTCCGGCGATCCAGCACTCGAGGGTGAGCCGCTGACCGCGGGTGCCGCGGTCCTTCAGGGACACCTCCAGCTCGACCCGGTCGGCCGGGTAGCGCGACAGCTGCGCGTCCAGGCGGGCCAGGAGTCGCACCAGGACGGCGCGCTCCTCCCCGGTGAGGCCGGCGGCGAGCCGCAGCGCACCCGCGACCGTGGCCGGCCGGGCGCCGCCGGTCGGCCCGTCACGGAGGACGGGCCCGTCGGTGTGGGCCCGGCTCATCTCCGTGCCCGTCCCCGGGGGTGGAGGGGCGCGGCGTCGGAGGACCGGTGCGGGCGCAGGAGAGCCCGCGCGCCGCCGTCGCGGTCGGCCCCGCGCGGGTGCCGTCGCCCGTTCCGCGGGCGGGCGCGACCCGTCCGGCGTCGGCCGGCCCGCGCGGCCTCGGTCGGGGACTGGCACAGGGTGGGCCCTCCTGTTCCAGGGCTCGCCGGCCTCGGTGTGACGCGGCTCATCGCGGTCTCCTCGGGATCGGGGTGTGGTTGCCCGGCGACCGGTGACGCGGCGGACCGCCCCGGTTCGCGGGGGTCACCTGGCGCCTCGCGTGGGGGCCTCGCCTCGTCACCGCGCCTCGCGGCTGTCGGGCCGGACGCTAGGTGCCGTCCGTGCGGACGGCGAGGACGGCGATCGGCGAAGAACGGCACGGTCTCCTTGCCGACCGCGCCCGGCAACGGGTGCCGGCCGGGTGGGCACGGTGCGGACGTCGGGCAGGCCGCGGAACGGCGCAGGTCGTGGCGGCTGCCCGCCGGGCCCGTGAACCGACCCCTGGAGTTCCGCATGACCCGCACCCCGATCGACGCCCACGCGCTGCTGTCGGACACCCACACCACGGCGCTGGTGGGTCCGGGCGGCGGCATCGAGTGGATGTGCGTCCCGCAGGCCGACGGCCCGAGCCTGTTCGCCCGCATCCTGGACGCCGAGCGCGGGGGGACATGGGAGATCGCCGTGGCCGGCGGCCGGGTCACCGGGCAGGCGTACCGGCCGGAGACCTTCGTCCTCATCACCCGGTGGGCCGGACCGGACGGCGCGGCGGAGGTGGCCGACCTGCTCTGCGTCGACGCGGGGGAGGGCCCGGACGACCTGTCCGCCCGGCACCTGCTGCTGCGTCTGGTGCGGGTCACCCGCGGCACCGTGCGTCTGGTCGTCGACGTCGACGCGCGCCCGGATCACGCCCGGACCCGGCCGGACTGGCGACGGGACGGGGGTACCTGGACCGATGCGGTGACGGGCGTCCGTCTCCAGGCCGGCGTCCCGCTGGAGGGTGGCGGTGAGCGGTTGGGCACCACCGTCGAGCTCACCTCGGGGGACGTCGTCCCGTTCGCGCTCGCCTACCTGCCGGACGCCCCGGGGTGCACCACCCCGGCCGAAGGGGAGGACCTGGTCGCGCGGACCGGCCGCGCGTGGCGGCGCTGGTGCCGGCGCAGCGGCTACGAGGGGCCGGCGGCGGAGGCGGTGCAGCGCAGCGCTCTGGTCCTGCGTGCCCTGTCGTTCGACGAGACCGGGGCGTTGCTCGCCGCCCCCACGACCTCGCTGCCCGAGGCACCCGGAGGGGAACGCAACTGGGACTACCGGTTCACCTGGCACCGCGACGCGAGCCTGCACGTGCTGTCGCTGTACCTGCTCGGCCACGCAGGGCTCGGCCGGCGCTACGGCGAGTTCCTCGTCGATCGATGCGTGCGGCGGGCCGCCCGCCTGCGCCCCGTGGCCGGGTTGCGCGGCGAGCAGCACGGTGAGGAGACGGTCCTCGAGGGCCTGGCGGGCTACGCGGGCTCTCGGCCGGTCCGTGTGGGCAACGAGGCCTTCGCGCAGGTCCAGCACGACACCTACGGGCACGTCCTCGACGCCGCCTACGCCTACCAGCGGCTGACCGGGCGGCTGCCGCGCGAGCACTGGACGGCGCTGCGCTCGGTGGTCGACACGGCCTGCCGCCACTGGTCGGAGCCCGATTCCGGGATCTGGGAACTGCGCGGCCGCCGTCGGCACCACGTCAACAGCAAGGTGCTCAGCTGGGTGTGCCTCGATCGGGGACTCCGCCTGGCCGAGGACCTCGGCGACGAGACCGCGCCGCTGGCGGAGTGGCGAGCCGCTCGCGACGCCGTCCGGGTGGACGTGCTCGACCGCGGCTTCGACACCGGGCAGGGCGCCTTCACCATGGTCTACGGCGAGCCCGCCCTCGATGCCTCACTGCTGCGCATCCCGCTGGTCGGCTTCCTCCCCGGGGACGACCCTCGAGTCATCGGCACGCTGGACCGCATCGCCGAGCGGCTCGGCGTCGGGCCGGCCCTCGTCCGGCGCTACGACACCGAGACGGTCGACGACGGCGTCGCCGGGGGCGAGGGGGCCTTCCTGCTGTGCTCCTTCGAGATGGTCTCCGCGCTCGTGTTCGCCGGCCGGGTGCAGGAGGCCCGGCGGCGGTTCGACTGGCTGCTCGCCCACGTCGGTCCGCACGGTCTCTACGCCGAGCAGATGGACGTCGACGGCACCGCCCTGGGCAACTACCCGCAGGCGTTCACCCACCTGGCGCTCATCGAGGCGGCGGTCAACCTCGCTCGCGCCGGTGAGGGGAAGGCGCTGCAGGCGTGGGCGATCCGCGACCCGGACCCGCTCGCCCAGGCGTGGTGACCCGGCCGGCGTCCGCATCCGGACACCGACCGGTGTCGGCCCTCGGCAGCAGCCGGCCTCCCCTCCGTTCCGGGACCGCACGGGGTGGCGTCGGGCCGGGGGAGGCAGACCGGGGTCGTTCCATCGACCCCGAGGAGGTTCTCGTGCTGTGGATCGCGCTCGTGCTGCTGCTGGCTCTGGCCGGTGGGTTCCTGGGCACCCTGCTGGAGCTGGCCCTCTGGGCCGTCGTGCTCATGGTGCTCGGCTTCGCGCTGCTGGGTCTCGTCGTCCGGCGGGCGGTGGGGTCCCGCACCGACGCCTCCCGCCGCCTCGGTCCACGCTGACGGCCGGGGGTCGCGTCGTGCCCCGATCGCCGCTGCCGTCCGGGCGGTCGGGGGGACGCGTCCGACCGCCCGGGGACGTGGCGCCTGACGCCCTCAGGCACATGTGGGCGGAGGCCAGCCGTCGGTCAGGGTGCGGCGCCGGCGACCTCGCGGTCGCACGTCCTCGACCGACGTCTCTGGTCAGTGCAGCGAGAAGTCGAACGCGGGGCCGCGGGGGAGGACGCCGGACGGCGGCCCCGTGATCGCGGACACGGTCGTCTGACCGGCTCGGGCGAAGGTCAGGGTCAGCTCCACCGACTGCGCGGCGTCGATGCGCCGGGTCAGTCCGGAGAGGACGACGGTCGGGGTGCTCGTCCCGACGAAGACGGCTCCGCCGGCCGGGAGGAGGACGTCCACGGCGGTGGTCTCCGCGGTGGGCGGCTGCTCGATCAGCGCCATGGCTTCGAAGGCGTCGGGTCCGGGCGAGGACGGGTCCGCGGTCGTGGGGGAGGTGCCGACCGTGGCGGCGCCGAAGTCGGCGCCGGTGATGTCCACCAGCCGGTCGTCGACCCGCCCGCTGTTCACGATCGCCATGGTCGCCTGCGCCTGCTCGCCCACCTCGTGGACGCCACCGGGTGGGTGGACGAGCTGGACGGCGCGAATCGTGATGTCACCCACCTGGCCGGTGCCGCCGGTGGAGTCACGCGCCTGGGTGGCGGTCTGGGTGACCTGGCCGGCGCTGCACCCGATGAGCGCGGTCGATGACAGGAGCAGGAGGACCGCGACTGCCGATCGCGCGGCCCGGTTCACGGCCGGCACCGCTGCGTCCACCTGCCCGCGAGGCCGGGCATGCGACGGCTCGCGGCGCGGTCGGCGTCGCGCCGAGCCACGGCCCCCGCGCCACGCGTGCGTGTCGGTCCCGTCCATGTCACCGCCTCTGTGTCCGGCCCCGGCTCGATGCGCGGGCCGGCGTCCGGACCTGCTCCGGGCCGCACGGTGAGGAGCGGTCGGCGGGGGTGAGTACGCCTGCGTCCGACGATCTCCGCGGTGCCTGCTTGCCGGACCCCTGCAACCGGTCCGCGGTCATCGGGGTGGGTCCTCGGTGCGCTCGGTCGTCGCCCCGTCGGAGCCGGCGCGGATGTGGTCTTCGGGACTTCCCCGCATGCCGTCGAACAGCCAGTTGTCGAAACCGGCCGGGTCACGGTGCCGGAGCTCGTCGAGGAGGGCCTCCCGCCACCGGACGGCGATGTGCCGGGGCACGTCGGAGGACGGGTGCATCTGCTGGGCGCTGCTGCGCCACTCCCCGAGCAGGTCGTCGAGGGACAGTGCGCTCAGCAGTTCGTGCGGTGGGGAGCAGGGCTCCGGGGACTCCTCCGGCGGAACCGGGGGTCGAGGGGGCTCGTCCCCGGTGGTCGGCCGCACCGGCGGGGTCTCCGTCCGGAACGCCCACACCGTGCCGATGACGGCCGCCAGGCCCAGCACGAACAGCAGCAGGTGGGCCCCGAGCCTGCCGAGTTGCTGGCTGCCGGCGAGGAACGGCACGACGAGTCCGCTCGAGACGGCCGCCGGCATGAAGTGGGTCAGCGGTGCGGCGGTCCGGGGGTGCAGGGCCCTGTGCACGGATCGGGCGAGGACGGCGCCGAGCAGCCCCGGGCCCAGAACGCCGAGCAGCAGCAGCCCCGGTCCGATCACGGCGGCGCCGATCAGCGACACGGGCACGTACAGCACTCCCAGGACCCAGGCGGCCAGGTGGATGGCGGACCGCCACGAGGAGCGGTGTTCCCCGGAGCCGGTCACCGGGTGCCTCGGCAGGACAGGACCTCGGTGGCGCGCTCAGCTGGTGCCGACGGGACGAGGGATGCCATGTGACCTCCTGGTGCAGTGGCTGGCCGGCGTCGCCGCGCTGGTGCGGGCGGGCCGACCACGTGGTGACGGGGTGTTGCGGGGCCGGGATGCCGGGAGTGGCGTGGCCACGGGGGCCTCGGTCCTCGCACCGGCGCCCCACCGTCCGTGCGCCCGGTGACACGCGAAAGGGCACCGCTCGGCGGGGACGGCGGCGGGCACGATGCCGACGACCGGAAGTGCCTGCCGTGCCCAGCGGGGAGCGGGGGATCGGCAGGGGCCACGGCAGCGAGGAGGTCTTCGCCGTCCGTATCCGGGCCGGGCAGGCGGCCGGTTGCGGGGCACCGGCAGCCCTCCGCCCCCCGGATTGCGGAATCGGACACCGGTGCAGCGGGCGACGGGCAGCGCACCCTGGCAGTGGTCCACCCCTCGCGGGGGCCGGTGACGTGGTGCTCGTGGGGACGGGCTTCGGGCCGTCCGGGCCCGCGCCCGACGGGAGCGGTCAGGTCGCGGAGTGGCCTGTCGACCGGGGGTGGCCTCCGGGTGGCCGACGACGAAGGACGGTGAGCAGACATGACGACGATCTCCGCGAGGGGCTCCACCCTCGTCCCGGCGACCTCCGTCCTGGACGGCCTGCGGACCCTGGCACACGTCGTGCTGCCCGTGGCAGCGCGGGGGGCGATCGTCCGCCGGCCGCGGGTGGTCGCGCTGGTGGAGCGGACCGGCGCCGACGCCCGGGCCGTGCGGCACCTGCGACGGTTGCGCGACCGCTACGGCCCCGGCCCGGTGCGCGTCGACCTCCCCGGGCGCCGGCTCGCCGTCGTCCTCGCACCCGAGGACCTGCATCGGGTGCTGGACGGCACACCGTGGCCCTTCGACGCCTCGACCCGGGAGAAGCGCGGCGCCCTCGGGCACTTCCAGCCCGAGGGGGTGCTGATCTCCTCACCGGAGGCACGGGCCCGCCGGCGGCCGTTCAACGAGGAGGTCCTCGACGCGGGGTGCACGCTGCACCGACTGGCCGGCCCGATGAGCACCGCGGTCCGGGAGGAGGCCCTCGCCCTCCTCGAGCGCGTGGACCAGCACGGGGTGCTCACGTGGGACGCCTACGCCACCACCTGGTGGTGCGTGATCCGCCGGGTCGTGCTGGGGGAGAGCGCGCGGGACGACGAGGCGGTCACCGACGACCTGCTCTCCCTGCGCCGCCGGGCCAACTGGTCGTTCCTCGCGCCCACCACACCCCGCGTGCGCCGGCGGTTCCTGCAGCGGGTGGCCGACTACGTCCGGGCGGCCGAGCCCGGCAGCCTCGCCGGTCTGGTCGCCGAGACCCCGGCGACCGCGGGGACCGTGCCGCACCAGCAGATCCCGCAGTGGTTGTTCGCCTTCGACGTGATGACCTGGGCCTCCTACCGGGCGCTCGCCCTGCTGGCGACCCATCCCGACGCGATGACACGGGCCCGCGCCGAGCTGCACCAGGCGCGACCTGCCGTTCCAGCGGGCCACCCTGCTGGAGTCCCTGCGGCTGTGGCCGACCACCCCGGCCATCCTGCGCGACACCACCGCCGAGACGCGCTGGGCGAGCGGCGCGCTACCGGCAGGCGCATCCGTGTTGGTCTTCACGCCGTTCTTCCACCGCGACGAGACCCGGCTGCCGGTAGCCCACCGGTTCGCCCCGGAGTTGTGGCTTGCGGACCGGGAGGAGGGGGACTGGCCGCTCGTGCCGTTCAGCGCTGGCCCGGCGGTGTGCCCCGGCCGTGAGGTGGTGCTGCTCACCGCGAGCGTGCTGCTGGCCACCCTGGTCCACCAGCACGGCTGGCGGCTCACCCGCGGCACGCTGGACCCGGGGCGCCCGTTGCCCGGCACCCTGAACCCATTCGCGCTGCGCTTCACCGCGGTCTGATGTCCGCCGTGCTCCTTCATCCGCACGGTCCGGACCGAGGAGGGGCCGGTGCACCCCACGGGATCCGGGGTCGTCACAGCACCGCCGCCTGGTCGCGCGGCGCGAGCCGCGCGCGGCTGCGGTGGCAGCATCGGCTCAGCGCCTCGACGGTGGCGGCCGACCGACTGCGGGGGGAGTCGGCCGAGCCGGCCGCCCGACTAGGCCGACCGCGCCGTCCCGGCGCAGGTGCTGCGGGACAGGGAGACCCCGCGTGCGTGGTGAGGTCTTGCTGCTCCGGGCGCCGCACGAGGCACGGGGACACGAGCGGTCCGGCCGGCTGTTCGCGGTGGTGGTCCAGTCGGACCTGCCGTCGTTGTCGACCTGGCTGGTCGCCCCGACGTCGACGTCGGCACGGGCGGGATCTTCCGGCCCGGGTCGAGGTCGACGGGCAGCCGACCCGGGTGCGCGCCGAGCAGACCGCCGCAGTCGACCCCAGCGGCTCGAGGCCAGCATCGACCAGGTGGAGCAGGCGCCGCCGCTTCCGGCCGTGCCGGTGGTCGTGCTCAGCAAGACCGAACCGTTCGGGGCGCTGCCTCCCACCATGCCGGCCGGGTTGACCGGCCAGGACATCGAGCGGCTGTGGCCTCAGGTCCAAGCCAGTGTCGTCCACATCGCCCCGCAGACCCCGCAGATCATGGCGACCGGCAGTGACCACTACATCCAGGTCCACCAGCCGACCTGGTCGTCGCGGCGACCCACCTCGTCATCGCCCGGACCGAGGCGAACAGCTGACGGTCCACCATCGGTGCCCGGACGGGCCGGCAGCCGGCTGCATCCGCATCCCACCGCGGCCCACGCCCGGGACCACTCCGGCTCCCCCCGGTGTCGATACGGGCCGGTGGTGCCCGCGGTCGCGGGCAGGGCTGGACCGAGGTCGCGGGACCACTGGTCCATGAGCACCTGGCCGGATTCCGCGATGCCGCGACTCGCGGGGTGGGTGATCGACCGCCACCACCGGCCGGCGAGGCGGGCGCGCCCGGGGATCACGCAGGCCCGCGCCGAGCCTGACGTCGTCGTCCGACGCCGGGCTCGCCGACCCAGCGGGTCCCGACGGGTCGGGCCGCGGCGTCGTCGCGCGCAGCGCACGGGACCGGGCCGGCGCGGTCAGGGGACGACGTTGGGACCGGCGTGCGCCGGCCGCGGCGTGTCCTCGGCGTAGGGGCGGATGGCGATCAGAGCCACGTCGTCGGCGGCCCCGCCGCCGGGCAGCAGCGTGGCCATGATCCGGTCGCACAGGCTCTCGAGGTCGAGCTGGGCGCTGTCGGCGAGGACGGCGGTCAGCCGTGCCAGGCCGGTGTCGAGGTCACGCAGGCCCGAGCGGCCGGAGCGCCTGCCGCCGCCGGCGTCACCGCGGTGCCCGCCGGCCGGGGCGTGGTCCTGCTCGAGGAGGCCGTCGGTGCACAGCAGCAGGGTCGCGCGCACCGGCAGGACCACGTGGTGCTCGGGCCGGGGCCGGGAGGCGTCGACCCCGAGCGGGAGCCCGACCCGGTCGGTGAGGACGTCGACGGTGCCGTCCGGGTGCAGCAGCAGCGGGGGTGGGTGCCCGGCCGAGCTCCACGTGAGCGCCCGGTCCCGGGCGGGCTGGTCGGGACTGAAGCGTTCGACGCGGGCGACCAGCGCGGTGGCGAACACGTCCTGGCCGAGGACCTCGCAGGCGACGTCCACGGTGGTCAGGACCTGCGCCGGCCCCGCCGTGCCGTCATGGCCGGCCATGCGGAGCATGGTGCGCAGCTGGCCCATCGTGGCGGCCGCCGTGATGTCGTGGCCGGCGACGTCACCGATGACCAGGCTGGTGGTCCCCGTGGCGTCGAGGTAGGCGTCGTACCAGTCCCCGCCCACCAGCTGCGCGTCCTCGGCCGGCGCGTAGCGCGAGGCCACCTGCAGGTGGTTGGGCTGGGGCACGAGCGCGGGCAGCAACGCCCGCTGCATGGTCTCCGACACCGCTCGTTCGAAGAACGACGCCCGCGCGGCCTCGACCACCAGACCGGCGTGGGCCATCAGCGCACCGACCAGCTCCTGGTCACGCTCGGTGTAGGGCGCCGAGCCCTGCACGCGGGCGATGGTCAGCACCGCCACCACCTCGCCGCGGCTGACCACCGGCGCCACCAGCGCGCTGCGCACGCTCAGCACACGGACCGCTTCGCGCTGGGCGCCGGTCAGTCCCGGCGCCTGGGACAGGTCGAGCAACTCCACCCGTCCGGTCACCGCCACGTGCCCGGGACCGGCGGCCTCACCGACACGCCGCCCGGCGCGCTCGAGCCAGTCCCGCAGCGCCGGCAGCTGCGCCGCATCGCGGTGCTCGGCCGCGGCCGGGACCAGGCCGCCGTCGCTGTCGACGGTGCTCACGTAGGCGAAGTCGCCGAGGTCGGGGACGGCGAGGGCGACCAGTGCGCGCCACAGCTCCCCAGGAGCCAGGCCGGCGGTGAGCAGACCGCTGATCCGCGCCAGCAGCCCGGCCCGGTCGGCCTCGGTCTCGGCGAGGCCCCGGGCGGACTCGGCCTCCAGCGTGGCCATCCGCAGGGCGACCTCGCGGGAGGCGACCGCGGCCAGCTCCTCCAGCAGCTGGACGTCCTCCTCGGTCCACGCGTGCACCGTGGTGTCGACGACGCAGAAACTCCCCAGCACCTGCCCGTCCGGAGTGTGGACCGGGAACCCGGCCCACGCGCGCACGCCCATGCCGGTGACGGAGGGGTTGGCGGCGGTGCGCTCGTCGGCGGTCACGTCGGCCAGCACCAGCGGGTCCCCACCCAGCACGTACTGGCAGAACGACTCCTCGACGGTGTTCTGCCTCGGGCTGCCCTCGGGCAGGCCCTGGCTGCTCAGCCAGAAGGAGCGGGCGTCGTCGACGACGGTCATGAACGCCAGCGGCGCCCCGGTCAGCCGCTGGGCGATCCGGGTCAGGCGGTCGAAGGACTCCCCGGCGGCGGCGTCGAGCAGCTGGGTGGCGTGCACGGCGGCCAGCCGGTCCGGCGCGGCTGCCGGCCCCCGTCCGGCGGTGGCGTCACGGTCGACAGGGCGGCGGGCGGACACGCGTCCATCGTGCCCGACCCCCGTGGCGGCGCCGCCCCACCCGGCCGGTGCCGTCCCGCAGCCTCCGGGACCGGACCCGGCGGAGCCCCGCGCCGGCCTCGCGGGGGAACCAGGCCCGGGGCCGCGTGCGGTGCGACGACCTGCACGTGCCGCCCGCGCAGGGCAGGCTCGGCCCGTGACCAGGGTCGGCTTGGTGCTGGGCGCCGGGGGCGTCGTCGGTCAGGCGTACCACGCGGGCGTGCTGGCGGTCCTGCAGCACGACTTCGGCTTCGACGCCCGCGGCGTCGAGGTGATCGTCGGCACCTCGGCCGGCTCGATCACCGGCACGCTGCTCCGGCTGGGCGTCTCGGCGGAGGACCTCGCGGCCTGGACGGTGAAGGCGCCGCTGTCCGGCGACGAGGACGTGCTCCGCCGGATGGCCGACACCCCCGTACCCGAGCTGGCCCCCTTCCGGCCGCTGCAGATGCTGCGCCGCCCCCTGCGGCTGCCGGGTCGGCACATGGTCCAGCGGGTGCTGACCCGGCCGTGGCAGGTCCGGCCGCTGGCGGCGGGCATGGCGCTGGTGGCCCCGGGGCGGCACGACATCGTCGAGCAGCTCAGCGCGCTCCGCGAACTGGAGCAGCCGGGGTGGCCGCAGCCGGACCTGTGGATCTGCGCGGTGCGCCGGCGCGACGGGCGTCGCGTGGTGTTCGGCCGCCCGGGAACACCGGAGGCGCCGATCCACCTGGCCGTCGCGGCATCCTGCGCGGTGCCCGGCTACTTCGCCCCGGTGCACATCGGGGGGCACAGCTACGTCGACGGAGGCGTGCACTCGCCGACCAACGCCGCGATCCTCCGCAACCGCGGGCTGGACCTCGTCATCGTCGTCTCGCCCATGAGCGGGCCCGCCGGCTCGCACCTCGGCATCTACGCCGCTGCCCGCCGCCACGCAGCCCGCTTGCTGCGGCACGAGGTCCGAGCACTGCAGGCGACCGGGGTGCGGACCCTGGTCTTCAGCCCGGGGGTCGCCGAGCAGCAGGTCATGGGCGACGACATGATGTCCCGGCACCGGCTGCACGAGGTCATCCAGCAGTCCTTCCTCGCGGCCGGCGCCCGGGCGGCCACACCGGCCGTGGCCGCGCGCATCCGGGAAGCGGTGAGCGCGGGAGGTGACGGGACGGCGAGGTGACACCGTCCGACCGTGACCCGGCCGGTCGGCGCCGGCACGGAGCGACCTGACGCGCTATCGAGGGGGAGTCAGCCTGTCCTGCAGCTCGGCGACGTGCTCGCTGGTCAGGTCGCAGCCCGAGGCGCAGTCGACCTCCACGACCGTCTCGTCGGCCCAGCCGACCGCGGCCAGGTCTCCGCAGGCCGGGCAGGACTCCCAGGTCAGTCGATCGCTCATCGTGGCCCCCTTCTCGGCGCCGCCTCGTCGCTCACGGCAGGTTCCGTTCCGCTCGACGCGGCCAGTAGGGGCGAAGGCCACCAGCAGGGGTGGACCAGCGGTCTCTGACGGCGGCCGGCGCTGTCCGCGCGGGACCCGGCACCGGCCGCGCGGGGCCGCTCCGCGCGAGCCACGTGCCCGGTCGAGCAGCCTGCGGACGGAGGGATCGCGGGTGAGCGCTGCGGTCCCGACTCAGGGCGCTCGTAGCGACCGGGCACGCCCGCGGAGGCCTCCCAGCGATCGGCGGAGGCGGGACTCCCGCGCGCCGGTCGTCGCGGCGGCCTGTCCCGCCAGCAGCTCCAGCTCCGCCCGGACGGCGTCCCGCCGGAGCTCGAGGGTCGCCACCTCTGCCAGGAGGACGGCGGTGCGCGTCGCGGCGTCCCGGTCCAGGCGCTCCCGTCGCGCGGCGGCCTCGCTGTCCGCGCGGCGCCGTTCCTCCCACCCGGCACCCAGCACCCGGACCGCATCCGCGCGGGCCTGCAGCCGGGCGGCGACCGCCTCCTGGGCGGCCCGTTGCAGAAGGTGCTCGGCGCGGGTGGCAGCGCGCTCCTCCAGGGCCCGCACCTGCTCGAGGCGTGCCTCGGCGGCCGCGCGGGCCTCCTCGTGCGCGTGTCCGGCCTCGCCGAGGACCTGCGCCGCCTCGGCCGCCGTCTCCCTGGCCGCGCGGGCTGCCTCGGCGCGCAGCCGTTCGGCCTCGGCGCGGGCACCGGCGAGCAACCGCTGCGCCTCGGCGCGCAACCGCGCGGCCCGGGCCGCCGCGGCGCGCCGCTCGGCCTCCGCCTCGGCCCACATGCTCGAGGCCTCGTCAGCCGCGGCGGCGAGCATCGACCCGATCCGGTCCGACAGCCGGAGGAGTTCCCCGCCGCCGGCCGAGTGGGCGGCCAGCCGCTGAGCTTCCCCGAGGGCCTCACGCGTGCGCAGGAGACTCGCCAGGAGGCGTTCCCGTTCGCGGTCGGCGGCGGCGAGCTCGTCCTCCGCCCACCGGACGTAGGTGTCGACCTGGAATCGGTCGTAACCGGCCAGGGTGCGGCGGAACAGGGGGGCGGCCTCGAGGACGGTGGGCAGATCGCCGGAGACGTTCGGGCGCCCATGGTCCGGCGGGTCGGTCACCGGGACCGGCCGCGGGCAGGCAGCCCCTGCCTCGGCATGCAGCTCGACGCTCATCGCACCTGCCTCCCCACGCACGTCGGGCGGAACGCGGACGCTACGGCCACCGCGGCCGGGGACAGCCGGGCATCGGGAGCACCTCACCCGTCGGAGCGGTGCCGACCCGCCGATCCGGGCTCCGCGGCCGGTGCTCCTCACCGCGGGGCATCGCCCGTGCGGGTGACCGGACCGGCGCCGGGGCCGCCGGCGCGCGCGGCGGCGCGCACCCTCCTGACATGGCGACCGTCCCGCCCACGCCGGCTCCCGGCAGCATGACCGTCCCCCCGCTGGCCGGCTGGGAGGACGTCGCGACCGTCCTGGCGCTCGTCGTCCTCGCGGCGCTGCTCCTCCTGGTGGCCGGTGCGACCGGGCTGGCCGGGAACGGCCGGTCGGAGTGGCAGGCGTGGCTGGATGCCCGGCCGAGCAGGCGGCAGCACGCCGCCGAGGACCCGCCGGGCCCACCCGGCGAACGTGGGTGAGCGCGGGTCGCGGACCCACGGGCCGGCGCGGCGCGCTCCGGCCGGGCTCTTCGCGCCACCGGTTCGAGCCCGCCGGCTACCCACCCCGGTCGTCGGTGGCCGGCCCCACGAAGCCGGTCCGGTAGGCCCACACGACGGCCTGGGTCCGGTCCCGCACCCCGAGCTTGAGCAGGATGCTCTTGACGTGGGTCTTGACCGTCTCGGGTGACAGCCAGACCCGGGCGGCGATCTCGGCGTTCGACAGCCCCTCGGCCAGCGCACGGAGGATGTCGGCCTCCCGCTCGGTGAGGTGGGCGGACAGCTGCAGCCGCTGCCGGTCGAGCGGCCGCCGGCCGGCGTGGGCGCGCAGCAGCCGGCGCGTCACCGCCGGCGCCACCAGGGCGTCCCCGGCGACGACCGTCCGGATGCCGTCGACCAGTTGCTCCGGGGTGGCCCGCTTGAGCAGGAAGCCGTCGGCCCCGGCCTCCAGGGCGTCGTCGACCACCTCGTCCAGGTCGAACGTGGTCAGGACCAGCACCCGGGGCCGGTGCGGCCAGGACACGATCTCGCGGGTGGCGCTGACGCCGTCGAGCCGCGGCATCCGGACGTCCATGAGGACCACGTCGGGCCGGACGGTCCGGGCCCGGTCGATCGCCTCGTGGCCGTCGGCGGCCTCCCCGACCACGGTGATGTCGCCCTCGGCGTCGAGCAGGGCGCGGAGTCCGCTGCGGACCAGCCGGTCGTCGTCGGCGAGCAGCACCCGGATCACGGCGTCGCCGCCGTCGTCGGCACGGGCAGGGCCGCGTGCACCCGGAATCCGCCGTCGACCGGGCCGGCCTCCAGCTCACCGCCTTCGAGCCGCGCCCGCTCCTGCATGTTGACCAGCCCGTGGCCGGGCACCGGGTCGAGAGGCGGGGAGCACTCGTTGACGACCTCGAGCCGCACGTGCGAGCCGGTCCGCCGGACCTCGACGCGGATCGCGCCGGCCGGGGTGTGCTTCACGGCGTTGGTGAGGGCCTCCTGCACGATCCGGTACACCGCGCGGGCGGTGCTCGGCGGCAGGTCGACGTCGGGCACCCGAAGGTCCACGGGGCGTCCCGTCCCGCGGATCCGCTCGGCCAGGGGCTCCAGGTCGGCGACGCCCGGGGCGAACGGGTCGGCCGCCCCGCGTCCGTCCGGCTGCAGCACCTTGAGCAGCCGGTTCAGCTCGTCGAGCGCGGCGCGGCCGACCGTCTCGATGGAGGACAGCGCCTCCTGGGCGAAGGTGGGGTTGTCGGCGAAGACCCGCCGTCCCACGCCGGCCTGCAGCACCATCACGTTGACCGTGTGCCCCAGCGAGTCGTGCAGCTCGCGGGCCAGCCGGGTGCGCTCCTGCAGCAGGAGCCGCTCGGCGGTGAGGGCCTGCTCCCGGCTCTCGGCGCCCCGCCGTGCCTCGGCCACCACGGCCCTGGTCCGCCGGCTGCTCAGCTCGCCGACCACGGTGGCGACGAGGAAGTGGACGACGATGCCGGGCAACTGGTCCACCGGCGCGCCGCGGTCGAGGGCCACGTACCCGGCGATGCCCAGGGCCGCCACCACCGTGGCGGCCGCGCGGACCCGTCGCCCGCCGATGTCGAAGGAGCTGAACAGGGCGATCCAGGCCGGCCAGTCGAGGAAGCCGATCGGGTACCCGGCGGCCGCGTTGACCACGATGGCTCCGCTGGCTCCCGCCTGCGCGACCACGGGCGCGGTCTGCCGCCACAGCAGCGCCAGGGGCCCGAGCACCGCGAGGAGGAGCCTGCCTTCGGTCACCGGCTGGTAGGGCGGTCCCGCCGGCAGCAGGAGCACGTGGAGGACGGCGAGCACGGCGAGGCCGCCGGCCAGCCGCGCATCGACAGGGGTCCCGCTCCCTCGTCCGGGGGTGTCCCGGCGGGGTGCGGTCGGCGACGCGGCCATGCCGCATCGTCGCGCCCCGAGGGCGCGCCGGGCGATACCCGCGCGAGTGGAGACGGGTCCCTCACGCGAGGGAGGCACCCCCGTGCACGGGTGGGACGTCGCCGTGGACGACCACCCGCCCGAGGACCGCCTCAACCCCGCCGGAGGCTCGCGGCCGGGCCCCGAGCGGCGGAACGCTCGCGCCGCTCGCCACTCCCGCCCGGACCGCTCCGGGCCTCGTCCGAGGAAGGGCAACGGCCATGACCGGCATCCGCACCACCCCCGACACCTGCTCGGCCGTCGCGTTCCCCGCCGAGCCGCGGATCCCCCAGCTGAGCCCGCGGGGGATCGCCGCCGTGTGGGCGGCGGCCGCGCTGCCCATGGGCCTGCTCGTCTGGGTGGTGGCCCCGTGGTCCGCCGACCAGTTCGGCGGACGCGGTGCATCTGCCCGCTCGACGATCATCGCCCTGACCGCCGGCCTCGTCTGGCAGTTCGTCCTCGTGCTGGTCCTCGTGCGCCGCGAGCAGGGCACGCTGCGCTGGAGCGTCCTGCGCGAGGTGCTGTGGCTGCGCTCCCCGACCAGCCCGGGGACCGGTCGCAGAGGGGGACGGCTGTGGTGGATCCTCCTGCCGCTGATCGCCCTCGCCGCGGCCAAGGACCTCGTGCCGAAGCTGCCGCACGCCGAGAGCCTCGACTTCTTCGCCTTCATCGGCACGGCCGACGGCCGCGAGTTCCTCTCCGGCGCCTGGGACTGGTTCGCCGTCCTGCTCGTGATGTGCCTCTTCAACACGGTGCTCGGCGAGGAGCTCCTCTTCCGCGGCTACCTGCTCCCGCGGATGGCCGGCGTCTTCGGCCGCTACGACTGGGTCGCCAACGGCGTGGTCTTCGCGGCCTACCACCTGCACCGGTGGTGGGCGATCCCCGGCCTCCTGCTCGGCACGCTCACCTACGCCTGGCCCGCCAGGCGCTACCGCAGCACGCTGGTCAGCGTCGCCGTCCACAGCGCGCAGAGCGTCGTCATGGTCGTCCTGGTCCTGCCGCTCGTCCTGGGAGCCTGACCCACCGGACCGCCGAGTCCTGGGGGGGGGGGGGGGGGGGGGGGGGGGGGGGGGGGGGGGGGGGGGGGGGGGGGGGGGGGGGGGGGGGGGGGGGGGGGGGGGGGGGGGGGGGGGGGGGGGGGGGGGGCGCGGCGGGGGGGGC
>NZ_JBJGYK010000008.1:0-179942 GCF_054049955.1 Geodermatophilus sp. SYSU D00758
TTTGCGCGGTCATGGGCGGGTCGCGGCGGTACGGGTGGGCGGCGCCCTCCGGGGGGGGAGGGCACGGGGCCAGGTGCCGTCGAGGAGGGGGCCCCGGAGGGGTCCGCGACGAGGCGGCGGTCGGGCTCAGCGCGGGTCGGGGACGGCACCTGGCCGCGGTGTGACCCGGAGGGTCACGAAGGGAGTGGCGCCACGAGGCGGACGCGGCTGCCGTCGGGGAGCACCGCCCACCGGCCGTCGGGCTCGTCGACGAAGGTCGGGCTGATCGGCGACAGCGGCGCGGGGGGCGAGCCGGCCAGGACCGCCGCCACGTCGGCGAAGGGCTCGAGCTGGCCGAGGGTGTGCACGGTCGGCGGCAGCATCGGGCGGGTCCCGCCGTAGGCCTCGGCCAGGGCGGCCGCCGGGGTGAGCCAGCTGGCCTCGTCGGCCTCGCCGGTCACGTGCCGGGCCTCCTGGCCGACCGGCAGCGCCGCGGCGAAGAACTTGGTGTCGTACCGCCGCGGCTCGATCTCCGGCGTCACCCAGTGCGCGAACGGGCGCAGCAGGTCGGCGCGCAGCGCCAGGCCGCGGTCGGCGAGCAGCTCGGCCAGCGAGAGCTCCCGGGTGAGCAGGGCCTGGCGCTGCTCCTCCCAGTCGTCACCGGTCACGTCCGGGACGACGCCACCCCCCTCGGCCGGCCCGGCCAGCAGGACCCCGGCCTCCTCGAAGGTCTCCCGGACCGCGGCGCACACCAGCTCGCGGGCGATCCGCTCGTCGCAGCCGAACGCCGCCGCCCACTCCGCGGGCGGCGGCCCCACCCAGGCGGTGGTCACGTCACCGTCCCGCGGGTCCACCCCGCCACCGGGGTAGGCGGTCATGCCGCCGGCGAAGGGCATGCCCCGCGTCCGGCGGAGGAGGTAGACCTCCAGCCCGGGGGACCCGTCCCGCAGCAGCAGCACCGTGGCGGCCTGCTTGGGGATGCTGGGTGCGGTCACCTGAGCTCGACGGTGAGCTCGACCTCGACCGGGGCGCCCAGGGGGAGCTCGGCGACGCCGACGGCGCTGCGGGCGTGCTGGCCGGCCTCGCCGAACACCCGCCCCAGCAGCTCGCTGGCCCCGTTCACCACCCGCGGCTGGCCGGTGAAGCCCTCCGCGCTGGCCACGTAGCCGACGACCCGCACGACCCGCGCGACCGAGTCCAGCCCGACGAGCTCGTCGATCGCGGCGAGGGCGTTCAGCGCGCAGACCTTGGCGTCGTGCGCGGCGTCCTCGGCGTCGACCGAGCCGCCGACCTTCCCGGTGCGGCGCAGCCCGCCGTCGACGAAGGGCAGCTGGCCGGAGGTGAACACCAGGTGGCCGGAGCGGACGGCGGGGACGTACGAGGCGACCGGAGCGGCGACCGGGGGCAGCCGGATGCCGAGCTCGGCCAGCCGCGCGTGCCAGCTCTGCGTCTGGTGCTCCGACACGTCAGCCCGCCGGGCGCTTGAGGTAGGCCACCGGCTGCTCGGAGCCGCCCGGCCCGGGGAGGACGGTGACGAGCTCCCACCCGTCGACGCCCCACGAGTCGAGGATCGCCTTGGTGTTGTGGATCAGCAGCGGGATAGTGGCGTACTCCCACCGCACGCGCGCCGGTTCGCTCATGGGCGCGACGCTAGCGCAGGGCCTCGGCCCCGTCCCGGGCCCCGCCCTGAGCCTGCGAACGGTGGGGAGGACGGGGTCCTTCTAGTCTGATCTCCGTGACCGACGGACCGCTCCCCGCGCGCTGCCACGTGGTGACCGGGAAGGGCGGGACCGGCAAGACGACGGTCGCCGCCGCCCTCGCGCTGGCCCTGGCCGCCGACGGCGGGCACGTGCTGCTCGTCGAGACCGAGGGCCGCCAGGGCATCGCCCAGCTCTTCGACACCCCGCCGCTGCCCTACGAGGAGCGCCGGGTGGCCGTCGCCCGCGGGGGCGGGGAGATCAAGGCGCTGGCGATCGACGTCGAGGAGGCCCTCCTCGAGTACCTGGAGATGTTCTACAACCTCAAGCGCGCGGGGCGGGCGCTGCGCCGGATGGGCGCGGTGGACTTCGCGACCACCATCGCCCCGGGCCTGCGGGACGTGCTGATCACCGGGAAGATCAAGGAGGCGGTCACCCGCCGGGCGGCCGACGGGCGCCCGGTCTACGACGCCGTCGTCGTCGACGCCCCGCCCACCGGGCGGATCACCCGGTTCCTCAACGTGACCGGCGAGATGGCCGGCCTGGCCCGCTCGGGCCCCATCAAGTCGCAGAGCGACGGCGTCATGGCGGTGCTGAAGTCACCGCGGACGGCGGTGCACCTGGTGACCCTGCTCGAGGACATGCCGGTGCAGGAGACCGCGGACGCGATCGCCGAACTCACCGCGGCCGGCCTGCCGGTGGGGTCGGTGGTGGTCAACATGGCCGCCGAGCCGATCCTCCCGGAGGACTGCCTGGCGCTCGCGGCCGAGGGCCGGCTCACCCCGGCCCAGCTGGAGCCGGCGCTGGCCGCCGCCCACCTGCACGACGGTCCCGCGCTGGCCACGGCGCTGGTCGCGGAGGCCACCGAGCACGCCCGCCGCTGGACCGCGCAGGACGAGCTGCGCGCCGAGGTCGAGGCGCTGGGCCGGCCGACCGTGGAGCTGCCCCTGCTCACCGGCCCGGTGGACCTGGGCGCGCTGTTCGAGCTGGCCGGCCGGCTGGAGGCCCACCTGCGCACCGAGGTGGCCGCGTGAGCGCCGCTGACCGGACGGTGGAGGTCGACGTGGAGGCCTCGGTCGCCGGGCACGCCCGCCGCCGGGCCGCGCAGCCGGCCCCGGAGCCGCCCCGCGCCCAGCCCCTGGAGCTGGCCGAGCTGCTCGAGGACCGGCAGACCCGGATCATCGTGTGCTGCGGCGCCGGCGGCGTGGGGAAGACGACGACGTCGGCGGCGCTGGCCCTGGCGGCGGCCGAGGCGGGGCGCACCGTCGTCGTCCTCACCATCGACCCGGCCCGCCGGCTGGCCCAGTCCCTGGGCCTCGAGGAGCTGGACAACGAGCCGCGGCGGGTCGACGTCCCGGAGGCGCCGGGCGAGCTGCACGCGATGATGCTGGACATGAAGCGCACGTTCGACGACGTCGTCGTGGCGCACTCGACCCCCGAGCGGGCCGAGCAGATCCTGGAGAACCCCTTCTACCAGGCGCTGTCGTCCTCCTTCGCCGGGACGCAGGAGTACATGGCGATGGAGAAGCTCGGCCAGCTGCGCTCCAGCGAGCAGTGGGACCTCATCGTCGTCGACACCCCGCCGTCCCGGTCCGCGCTGGACTTCCTCGACGCCCCGAACCGGCTGAGCCGTTTCCTCGACGGCACGATGATCCGGCTGCTCACGGCGCCCAGCCGCGCCGGCTTCCGGTTCGCCAGCGCCGGGTTCCTGTTCTTCAGCCGGATCATCTCGAAGGTCCTCGGCGGGCAGCTGCTGCGCGACATCTCCGCCTTCGTCAGCGCGCTGGACACGATGTTCGGCGGCTTCCGGGAGCGCGCCACGGCCACCTACGAGCTGCTGCGCCGGCCCGGGACCTGGTTCGTGGTGGTCGCCACCCCGGAGCCCGACGCGCTGCGCGAGGCCTCCTACTTCGTCGACCGGCTCTCGGCCGAGCACATGCCGCTGGCCGGGCTGGTGCTCAACCGCACCCACCCGCCGGCGAGCACCGCGCTGTCGGCCACCCGGGCCGCGGGCGCCGCCGAGGAGGTCCTCGAGGCCGGCGCCGAGGGCGCCGAGGTCGCCGCCGGGGCGCTGCGCGTGCACGCCGAGCGGATGGCCCTGGCGACCCGTGAGCAGCGGCTGGCCGACCGGTTCACCAGCGCCCACCCGCAGGTCCCCGTGCGCACCGTGCCGGCGGCCGCCGGCGACGTGCACGACGTCGACGGGCTGCGCGCGATGGCCGGCGAGCTGACCGGCCCGGACGGCGACACGCCGACGGGTGTGCCGCGGACCCGCGTCCTGCCCGCGCGCCGTCGCTGACCGCGACCCCGGGAGCGCAGCGAGACGTACATTGGCTCGCGATGTCTCCCGCCCTGCGCACCCGGGTCGTCGGCAAGCTGGCCGCGACGATCGTCCTCGCCGGCGCCCTCCTCGCCGGCATGCTGCTGCCCTTCGTCGGTGGCACCGGCCTGGCGGCGCGCAACTCCGCCTCGCTGCTCGACGCGCTCCCGGTGGAGCTCACCGACGAGACACCGGCGGGCATGAGCCGGGTGCTGGCCGCCGACGGCAGCCTCATCACCTACTTCTACGAGAAGAACCGGACGCCGGTCACCGCCGACCGGATCGCGGACGTGATGGAGCAGGCGCTCGTCGACATCGAGGACGCCCGCTTCCACCAGCACAACGGGCTGGACGTGCAGGGCACGCTGCGGGCCCTGGTGACCAACGTCGCCGCGGGGTCGGTGCAGGAGGGCGGTTCGACGCTGACCCAGCAGCTGGTCAAGCAGACCCTGGTCGAGACCGCCGACAGCGCCGAGGAGCGGCAGGCGGCCACCGAGCAGGACGGGCAGGCCGGCGTCGCGCGCAAGCTCCGCGAGGCCCGGCTCGCGCTCGCCCTCGAGGAGACCTACCCGAAGGACGAGATCCTCACCCGGTACCTCAACCTCGTCTACTTCGGCCACGGCGCCTACGGCATCCAGGCCGCCGCCCAGACCTACTTCAGCGTCGACGCCGCCGACCTCACCCTGCCCCAGGCGGCCATGCTGGCCGGGCTGGTGCAGAGCCCGGCCAACGACGACCCCATCACCAACCCGGAGAACGCGCAGGTCCGCCGCGACCAGGTGCTCGGCCGGATGCTCGCCCAGGGGCACATCAGCCAGGAGGAGCACGACGCGATCGCCGGCACCCCGGTCGCCGTGCAGCCGGGGGTGTCCCCGCCCAACGGGTGCATCGACGCCGCGATCGGCGGGTTCTTCTGCGCCTACGTCCACCAGTACCTGGTGCAGACCCTCGGCATCGACCAGACCACGCTGGACAACGGCGGGCTGACCATCCAGACCACGCTGCGCCCCGACATGCAGGCGGCCGGCGACCAGGCCGTGCTCAACACCCTGGCGATGGGCGACCCCCTGGCCGGCATGTACACCGCCGTGGAGCCCGGCACCGGGCACGTGCTGGCGATGAGCGTCAACCGCCGCTACGGCTGCGACGGCCCCGAGTGCGAGTCCGTCGTCCTCAACACCGCCTACAGCCAGGGGTCCGGGTCGACCTACAAGGTCTTCACCGCGGCCGCCGCGCTGGAGGAGGGGTACTCGCAGTACTACTCGATCACCACCGGCGACCCCTACGTCTCGCGGGTCTACCGGAACGGCGGGCGGCCCTACTCCGTGGGCAACGCGGGGAACTACCCCGCCACCCTGGACATGGAGAAGGCCCTCTACATGTCCTCGAACACCTACTTCCTCGCCCTCGAGGACGCCCTCGGCAGCGTCGAGGCCCCGGTGCGGATGGCCGAGCGGATGGGCATGAACTTCACCGCCACCCCGGCCGACCAGATCATCGCCGAGAACCGCGGGTCGTTCACCCTCGGCGCCGAGGCGACCAGCCCGCTGGACCTCGCCAGCGCCTACTCGACGCTGGCCGCGAACGGCACGCAGTGCGACCCCACCCCGGTCACCGGGGTCCTCGACCGCGCCGGTGAGCCGCTCCGGCGCGACGGCCGGCCGGTCGTCACCGGGGACTCCTGCACCGAGGAGGCCATCCCCTCCGGGGTGGCCAGCACGATGAACCAGATGCTGCGCAAGGACGTCGAACCCGGCCACCCCGGTCAGACCGGCGCCCGCGCCTACGTCCCCGGCCACCAGATCGCCGGGAAGACCGGGACGTCGCAGAGCAACTTCTCGGTCGCGTTCGTCGGCTACACCCCGCAGTACGCCGCCAGCGTCATGGTGCTCAACCCCAAGGAGAACCAGAACGTCGGCGGCTTCGGCGGCGGCAAGGGCGCCACCATCTGGCACGACGCGATGGCCCCGGTCCTCGGCGGCCAGGCGGCGGTGCCCTTCCCGCCCGCCGATCCCACCGTCCAGAACGGCAACACCCGCGTCGTGCCCTCCTGCGGCTCCGTGGAGGACTGCGAGCAGGCGCTGCGCCGTGCCGGGTTCGACTCCCAGGTCGCCCGCGTCGACAGCGACCAGCCCGCCGGCACCCTGCTGGGCACCGATCCCGCCGCCGGTGCCCGCGCCGTCACCGACCAGACCGTGTCGATCCGGGTGAGCAACGGAGCCGACTACGTCGCACCGGCGCCGGAGGAGACCGCGCCGGAGGGGTCCGCCCCGCGCGGCGGCGGCGAGGGGGCCGGGACCGGCAGCGGACCGGGGACCGCACCGGAGGGCAGCGGGACGGCGGGTGGCCCGCGCGGGTCCGGGGGCCGCGACGGCCTCGGGGGCTGAGCGGGCTCCGGGGTTGACCGGGCTCCGGGGCCGGAGCGCTCCGGGGTCGGCGCTCAGCCCAGCTGGCGGCGCACCTCCGCGGCCACCCGGCCACCATCGGCCCGGCCGGCCACCTCGGCCTGCACCGCGCCCATGACCCGGCCCATGTCCTTCATTCCCGAGGCGCCGGTGCGCGTGACGACGTCGGCGACCAGGGCCGCGAGGTCGGCGTCGTCCAGCTGCGCGGGCAGGTAGGCGGCCACCACGTCCCCCTCGGCGCGCTCCCGCTCCGCCTGCTCGGTGCGCCCGGCCCCGGCGTAGGCCTCGGCCGCCTCCCGGCGCTTCTTGGCCTCCCGGCGGAGCACCGCCTGCACCTCGTCGTCCGACAGCTCGCGGGCCTCCTTGCCGGCCACCTCCTCCGCGCTCACCGCGGCCAGCACCATGCGCAGCGTGGCGGTGCGCAGCTCGTCGCGGGACTTCATCGCGGTGGTCAGGTCGGCGCGCAGGCGGTCCTTCAGGTCGGGCACCGCCCCAGCCTCGCACGGACGCGCCGCGGCGTGCGCCCCCGTAGGCTGGACCACCGTGCGCCCGATCACCGCCCTGCCCGTCGCCGCCGTCGCGTCGGCGACCGCCGGCCTGGCCTACGCCTCCCTCTACGAGCGCACCCGCTGGACGCTGCGCCGGTTCGAGGTGCCCGTGCTCGCCCCGGGCGAGCCCCCGCTGCGCGTGCTGCACCTCTCCGACCTGCACATGACCGCCGGGCAGCGCTCGAAGCAGGAGTGGGTGGCCGGGCTGGCCGACCTGCGCCCGCACCTGGTGGTCGACACCGGCGACAACCTGGCCGGGATGGACGCCGTCCCGGCCACGCTGCGGGCCCTGGACCCGCTGCTGGACCTCCCCGGCGTCTTCGTGACCGCCAGCAACGACTACTACGCCCCCCGCCCCAAGAACCCGCTCAAGTACTTCCGGCGCGACCACACCCGGGTGCACGGCGAGGAGCTGCCCTGGCGGGACCTGCGCGACGGCCTGACCCGGCGTGGCTGGCTGGACCTCACCAACGCGACCGGCGAGCTCACCGTCGACGGCCGGCGCATCGTCTTCGCCGGCGTGGACGACTCCCACCTGCGGCTCGACCGCTACGACCGGGTCGCCGGCGCCGCCGACCCCAGCGCGGACCTGCGCGTCGGGCTGGCGCACTCCCCCGAGCCCCGGGTGCTCGACCGGTTCGCCGCCGACGGGCACGACCTCCTGCTGTGCGGGCACACGCACGGCGGGCAGCTCCGGGTGCCCTTCTACGGCGCGCTGGTCACCAACTGCGGGATCGACCGGGACCGGGTGCGCTGGCTGCACCGGTGGGCGGAGGGGAGCCCGGACAACCCGCACGGCACCTGGCTGCACGTCTCCGCCGGCCTGGGCACCAGTCCCTACGCCCCGGTCCGGTTCGCCTGCCCCCCGGAGGCGACGCTGCTCACCCTGACCGCCCGCCCGGGCTGAGGGGCGGGGAGGCACCGGCAGGGGGCCGCGGGGCACCCAGGCGCGTCGGCTACAGTTGTCGACGCACACCCGGGGTGTGGCGCAGCTTGGTAGCGCGCGTCGTTCGGGACGACGAGGTCGCAGGTTCAAATCCTGTCACCCCGACCAGATCGCAGGGGCCGCCGCACGGCGGCCCCTGCGGCGTTCCGGGGGTTGGGTTCCGGTCCGCCGGGGCACCGGGGGACGCGATGACCGAGTGGTTGCTCCTCCTCGCCGCCGTGCTGCTCACGGCCCTCACCGGCTTCTTCGTGGCCGCGGAGTTCGCCTTCACCACCGTCGACCGCGGCCGGGCCGAGGAGGCGGCGCAGCGGGGCGACCGGCCGGCCCGAGCGCTGGTCCGCGCGCTGGGCGGCCTGTCCACCCAGCTGTCGGCGGCCCAGCTGGGGATCACGGTCACCACCCTGGTCGTCGGCTACCTCGCCGAGCCGGCGCTGGGCGCGCTGCTGCGCGGCCCGCTGGAGGCGGCGGGCCTGCCCGGCGGCCTGGTCACCGGCCTCTCCTACGGGCTCGGCCTCGCGCTGGCCACCGTGCTGCAGATGCTGCTCGGCGAGCTGGGCCCGAAGAACCTGGCCATCGCCGACCCCCTGCGCGTCGGCTCCCTGGTCGCCCCCGGGATGCGGCTGTTCACCCGGGGAGCCGGCCCGGTCCTGAACACCCTCCAGCGGCTGGCCAACGCCATCGTGCGGCGCCTGGGCATCGAGCCCCGCGAGGAGCTGGACTCCGCCCGCGACGCCGACGAGCTGGCCGCGGTGGCCCGCCGCTCGGCGGAGGAGGGCGACCTCTCCCCCGTCGCCGCCCGGCTGCTCCAGCGCACCCTGGGCCTGCGGGTGAAGTTCGCGACCGACGTCATGACGCCGCGGACCCGGCTGTGGACCCTGCGGTCGGGCGCCACGGCCGCCGACGTCATCGCCGCTGCCGTGGAGTCGGGCAACTCGCGCTTCCCCGTCTACGGCTCCGACCTGGACGAGGTCACCGGGGTCGTGCACGTGAAGGACGCCGTCGCCGTGCCCGAGGAGGAGCGCGGTGCGCGGACGGCCGGGCAGCTGGCCCGCCCGGTGCTCGCCGTCCCGTCGTCGCTGCAGCTGGAGCGGCTGCTGGACCTGCTGCGCGACCAGGGCCTGCAGATGGCCCTGGTCGTCGACGAGTGGGGCGCCACGCACGGTGTGGTGACCCTGGAGGACATCGTGGAGGAGCTGGTCGGCGAGATCTCCGACGAGACCGACCGCCCGCTGCGCAACCTGCGCCGCGCCGGGGAGGACGCCTGGCTGCTGTCGGGCCTGCTGCGGCCCGACGAGGTCCGTGAGCGCACCGGCGTGCCCGTCCCCGAGGGCCGCTACGAGACCCTCGCCGGCTTCCTCGCCGAGCGGCTGCAGCGGCTGCCCGCGGTGGGCGACGCCGTGCGGCTGGAGGGGGCGCGGCTGACCGTGGAGAGCCTGGACGGGCGGCGGGTGGCGCGGGTGCGGGCCGAGGTGGTGGACGCGCCCGCCGGGGCGTCCCCCGGGCCCGCCGAGCCGGAGGCGGTGGCGGCGTGAGCGACGTGCTGAGCCTGCTGCTGCTGGTGGCCCTCCTGCTGGGCAACGCCTTCTTCGTGGCCGCCGAGTTCGCGCTGGTCTCGGCCCGCGTCGACCAGCTGGAGCCGCGGGCCGAGGCCGGGTCACCGCGCGCCCGCAGGACGCTGGAGGCGATGCGCGAGGTGTCGCTGATGATGGCCGGCGCGCAGCTGGGCATCACGCTGTGCTCGCTGGGCCTGGGCGCCGTGGGCGAGCCGGCCGTCGCGCACCTGCTCGAGGTCCCGCTCGAGGCGGCCGGGGTCCCCGAGGCGCTGCTGCACCCCATCGCCCTCGTCGTCGCGCTGTCGCTGGTGACGGTGCTGCACATGGTCCTCGGCGAGATGGTGCCCAAGAACATCACCATCGCCGGCCCCGACCGCGCCGCCCTGGTGCTCGGCCCCCCGCTGGCCGCGTTCGTGCGGCTGCTGCGGCCGGTGATCCGGGCCTTCAACACGGTCGCCAACGGCTTCGTGCGGCTCTTCGGGGTGCAGCCGACCGACGAGATCGCGGCCGGCTTCGACGAGGCGGAGATCCGGTCGATGATCACCCAGTCCCGGCGGGAGGGGCTCCTGGGCAGCGAGGTGAGCGACCTCGCTGCCGGTGCGCTCACCTTCGAGCGGCACGACGTCTCGACGGTGCTGGTGCCGCTGGCGGACATCGTGCCCCTGCCGCCCTCGACCACGCCCCGCGAGCTGGAGGCCGTCGTCGCCGAGCGCGGCTTCAGCCGGTACCCGCTGCAGGGCGGGGACGGGCGGCTGCGCGGCTTCGTGCACGTCAAGGACGTCCTCGGCGTGACCGGCGCGGACCGGGACCGGCCGATCGGCGCCGAGCACGTCACCCCGCTGGTCGACCTCGCCCCGGGCACCACGCTGCCGGAGGTGCTCTCGGCCATGCGGACGGCGGGGGTGCACCTCGGCCAGGTCGTCGTCAACGGCCAGGTGGCGGGCGTGGTCTTCCTGGAGGACGTGCTGGAGCAGCTCATCGGCGACGTCCGCGACGCCGCGGTGGAGCCCCCCGGCGCCGGCGGCCGGCCGGGGGCCGGCGTCGGGCAGGGCGCGGGGGCCGGGGGAAGATGACCCGGTGAGTGCCGACCCCGCAGACCCCGCACCGTCCGGCGTCATCGTCCCCGGGGAGCCCACCCCCTACGCCGCGCCGCTGCCGCCGGAGGTCGTCGCCCGCTGGCAGGCCCGGTTCCGCGCGCCGCGGGTCAGCCTCCCGGACTGGGCCCTGCACGCCCCGCACCGCAGCCTGTACTCCTCGGACGTCACCGGCGTGGTCGAGCAGTACGCCTGGGACCGCACCACCGGCGCGCACCGTCAGGTCACCGACCGGCCCAACGGCACGCTGATCGCCACGGTCTCCCCCGACGGCGAGACGATCTGGTGGTTCGCCGACACCGACGGCGACGAGTTCGGCGTGTGGATGGTGCAGCCCTTCGCCGGCGGCGAGGACCGGGTGGCGCTGCCCGAGGTGGGGCCCGCCTACCCGGCCGGCCTGGAGATCGGCCGGTCACTGGTGGCGGTCGGCCGGTCCACCGACGACGGCTCCGAGCTGTGGCTGGCACCGGCCGGCGGGCCGGCCCGGGTCGTCTACCGGCACGCCGACCCGGCGTCGGTCGACGCCCTGACGACGGACGACGAGCTGCTGGTCGTGTCGCACTCGGAGCACGGCGACCCCCGGTACCCGGCGCTGCGGGTGCTGCGCACCGCCGACACCACGTTCGAGGCGCCGGCCGTCGTCGCGGAGAAGTGGGACGGCGAGGGCCGCGGGCTGCACGCGCTGGAGTTCGCCCCGCTGCCGGGTGACCGCCGGCTGCTGGTCGGCCACGAGCGCCGCGGCCGCGAGGAGCTGCTGGTCTGGGACGTCGCCACCGACACCGAGACCGAGGTCGTGCTGGACCTGCCCGGCGACGTGACGGCCGGCTGGTACCCCGACGGGTCGGCGCTGCTGGTCGGCCACGACTCCGCCGGCCGCAGCGAGCTCTACCGCTACGACCTGGCCTCCGGGGCCCTGGAGCGGCTGGACACCCCGCGGGGCGTCGTCCGCGGGGCGACGGCCCGCCCCGACGGCACGGTGGAGCTGGCCTGGTCGTCGTCCGAGCGGCCGCCGGTGGTCCGCCGCGCCGACGGGCCGGTGGTGCTGGCAGCGCCCGGGGAGGAGCCGCCGGCCGGGTACCCGGTCGAGGACCGCTGGGTGGACGGCCCGGGGGGGCGGATCCACGCGCTCCTGGCCCGCCCGGCCGGGCCCGCCCCGCACGCGACCGCCTTCCTCGTGCACGGCGGCCCGGAGGCGGCCGACGACGACTCCTACCGCGCCCGGCGGGCCGCCTACGTCGACGCCGGCTACGCGGTCGTGCACGTCAACTACCGCGGGTCCACCGGGTACGGCAGCGCATGGCGGGACGCCCTCACCGGTCGGCCGGGGCTGACCGAGCTCGAGGACGTCGCCGCCGTGCACGACGCGCTGGTCGCCGAGGGGGTCGTCGACCCGGGCCGCACCCTGCTGTCCGGCGGCTCCTGGGGCGGGTTCCTCACCCTCCTGGGCCTGGGCACGCAGCCGGAGCGCTGGGCGGCCGGGATCGCCGAGGTGCCCGTCGCCGACTACCTGGCCGCCTACGAGGACGAGATGGAGGGCCTGCGGGCCTACGACCGGGCCCTGTTCGGCGGCTCACCCGAGGAGGTCCGGGACCGCTACGTGCGCTCCTCGCCGATCACCTACGTCGAGGCGGTGCGCGCGCCGGTGCTCGTCGTGGCGGGGGCCAACGACCCGCGCTGCCCGATCCGGCAGATCGACAACTACCTGGGCGAGCTGACCCGCCTGGGCAAGCCGCACGAGGTGTACCGCTTCGACGCCGGCCACGGCTCGCTGGTCATCGAGGAGACGATCCGCCAGGTCGAGACGGCCCTGGGCTTCGCGCTGCGGCACGTGAAGCCGTAGCCGACCACCGTGACACGGTCGGGAGGCCTCCGGCTCCCCGCACCGGCCACCACAGCGGTGGTCAGCCCTTCGAGTCCCTGACCAGCTCGGCGATCTGGACGGTGTTGAGCGCGGCGCCCTTGCGCAGGTTGTCGTTGCTGACGAACAGCGCCAGCCCGCGGTCGTCGTCCACCCCGGGGTCCTGCCGGATGCGGCCGACGTAGCTCGGGTCCCGGCCGGCGGCCTGCTGGGGGTTCGGGACGTCGGAGAGCTCCACGCCCGGCGCGCCCCGCAGGAGCTCGACGGCGCGCTCGACCGGCAGCGGCCGGGCGAACTCCACGTTGAGCGACAGCGAGTGCCCGGTGAAGACCGGCACCCGCACGCAGGTGCCCGAGACCCGCAGCTCGGGGACCTCCAGGATCTTGCGGCTCTCGTTGCGGAGCTTCTGCTCCTCGTCGGTCTCGTGCGACCCGTCGTCCACCACGGAGCCGGCCATCGGCAGCACGTTGAAGGCGATCGGCCGCACGTACTTGACCGGCTCGGGGAAGGCCACCGCCGAGCCGTCGTGGGTCAGCTCCGCGGCCTTGTCCACGACCGCCCGGACCTGCGTGTCGAGCTCCTCGACGCCGGCGAGCCCGCTGCCCGAGACCGCCTGGTAGGTGCTGGCCACCAGGCGCACGAGCCGGGCCTCGTCGTGCAGCGGCTTGAGCACCGGCATCGCGGCCATCGTGGTGCAGTTCGGGTTGGCGATGATCCCCTTGCGCATCCCGGCCAGGGCGTGCGGGTTGACCTCGGCGACGATCAGCGGGACGTCGGGGTCGCGCCGCCACGCCGAGCTGTTGTCGATCACCGTCACCCCGGCCTCGGCGAACACCGGCGCGAGGGCACGGGAGGACGTCGCCCCGGCGGAGAACAGCGCGACGTCCAGACCACGGGGGTCGGCCGTCGCGGCGTCCTCCACGGTGATCTCGCCGTCACCCCACGGCAGGGTGCTGCCGGCGGAGCGGGCGGAGGCGAAGAACCGCAGCTCGCTGACGGGGAACCGGCGCTCGGCCAGGATCTGCCGCATGACGCCGCCGACCTGGCCGGTGGCGCCGACGAGGCCGACCCGCAGCCCGTCGCTGACGAACCCGCTCATCGTCCCGTCCCTCCGTAGACGACCGCCTGCTCCTCGTCGGTCCCCAGGTCGAACGCGTCGTGCACCGCCCGGACGGCGACGTCGACGTCGGTGTCCCGGCACACCACGGAGATCCGGATCTCGGAGGTGCTGATCAGCTCGAGGTTGACACCGGCGTCGGCGAGCGCGCCGAAGAAGCGGGCCGAGACCCCGGGGTGCGAGCGCATCCCGGCGCCGACCAGCGACACCTTGCCGATGTGCTGGTCGAAGCTGACGTCGGTGTAGCCGACGGTGTGCCGGACCTTCTCCAGCGCGGCGAGCGCGGCGGGGCCGTCGCTCTTCGGCAGGGTGAAGGAGATGTCGGCCAGCTTGCTGGTCTCCGGCGACACGTTCTGCACGATCATGTCGATGTTGATCTCGGCGTCGGCGAGCACGCGGAAGATCTGCGCGGCCTCGCCCGGCCGGTCGGGCACGCCGAACACGGTGATCTTGCCCTCGGACCGGTCGTGCGCGACGCCGGAGATGATCGCCTGTTCCACCGGGAGGTCCTCCATCGAGCCGGCCACGGTCGTGCCGGGGAGCTGGGAGTAGGAGCTGCGGACGTGCACCGGGATGCCGTAGCGGCGGGCGTACTCGACGCAGCGGAGCATGAGCACCTTCGCACCGGACGCCGCCAGCTCGAGCATCTCCTCGTAGGTGACGGTCTCGAGCCGCCGGGCGTTCGGGACGATCCGCGGGTCGGCCGTGAAGACGCCGTCGACGTCGGTGTAGATTTCGCAGACGTCGGCGCGCAGGGCCGCGGCCACGGCGACGGCGGTGGTGTCGGAGCCGCCGCGGCCCAGCGTGGTGATGTCCTTGGTGTCCTGGCTGACGCCCTGGAAGCCGGCGACGATGACGATCGAGCCCTCGTCGAGCGCCTGCCGCAGCCGGCCGGGCGTGACGTCGATGATCCGCGCCTTGCCGTGGCTGCCCGTGGTGATGACCCCGGCCTGGGACCCGGTGAACGAGCGGGCCTCGTAGCCGTGCGTTGAGATCGCGATGGCCAGCAGCGCCATCGAGATGCGCTCGCCGGCGGTGAGCAGCATGTCGAGTTCGCGACCGGGTGGGTCCGCGGTGATCGCCTGGGCCTGGTCGAGCAGCTCGTCGGTCGTGTCACCCATCGCCGAGACGACCACGACGACGTCGTTGCCGTCCTGCTTGGCCGCGACGACCCGCTCGGCGACGCGCTTCATGTGCTCGGCGGACGCGACGGACGAGCCACCGTACTTCTGGACGACGAGGGCCACGGGTCCACAGGCTACCGAGGCGGCCCCGCACCCCGGCGGCCGCGTCCCGGGAGCCCGGGTACCGGGTCCCCCTCTCCCCGGCTCTCCACCCGGTCGCTCTCCCCGGCCCTCCTCCCGGCCCCGGACGGCCACCCTCGGAGGGGGCGCGGTGATGCACACATCCGGTCACCGGGCGTGAGGGCGCCGGGCGCCTACCCGACCCCCCGGCTTCCTACGTCTCTGAGTGCAGCTGCACTCAGAGACGTAGGAAGCTCAAGGACACAGGAAGCCCAGGGACGCAGGAAGCTTAGGGACGCAGGAAGCCCAGGGACGCAGGAAGCCGGGCCCGACCCACCGGTCGCGTCCACCCGGCCGGGCGACCGCGTCCCCTCGGCGCGACGACCTGCCGGCCCCCGCCGGTAGGGGTGCCGTCCACAGCCGGCGCGGTCCTCCACGGGTCGGGCGCGGGGGCCCGCCGGCGCCCGGGGTCACCCGAGGGTGAGGCCGTGGAGGCCTTCGACCTGTCCGGGATCGTGCGCCGGATCCGTCGCCGGGCGGATCTCTCCCAGCGCGAGCTCGCGGAGGCGTGCGGGATCGCGCAGTCCACCGTGGCCCAGGCCGAGAGCGGGCGTCGGGACCTCCAGGCCGGGCTCCTGGCTCGGGCCGCCGCCCTGGCCGGGCTGCGGCTGGCCCTGCTCGACGGGAACGGGTGCGAGGTGGCGGGGATGTCGCCGGACGCGGTCCGCGACCTCGGGCGGCGGCGGTTCCCCGCCCACCTCGACACCCACCACTCCGACGAGCGCCCGGGCCGGTACGAGCACCGCTTCGACCGTCCGCTGCCGTGGTTCACCGTCGACCGGCACCGCGGGCACCGGGACGACCTGCGGGCGCGGACCGGCACACCGGAGGACCACCACCTGCCGCAGCCGGGCGACTCCCCGGCCGAGCGGCGGGCCCGGCGGCGACGTGCCGCACGGGATGCCGCCGAGGACCGCCGCCGGCGGGCGGGGGAGGCAGCCGGCGCGGGGTGGGAGGACACGTGGACCTGCACCTGCCCGGCGGCGTGCGACGTGCTCGACGACGGTTCGGGGCCGCCGGTGCACGCCCCGGACTGCGTGTGCGGCTGCGACCTCGGCTGAGCCGCTGCTACGGTGGGTCCGTGCGCGGCAGCCTCCTGCTTACCCGCCGCGGCGAGGCCCTCTCCTAGGTCGGCCCCCTCGCCGCGGAGATCCCGCCGTGCCGAGTGCGTCCCCGGCGCCCCGCTGACCGCCCCCCACCGGAGCTGAGTCCAGCCCGCGCCAGAGGAGCGACACCCGTGAGCAGGAACCTGAGCGAGAACCACCCGCACGCCCGGAACCCGCAGCGCCCGTCCGGCATGCCGGTGCACCGGTACACCCCCTTCACCCCGGTGGTGCTGCCCGACCGCACCTGGCCCGAGAAGGTCACCACTACCGCACCCCGCTGGTGCGCGGTGGACCTGCGGGACGGCAACCAGGCGCTGATCGACCCGATGACCCCCGACCGCAAGCGCCGCATGTTCGAGCTGCTGGTGCGGATGGGCTACAAGGAGATCGAGGTCGGTTTCCCGGCCGCCAGCCAGACCGACTTCGACTTCGTCCGGCAGCTGGTCGAGGAGGACCTGGTACCGGACGACGTCACGATCCAGGTCCTCACCCAGGCCCGCGACGAGCTGATCGAGCGCACCTTCGAGTCCCTGCGGGGGGCGCGCCAGGCGATCGTCCACCTCTACAACTCGACCTCGACGCTGCAGCGGCGGGTGGTCTTCGGGTCCGACCGCGCCGGGATCGTCGACATCGCCGTCCACGGCGCGCAGCTGGTGCACAAGCTGGCCGAGCAGATGACCGGCACCGAGGTCTTCTACGAGTACTCCCCCGAGTCGTTCACCGGCACCGAGCTCGACTTCGCCGTCGAGGTCTGCAACGCCGTCACCGACGTGTGGGAGCCCACCCCCGACCGGCCGACGATCGTCAACCTGCCGGCCACCGTCGAGATGGCCGAGCCCACCGTCTACGCCGACCAGATCGAGTGGATGCACCGCAACCTGGGCCGCCGCGACGCCGTCGTGCTCAGCCTGCACCCGCACAACGACCGGGGCACCGCCGTCGCCGCCGCCGAGCTGGGCTACCGGGCCGGCGCGGACCGCATCGAGGGCTGCCTGTTCGGCAACGGCGAGCGGACCGGCAACGTCGACCTGGTGACCCTCGGCCTGAACCTGTTCAGCCAGGGCGTCGACCCGCAGATCGACTTCTCCGACATCGACGAGATCCGCCGCACCGTCGAGTACTGCAACCAGCTCGGCGTGCACGAGCGGCACCCCTACGGCGGTGACCTGGTCTACACCGCCTTCTCCGGCTCCCACCAGGACGCCATCAACAAGGGCTTCAAGGCCCTGGAGGTCGACGCCACCGCCGCCGGGAAGCCGGTCGAGCAGATGCCGTGGGCGGTGCCGTACCTGCCGATCGACCCCAAGGACGTCGGCCGCAGCTACGAGGCCGTGATCCGGGTGAACAGCCAGTCCGGCAAGGGCGGCGTCGCCTACATCATGAAGACCGAGAACCACCTGGACCTGCCGCGGCGGCTGCAGATCGAGTTCAGCGCGGTCATCCAGCGGCACACCGACGACGAGGGCGGTGAGGTGACCGCCCAGCAGATGTGGGCGGCCTTCACCAGCGAGTACCTGCCCGACCCCGACGCCCCGTGGGGCCGCTTCGCCCTGGCCGGCCACCGGCACACCGCGCACGGCGACCAGCTCGACGAGATGGTGGTCGAGCTGGTCGACGGCGGCGTCCCGCTGACCGTGGAGGGCCGGGGCAACGGGCCGATCGCCGCCTTCGTCGACGCGCTGCGGTCGGTGGACGTCGACGTGCGCGTCCTCGACTACGCCGAGCACGCGATGTCCGCCGGGGGCGACGCCCGGGCCGCCGCCTACGTCGAGTGCGCCGTCGGCGACCGGGTGCTGTGGGGCGTGGGCATCGACCCGAACATCCTCACCGCATCCCTGCGCGCCGTGGTGTCGGCGGTGAACCGGGCGCACCGCCGGGCCTGAGGTCGCGCGGGGGGCCGGTCCGGCCCCCCGCGCTCACCGCGACCCGGGGCCGGCCGCCGACGGCGGCGCGGCGTCCTCGGGCTCGTCCCCCCGGGGCTGCCCCGGCGGGGGCGGCGGCGGCTCGGCCTCGTGCACGACGAGCAGGTCGCGGCGCAGGTGCCGCCGACGGTAGGCGACCCGGCTGACCATGTGCGCCGACAGCGGCGCGGTCAGGAACTGCAGGAAGCCGGCCAGCAGGACCGTCCACATCGCCGGCTCCCCCCACAGCCGGATCGCCGCTCCCAGGACGATCAGCAGGACCCCGGCCACCTGGGGTTTGGTCCCGGCGTGCAGCCGGGAGACGACGTCCGGGAAGCGCAGCAGGCCCAGGCCGGCCACGAGGGCCAGGCCGCAGCCCAGCAGCACGAGGACGACGGCGACGACGTCAGCGACGGTCTCCACCGGTCTCCCTCTCCGCGGCCGTCCGCTCCTCGGCGGCGATCGGCAGGCCGACGTCCCGGCCGTCGTCGGAGGACCGGACGAGCATGCCGCCGACGTAGCGGCTCACGCCCACCGCGCCGGTGAACCCCAGCAGGGTCACGGCCAGCAGCACCTCGGCCACCGTGGGATCGCGGGCCAGGCCCGCGTACGCGGCCAGGCCGGCGGTGATGACGGCCAGCAGGGTCTCGGTGGCGACGACGCGGTCCAGCAGCGACGGCCCGAGCGCCACCCGCACCAGGCACAGGAGCGCGCCGGCGCCCAGCAGGCCGAAGGCGACCACCCAGACGACGCTCACCGCTGCCCTCCCGCGGCCGCCGCCCGTTCCCGGCGGGCGGCGCGCTCCAGGGCCGCGATCTCCGCCCGGCTGCCGAAGGCGCGCACCACCCGCTCCTCCACCTCCAGCACGCCCGCGCGCTGGCGCTCCACCCCGGCGAGGTCCCGCACGGGCAGCACGTGCATGAGCAGCACGTTGCGCTCCCGGTCCGCGTCCAGGACCAGCGAGCCCGGGACCAGGGTCAGCGTCTCGCTGACGATCGTCATGAGCAGGTCCGAGTCCGTGCGCAGCTGCACCTCGATGATCGCCGAGCGCACCGGCCCGCCGGGGCGTACCGCCTCCCACGCGACGACGACGCTGGAGACCGCCAGGTCCTTGAGGAAGGCCCCGGCGAAGACCAGCACCGGCCACGGGTGCAGGCGCGCGTGCTCGGTCACCGCCGGCAGCGGCAGCAGCCAGGTGACCAGCACGGCGACGAGCAGCCCGCTGAGCAGGTTCGCCCACGAGAAGGTGCCCCACAGCAGCAGCCACACCAGGGTCAGCCAGCCCAGCAGCGGCAGCTGGCGGACGTAGGGCGGGGCGATCGGGCCGGGGCTCACGGAACCCCCTCCGCGGACTCGGCCGGCCCCCCGCCGTACACGGCCTCCTGGTAGGGCGTCCGCTCCAGCAGGTCGGCGGCGGCCCGGTCGGCCAGCGCGTACAGGGGCCCGGCGATGACGGTGAGGGCCACGCTCACCGTCACCATGAGCGCCGTCGCCCCCACCAGCGCCGCCGGCAACCGCTCCTCGGCGCGCCCGCGGTCGCCGTCGGCGGCGAGCTCGTCGCCGGCCGTGGCCACCGCCGTCCGCCGCTCCCACGCCGCGGCCCGGGAGCCGGCCCGCGTCGTGCCGAGCCCCGACGAGGACGCACCGCCCGCGGCCGGCTCGTCGTCCGGCCCGGGGACGTCGGGGTCCGGCCCGGAGTCCGCGCGGCTGTCGTCGGCGGCGGCGGCGGCCCGGGCGGTGTCGGCGCCGATGTCCTGGCTCACCGGCCGCCAGAAGGACCGGGTCCACACCCGCGCCACCGCCAGCAGGGTGAGCAGGCTGGTGACCACGCCGCCGGCGACCAGCAGGCCGGGCAGCACCCCGCCGGCCGCCACGCCGGCCTGCAGGAGGCCGAGCTTGCCGAGGAAGCCCGACAGCGGCGGGATGCCGGCCAGGTTCAGCGCGGGGACGAGGTAGAGGACCGCGAGCAGCGGCGAGGCCGCCGCCAGCCCGCCGAGCCGCGGCACGGCGGTGGAGCCGCCCTTGCGCTCGACGAGGCCGGCGACGAGGAAGAGCGTCGCCTGGATGACGATGTGGTGGACGACGTAGAACACCGCGCCGGCCAGACCGGCCACCGTCCCCAGGGCGACGCCGAAGACCATGTAGCCGATGTGGCTCACCAGGGTGAACGACAGCATCCGGCGGATGTCGGTCTGCGCGATCGCCCCGAGGATGCCGACCAGCATCGTGGCCAGCGCGGCCCACAGGAGCACGGTCGTGAGCGCCTCGCCCGGGAAGAGCAGGGTCTGGGTCCGGATGATCGCGTACACGCCCACCTTGGTGAGCAGGCCTGCGAAGACCGCGGTGACCGGCGCCGGCGCGGTCGGGTAGCTGTCGGGCAGCCACGCCGACAGCGGGAAGACCGCCGCCTTGATGCCGAAGGCCACCAGCAGCAGGGCCTCGAGCAGCACGACGGTGCCCGCGGGCAGCTCGGCGAGCCGGAAGGACAGCTGGGCCAGGTTGACCGTGCCGGTGGCGGCGTAGACCAGGCCGATGGCGGCGAGGAACAGCAGCGAGCTGAGCAGGCTGACGATGATGTAGGTGATGCCGCCGCGGATCCGGGGCGCCGACCCCCCGAGCGTCAGCAGGACGTAGCTCGCCGTCAGCAGCACCTCGAAGCCGACGTAGAGGTTGAACAGGTCCCCGGCGAGGAAGGCGAACGCGACGCCGGACATGAGCACCAGGAACGTCGGGTGGAAGATCGACACCGGGGACCGCTCGGCGCCGTCGGCCCAGCCCTGACCGACCGCGAACAGCAGCACGCCGAACCCGACGGTGAACGCCACGACGAGCATGAGGGCCGACAGCCGGTCGACCACCAGCATGATCGCCTGGGGCACCGGCCAGTCGCCGACCGCGACCGCCGCGGCGCCGTTCGCGTCGGCGAGCAGGAGCAGGGCGACCGACACCCCCAGCACCGCCCCCAGCACCAGGGTGCTCAGCGCACGCTGGGTCCGGGCGAAGCGGCCCAGGACCAGCGAGAGCGCCGCCCCGGCCAGGGGCAGCAGCACCGGCAGGGGCGCGAGGACGCGGATCACCGGACGGCCCCGCGGGTCGGGGGCAGGTCGACGTCGTCGGAGGCCGCGTCCGGGAACCGCTCGCCGAACCGGTGCTCGACGTCGTCCCCGTGGCCGCCGACCGCGCGGCCCACGGCCCGCTCCTCCCGGGACAGGTCACCGGGGTCGAGGTCGTCCGGGTCCAGCGCGTCGCCCTGCTGCGGCGACCGGGCGGCCACCCGGCGGTCCTCCTCGTCGGTCTCGACGACCTCGCGGCGCACCAACCGCCACGAGCGGTGGATGACGGCGAGCAGGAAGGCCGAGACCCCGAAGGTGATGACGATCGCGGTGAGGACCAGGGCCTGCGGCAGCGGGTCGGCCATCTCGCCCGGCTCGCCGGCGCCGACGATCGGCGGCTCGCCGGCCCGGCTGGTCGAGAGGAGGAGCAGGTTGGTGGCGTTGCCCAGCACGAGGAACCCCAGCAGCACCCGCGTGAGGCTGCGGTCCAGCAGCAGGTAGACACCCGCTGCGTACAGGCCGGCGATGAGCACGGGGAACACGACGGTCGGCGTCATCGCGCGATCACCTCCTCCGGGGCGCGGGCCGCCGCCGGCTCCTCGTCCTCCTGCCGGTCCAGCTCCGCACCGAGGCTGCGCAGCACGTCGAGGACCAGGCCGACGACGACCAGGTAGACACCGATGTCGAAGAACAGCGCCGTGGCCAGGGAGACCTCGCCGAGGACGGGGAGCGTGCCGGAGACGTAGGCGCTCTCGAAGACGGCCTCCCCCAGCAGCAGGGAGGTCGCCCCGGTGCCGCCGGCGATGAGCAAACCGAGCCCGAGCAGCCGGCCGGGGTCGACGGGCGCGGCCTCGCCCAGCTCGTAGCGCCCGCCGGCGAGGTACCGCAGCACGAGGGCCAGGCCGGCCACCAGCCCCCCGGCGAAGCCGCCGCCGGGCTGGTTGTGCCCGGCGAACAGCAGGTAGACCGACAGCACCAGCACCGCGTGGAACAGCAACCGGGTGACCACCTCGAGGATCACCGACCGGCGCCGCGGGTCGAGGGTGGCCGTGGCGGCCAGCCACTCCCGGCGGGGGGCACGGCGGGGTGGCCCCACGCCGGCGCCGGCGTCGGCCTCGGCCCGCTCGGGTGCGCCGGGCCGGCCGCGCAGGTACACCAGGCTGGCGACGCCGGTCGCGGCGGCGACCAGCACCGAGATCTCGCCGAAGGTGTCCCAGGCGCGGATGTCGACCAGCGTCACGTTGACCACGTTCTGGCCGTGGCCGATCTCCTCGGCCAGCTCGGGGAACGGCTCCGACACCGGCTCGGCGGTGCGCGCGCCGAGCGCGGCTGCCCCGGCCAGCCCCATGAAGGAGCCGACGGCCAGGGCGACCGCGCCGCGGGCCCACCGCACCCGCGGCCGGTCCCGCCCGCCGACGTCCTTCGGCAGCTTGCGCAGCACCAGCACGAAGGCGACGAGCGTGATCGTCTCGACGAGGATCTGGGTGAGCGCGAGGTCGGGGGCGCCGTGGACGACGAACAGCGCGCCGAGCCCGTACCCGGTGATGCCCACGACGATCGCCGCGGACAGCCGCTGCCGGATGCGCACCGCCATCCCGGCCGCGGCCAGCACGCCGATGGCGATCAGGGCCTGCAGCGGGTTGTCCCAGGCCCGCCAGTCCTGCGGCCACGGCGCGCGGGTGAGCAGCACGACACCCGGGAGCACGAGGACGACGGCCAGGATGACGCCGAGGTAGGTGGGCAGCGAGCCGCGCTGCGTCGTCCCGGTGACCAGGACGGCCAGCCGGTCGACGCCCTGCAGGAGGTTCCAGTAGCCCTTGTTGGCCGACGCCGGCACCGCCACCCGCCGCTGCGCGGCCGACACCCGGTCGCGGGCGGCGTAGAGGCCCAGGCCGCCGAGCAGGGTGAGCGCCGAGAGCGCCAGCGCCGGCTGCAGCCCGTGCCAGAGCGCGAGGTGCTCGGCCTCCTCGGCCAGCACGGGGAGGGTCTCCGCGTACGCGGCCACCAGCGGGTCGACCGACGAGCTCAGCGGGCCGGCCACCAGCCCCGCGGCACCCAGCACCAGCGGGGCGGTGAGGAACAGCGGGCCCGGCGGGTGCTCGAGCTCGGCCGGTGCCCGCTCGGGCAGCCCCGGCTTGCGGGCGAAGGCCCCCCACAGGAACCGCGCGGTGTAGGCGACGGTGAACACCGAGCCGAGGACGATGCCGGCCAGGACCGTCCAGGCGGCGGCCCGGTCGGGGACCCCGCCCTCCCACAGCGCGGTGAACGCCGCCTCCTTGCCGACGAAGCCCAGGAACGGCGGGAGCCCGGCCATCGACGCCGAGGCGAGGACGGCCGCGGTCGCCAGCCAGGGCAGCCGCCGGCCCATGCCGGAGAGCTCGCGCAGGTCACGGGTGCCGGTGGCGTGGTCGAGGACGCCCACGCTCAGGAACAGGGTGGACTTGAACAACCCGTGCGCGAGCACCATGGCCAGCCCGGCCGTGGCCAGCTCCTGGCTGCCGGCGCCGACGAGGGTCATGAGGAAGCCGAGCTGGCTGACCGTGCCGAAGGCCAGCAGCAGCTTCAGGTCGTACTGCCGCAGCGACCGGTAGCCGCCGAGCAGCATGGTCGCCACCCCGACGCCGAGCACGATCGGCCGCCAGCCGGGGACGTCGGCGAAGCCGGGGGCCAGCCGGGCGACGAGGTAGATGCCGGCCTTCACCATCGCGGCCGCGTGCAGGTACGCGCTGACCGGGGTCGGGGCCTGCATCGCGGCCGGCAGCCAGAAGTGGAAGGGCACCATCGCCGACTTGGTCAGCGCGCCCAGCAGCACGAGCACCGTGCCCCAGGTGAGGAGCGGCCCGCTGCCGGGGTCGGCGACGATCTCCGACAGCAGCGTGCTGCCGCTGGCCTGCGCGACCATGATCAGACCCGCCAGCATGGCCAGGCCGCCGGCGGTGGTCAGGACGAGCGCCTGGGAGGCGGCCCGGCGCCCGGCCACCTGGCCGCCCGCTCCCCCGATGAGGAGGAACGAGAAGACGGTGGTCAGCTCCCAGAAGACGTAGAGCAGGAAGACGTCGTCGGCGAGGACCAGCCCCAGCATGGAGCCGGCGAAGGCGGTCAGCTCGGCGGCGAACCGCCCGTTGCCCTCCTGGTCGGGTTCGAAGTAGCGGGCGCAGTACAGGAGCACCAGCGCGCCGACCCCGGTGACCAGGGAGGCGAAGGTGAGCGCGAGCGCGTCCAGCCGCAGCTCGACGGCCAGGTCGAGCGTGGGCACCCAGGGCACGGTGTCGCGGACCTCGCCGCCGTCGAGCACGGTGCCCAGCCGCGCCATCGACCAGGCGAAGGCGGCGGCGGGCACGAGCGCCAGCGCGAGGAACGCCTGCCGCCCCCACCACCGCACCAGCAGTGGAGCCACGAGGGCGGCCACCAGGTGCGCCAGCAGCAGGACGGTCACGGGGCTCCCGGGTCGGCGGTGACGGGTCGCCGACGGGCCTGGTCGACGAGGGCAGCCGCCATCCCACGCGGGCCGGGGCTCCCGGGACTGCTGTACCGCCGTGCGTCGCCGGGGAAACGGCGGGTTCCGGCCGGGCTGGTGCCGTCAGCGCCCGGGCGTCACCAGCCCGCTCTCGTAGGCGAAGGCCACCGCCTGCACGCGGTCCCGCAGCCCCAGCTTGAGCAGCAGGCGGCTCACGTGGGTCTTCACCGTCGCCTCGCCGAGGTGGAGCCGGGCGGCGATCTCGGCGTTGGACAGCCCGGCGGCCACGAGCGCGAGGACGTCGGTCTCCCGCTCGGTCAGCCCGGCCAGCGCCTCGGCCCGCTGCGGGTCGGGGGCGGGGGCGGCCGCGAAGGACTCGATGACCCGCAGCGTCACGGCCGGGTCGAGCAGCCCCTGCCCGGCGGCCACGGTCCGCACGGCGGCGACCAGGTCCTCGGGCGGCGCCACCTTCAGGAGGAACCCGCTGACCCCGGCGCGCAGGGCGGCGGCGACGTGGTCGTCCTCGTCGAAGGTGGTCAGGACGACGACCCGGGTGCGCAGCCCGGCCGCCACGATCCGCCGCGCGGCCTCCAGCCCGTCCACGCCCGGCATCCGGATGTCGAGCAGGACGACGTCCGGCCGCGTCTCCGTGACCACGCGCACCCCCGCCGCGCCGTCGGCGGCCTCCCCGACGACCTCGATGTCGGGCTCGGCGGCCAGCACCATGCGCAGGCCGGTGCGCACCATCGCCTGGTCGTCGACCAGGACCACCCGGATCGTCACGCCGGCACCTCCGCGGTCCGCGGTGCCGTGACCCCGGGGGCGGGCGCCGGGAGCGGGAAGGTGGCCCGCACCCGGTAGCCACCGCCGCGCACCGGGCCGGTCTCCAGCCGGCCACCGGAGACCGCCACCCGCTCGCGCATGTGCAGCAGGCCGTGCCCGCCGGTGTCCGGGGCCGGCACCGGCCCCGCGGGGACGCGGGGCCGGCCGTCGTCGGTGACCGTCACGGTCAGCGCGGTCGGCGCGTGGCCGACCTCGACGACCGTGGCGGCGGCGCCGGCGTGCCGCAGGACGTTGCTCAGCGCCTCCTGCACGATGCGGACCGCGGAGACGTCCACCAGCTGCGGCAGCTCGACCGGGTCACCGGTGACCCGCAGCTCGACCGGCATGCCGCCGCTGCGCAGGTCGTCGAGGACCGCGTCCAGGCGGGACAGCGACGGCAGCGGGGCCGGCGCACCGCCCGGTCCCTCCCGCAGGATGCCGACGACGCGGCGCATCTCGTCCACCGAGTCGCGGCCCAGCCGCTCGAGCCCGAGCAGCACCTCCTGGGCCTCCGGGTGGTCGGGCAGCAGGCGCCGCAGGCCGCCCATCTGGAGCACCATCACGCTCACCGCGTGCGCGACCGAGTCGTGCACCTCGCGGGCGATGCGGGCCCGCTCGGCGGTGGTGGCCGCGGCGGCGATCGTCTCCTGCTGCCCGGCCAGCCGGGCCGCGAGCACCTGCAGCTCGGCGGCGCGCCGGCGGGACTGGGCCACGAGGCCGCCGACGACGGCCGACGCGCCGAGGACGAGGAGGTAGAACACCGACTCCCACGGGTTGGGCGCGAACACCGACCCCAGCGCGGTCGCCAGCACGATGGCGCCGCTCGCTGCCGCGGCCGCCCGGCGGGTGGGCAGGACCGCCACCGCGTGGCCGACGAGCAGGCCCATGCCGACCAGCTGGGAGCCGCCGGGCCCGGGCGCGCCGCCCAGCAGGTTCAGCAGGACGGTGAGCGCCCCCAGCACCGGGGCGGCCGCCGGCCAGCGGGGGCAGACCCCGAGCAGCACCCCCACCAGCAGCCCCGGCGCGGCGAGCGCCGACTGGCTGCGGTCCAAGCCCTCGACGAACCACTCGAACACCGACAGCGCAGCGAGCAGGGCGCCCACGGCCGGCCAGAACAGGCGCCGGGCTCGCGCGGGCGGGGACCAGGGCATGGCCTGCACGCTAGAGGCCGCGTGGTGCGGCGAGGATCCCCCTCACGGCCGAACGGGGCCGTGTCGCCGTCCCCCTCGCGACGGAGGACGGTCGGTGCGCACCGACGGACGCGCCGGTGAGGGCGCCGTTCCTAGCGTCTGCGGCCATGACGACCGACCTGCACACCCCGCACACCCCGCACACCCCGCACACCCCGACCGTCGCCCCGGACGCCGGCCGCTCCGGGAGCGCGCTGCTGCTGCCGATCGCCGGCGGGGCGCTCGTCGCCGGCTCTCTCCTCTGGACCGCCGGGCTGCTCACCTCGCCGCCGCAGGACTCGATGGCCGACCCCGACTACATCGCCGCGCTGGCCCGGGACGAGGGCCGGACCGCCCTGTCGGCGCTGCTGCTGCACTACGGCAACATCGCCCTGGGCCTGGGCTGGCTCGCCGCCCCCGCGCTGGTCCGCGGTCGCCGCGGGAGCACCGCCGCCCTCGTCGGCGCGCTCATGGCCGTGCTCGGGTCGGTGAGCGTCGCCGGCATGGTGCTGTCCGACTTCTGGACCGGCGCGATCGGGCGCGACCTGCCCGCTGACACCGCTGCGTCGCTGTTCACCTCGGTGAACTCGTCCGCCGGGATGGCGATCGTGGGCACGGTGACGCTGCTGGGCCTGCTCGGCCCCTTCGTGGTCTACGCGGGCCTGGCACGGGCCGGCGTCACCGGCTGGTGGCTGTTCGTCCCCGCCGTCGCGGCCTTCGCCGCCTCCGCGGCGGTGCCCTTCTCACCGCTGGCGCACGGCGCGTTCGCCGTGGTGGGGGCCGTCCCGGTGGTTCTGGTGGGGCTGCGGATGATCGTCCGCCACCGGGCCGAGGCCACCGCCTGACCGGCGACGCGGACCGGACCCGGGGCCTCGACCCCGGGTCCGGTCCCGCTCAGCCCCGCTCGGCCGCCGTCGTGATGTCGGCCAGGTCCCGGGTCAGGGCGGAGGACACCGCGCGCCGGCCGATCGGGCCGGTGACGGCGCCCAGGACCCGCGCCAGGGTGGTCGTCGGCCGGCCGCCGAAGGTCATCACCACGTCCGCCCCGCCACCGGGGGACGCCTCGACCCGGAACGTCGACACGTAGCGGACTCCGGGGCCGGACGCCTCCACCGTGTACGCCCGCTGCGGCTCGACCGCGGTCACGGTCATCTCCTCGGTGGCCGACCTGCCCATCACCCGGCGCGTCTCCCGCCAGCGCGTCCCGACCCCGAACGGCCCCGGGGTGAGCACCTCCACCGACTCGATCCCGCCGATCACCCGAGGGGAGCCCTCGAGGTCGGTCGCCACCGCCCACACCCGCTCCACCGGCGCCGCCGCGTGCCGGCGGACCTCCACGTCCCGCACGTCGCCCACCTCCGTCGTCACCGGCACCGCGCCGGCGCACGGGGCACCCTGCCACCGGGGGGTGACGGCTTCCTCCCACGAGCCCGCACCCCCGGCCCGGCCCGGCTGCTCAGCCCTCGGCGACCTCGGCCGCGGCCAGCCAGTCGGTCTCCACCTGGTCCTTCTCGGCCAGCAGCGCCCGCAGCCGGCCGTCGAGCTCCAGGACGCGGGCGTGGTCGGTGGCGGCCGCGGCCAGCTCCGCGTGCAGGCGCTCCTCCTCCGCGGTGAGCCGCTCCAGCCGCCGCTCCAGCCGGGTGGCCTCCTTGCGGGCGGCGCGCACCTCCCCCGCGGAGCGGGCCGCGGCCGGCGCCGACCCCCCGGCCGGAGCCGGCGCCGCAGGCGCGGCGGAGGGCAGCTGCGCCTCCCCCGCCGCGCGGCGGGCCAGGTACTCCTCCACCCCGCCGGGCAGCGCGGCCAGCGAGCCGTCGCCCATGAGCGCGACCACCGAGTCGCACACCCGGTCGACGAAGTACCGGTCGTGGCTGACCACCAGCACCGTGCCGGGGAACCCGTCCAGCAGGTCCTCCAGCGCGGTGAGGGTGTCGATGTCCAGGTCGTTGGTCGGCTCGTCGAGCAGCAGCACGTTGGGCTCGGCCATGAGCAGCCGCAGCAGCTGCAGCCGCCGCCGCTCGCCGCCGGAGAGGTCGCCGACCGGGGTCCACTGGCGCGCGGCCGGGAAGCCGAAGCGCTCGGCGAGGGACGACGCCGAGATCTCCTGGCCGGCCAGGCGCACGATCCGGCCGACCTCCTGCACCGCCTCCAGCACCCGCAGCCGGCCGTCGAGCTCGGTCACGTGCTGCGACAGGTAGGCCGGGGCGACGGTCTGGCCCCGCACCACCCGGCCGCGGTCGGGCTCGGTCTCGCCGACGAGCAGCCGCAGCAGCGAGGTCTTGCCGGCGCCGTTGACGCCGACCACGCCGATCCGGTCGCCGGGACCGACGTGCCAGGTGAGGTCCCGGAAGAGGGTGCGCGGGCCGTCGTCCGCGGGGACGGCGTAGGACACCTCCTCCACGTCGTAGACGGTCTTCCCCAACCGCCGGGCGGCGAAGCCCTTGAGGGCCAGCGCGTCCCGGGGGGGCGGCTCGTCGGCGATCAGCGCCTGCGCGGCCTCGATGCGGAACCGCGGCTTGCTGGTGCGGGCCGGCGGCCCGCGGCGCAGCCAGGCCAGCTCCTTGCGCACCAGGTTCAGCCGGCGCTCCTCGGTGGCCGCGGCGACCCGGGCCCGCTCGGCACGGGCCAGCGTGTAGGCCGCGTAGCCGCCCTCGTAGGAGTGCACCCGGCCGTCGGCGACCTCCCACGTGGTGGTGCAGACCTCGTCGAGGAACCAGCGGTCGTGGGTCACCACGACCAGGGCGCCGACCCGGTCCTTCACGTAGGAGGCCAGCCAGGCGACGCCCTCGACGTCGAGGTGGTTGGTGGGCTCGTCGAGGACCAGCAGGTCCAGCGGCCGCACGAGCTGGGCGGCCAGCGCCACCCGGCGCCGCTCGCCGCCGGACATCGGCGCGACCGGGGCGTCGAGGCCGAGCCGGTCGAGCTCCAGGCCGGTGAGGACGCTGCGCACGGCCGGGTCGGCGGCCCACTCGTGCTCGGCGGCGAACACGCTCGGCGGCAGGACGACGTCGCGCACCGTCGGCCCGGGCGGGAGGGTGCCGGACTGGTCGAGCACCCCCATCGCGAGGTCGCCGCGCCGGGTGACGCGGCCGGCGTCGGGCTCCTCCCGCCCGGTGAGGACGCCGAGCAGCGTGGACTTGCCGCTGCCGTTGCGCCCGACCACGCCGATCCGCTCGCCCGCGGCGACGCCCAGGGAGACGTCGTCGAGCAGGACGGTCGTGCCGTGGGCCTTCTCCACCCGCTCGAGGTTGACCAGGTTCACGGGGGCGCTCATCGGGCGGTCGGCGTCGGCGGGTTCACCCGATCAGTGTCCGCCGTCGCCGCAGGGGCGTCCCGGGGGGCCCGGGACGCGGGCCGGGACACCGGCCCCTGGCCGCCGGGACGGCCCCGACCGGAGGCTCGCGGAGCGCCGGGTGATCCCCGCAAGTGGCCCGCAAGGGCCGTACAAGCAGCGCGCCCGAGAGTCGGGCCCGTCGAGAGCGTTCCCGCACGGGGGCCACAGCAGGAGGTACGCACATGACCGCGGCTCTGACCGCCCAGAGGACCACCCACCCGCTCCGGGCGGGCCACTCCGCGCGGGCGACGCTGGTCGCCGTCCGCCGCGCGACGCGGGAGGCCGCCCCCCGACCGGTCAACGTCTGGTGGGCCCGGCTGGCCGAGCACGGGACGGCCTCGCGGGAGCACTCGCTGGTCGCGGTCAACTCCACCCGCTTCCCCGACGGCACCCCCGTGGACCTCACCACCCTGGAGTCGCGGGGCCGCCGGCCGGCCGGCTGGCTGGTCGACCTGCGCTACCGGGTCTGCGACGGCACGCCGGTGGGGGTCGCGTTCGGTGACGCCGTGGCGGGGCCCTGCCCGCCGCTGTGGTTCGCCGAGGTCTCGCACGCCACCAGCGACGTCCCCTCGACCTCGCTGCTGGCCTTCCGGGGCGACGCGTTCGCGCCCGGGACCCTGGTCGCGCCGCACCAGGTCGCCGCGGCGGGGCTGCCGATGACCGACCGCGTCGGCGAGATCCGGTGGTGGACCCGCTCGGGCGTCGTCGACACCGTGTCGGTCGACCCGGCCCTGCGCCGGCGCGGCGTGGCCCGGTCGCTGGTCACCCTGGGCGAGGCGCTGCGGCTGCTCCGCGGCTGGGCGCCGCTGCGCAGCGACGGCCGGCTCACCGACGCGGGCGCCGACTGGCTGGACGCCGCCCCGGCGCACTGGTCGCCGCGGCTGGCCCCGCGCTGCGAGGTGCTGCCCGAGGAGGAGGACGGCGACGCCCTCACCGGGGTGGCGCGCCTGCTCAAGGGCTTCTGACCCGGCCGGGCGAGGGGCAGGCGCGTCCTCCCTCAGGCCAGCCGCGTGACCTCCACGGTCACGGTGTGCCCCTCGCTGCCCGGCCCGGAGAAGATGCCCTTGAACGGGGGGACGTCGGAGTAGTCGCGGCCCCGGCCGAGGGTGACGTGCCGGGGCCCGATCTCCGCCGCGTTGGTCGGGTCGAAGCCGCACCAGCCGCCGTCCCACCACTCCACCCAGGCGTGGCTCTCGCCGGTGACCGTGTGCCCGACCCCGGCCTCCCGCCTGGGGTGCAGGTACCCCGAGACGTAGCGGGCGGGCACGCCGAGGGCGCGCAGCAGGCCGACCGTGACGTGCGAGATGTCCTGGCAGACGCCCTTGCCGGCGGCCCAGGCCTGCATGGCGTTGGTCTTCACGCTGGTGGCACCGGAGAGGTAGCCGATGTGCTCCCGGACGTACCGGCAGACCGCCGTGCCGGCCTCGTGCGGTGGTGCGTCCCCGGTCGCGGCCCGGAGCTCGTCCACCACCTCGTCGTCCATCCGGGTCAGCGGGGTCGGGGCGAGCAGCTCGCCGAACCGGTCGCGGACCGCCGGCGCCCGCAGCTCGTCCCACCCGACGTGCTCGTGCTCCTCGGGGTCGGACCCGGCCTCCACGATCGAGGTGCCGGTGACGACCAGCTCGGTGTGGGGGGTGTGCAGGTCGAAGGCGGTCACCGTCGAGCCCCAGTAGTCGCGGTAGGCGAACGCGGTCGCCGCCGGCTCGATCTCCACCCGGGAGCGGAGCGTGGTCTGCCGGGCGCTGCTCTCCGGGGTCAGCCGCGCCTCGTTGTACGACGAGCGCACCGGCCCGCCGTAGCGGAACCGGGTGCGGTGCACGACCTGCAGCCGCCAGCGGTCCCCGGGCGGGCGCGGGCCGCGGCGCTCCCCGTGGCCCGGCCACGGCTGGGCCTGCCCCTGCGTCTGCGACTGCCTCACGCGACCCCCTCCGGCACCCAGACCTGGGGCGCCTGCTCGGTGAAGAACCGGTTGGTGACCGCGCCGCTGGCCAGCGAGCAGGTGCGCTGCAGCTCCTCGAGGCGGGCCGGCAGCTGCGCGAGCAGGTCGGGGGTGGCCATGAACTCCAGCATCGTGCGGGCCCGGCCGACGATGCGGTGCGCCTCGCCGGCCACCCCGACCCGGGTCGCGTCGCGCACCGGGGAGCGCTCGAGCTCGGCCAGGCACCCCTCGGCCTGCGCGAGGGCGGCGAACACCGAGCGGGGGAACAGCCGGTCCAGCAGCAGGAACTCCGCGGCGCGGCTGGAGTCCACCACGCCGCGGTAGGTGCGCAGGTAGGGCTCGTAGGCGCCGGTGGAGCGCAGCACGAGGGTCCAGGACGGCGCCGCGTCCCCGCCGAGCACGCGGGTGGAGATGATCCGCGCGGTCATGTCGACCCGCTCCAGCGACCGGCCCAGGACGAGGAACAGCCAGCTCTCGTCCCGGCTCATGGTGGAGTCGGCCAGGCCGAACACCATCGCCGAGCGCTCGCGGACGAACCGGAACAGCGAGTGCGGGCCGTACCGGCGGGCCATGGTGCGCTGCTGCGGCAGGGCGTTGTGGGTGACGTTGAGCGACTCCCAGATCTCCGCCGAGAGCACCTCGCGGGCGCCGCGGGCGTTCTCCCGGGCTGCCGAGAGCGCGCCGACGATCGAGCTGGCGCTGGCCCGCTCGAAGGCCAGGGTGGCCAGCACCCGCTCCGTGTCGGCCTCCGTCTCCGGCACCGGCGAGCCCATGAGGGCCAGCAGGTTGGCGCAGGCGCTGCGCTCGTCGATCCAGGGGTCCTCGACCAGCCGCTGGGTGTGCACGTCGAGGATGCGGGCGGTGTCGTCGGCCCGCTCCACGTAGCGGCCGATCCAGAACAGCGACTCGGCGATGCGGCTCAGCACCGACCCTCCCCACGTGCGCCGGGGGCTGCCAGCCCTTGCTGCTGTTGCTGGGACTGGTCCACGAGGAGCTCGCCGGCCGGGCCCGGGTCGGGGGCGGTCGGGTCCTCGGCCAGGTCGGCGGGGCTGAACTCGATGCGGGTGAGGTCGGGGGCCTCCTCGGGCTCGGCCGCGGGCCGGGGCGGGCTGAGCACCCAGGTGTCCTTGGACCCGCCACCCTGGCTGGAGTTGACCACCAGCTCCCCCTCCGGCAGCGCCACCCGGGTCAGCCCACCCGGCAGCACCCACACCCGGTCGCCGTCGTTGACCGCGAAGGGGCGCAGGTCGACGTGCCGGGGGGCGATCCGCCCGCCGACCAGCGTGGGGCAGGTGGACAGCCCGATCGGCTTCTGCGCGATCCAGTCCCGCGGCCGCGCCCGGACCTTGGCGGCCAGCTCCTCCAGCGTGCGCTCGTCGGCCCGCGGGCCGATGACGATGCCCTTGCCGCCGGAGCCGTCCACCGGCTTGAGCACCAGCCGGTCGAGGGAGTCGAGCACCCACCCGACGACGTCGGGCTCGTCGAGCCGGTGGGTCTCGGCGTTCCCCAGCAGCGGCTCCTCGGCCAGGTAGTAGCGGACCAGGTCGGGCACCCAGGTGTAGAGCAGCTTGTCGTCGGCGACGCCGTTGCCCACCGCGTTGGCGATCGTCACCCGGCCGGCGCGGGCGGCGTTGAGCAGGCCGGCGCAGCCGATCACCGAGTCGGGCCGGAAGTGCACCGGGTCGAGGAAGTCGTCGTCGATGCGGCGGTAGACGACGTCGACGCGGCGCTGGCCGTCCGTCGTCCGCATGCTCACCTGGTTGCCGGCGCACACCAGGTCGCGGCCCTCGACCAGCTCCACGCCCATCTGCCGGGCCAGCAGCGCGTGCTCGAAGTAGGCGGAGTTGTAGACGCCGGGGGTCAGGACGACGACCGTCGGGTCGGGGACGTTGGCCGGCGCGGAGGCCTTGAGCGCGGCCAGCAGGCGGGTCGGGTAGTCGGCGACCGGCTGGATGCGGTGGTCGGCGAACAGCTCCGGGAGGACCTGGCTCATCGCCGCCCGGTTGGTGATGACGTAGCTGACCCCCGACGGCGAGCGCAGGTTGTCCTCGAGCACCCGGAAGTCCCCGGCCTCGTCGCGCACCAGGTCGATGCCGGCGACGTGCACCCGCACCCCGTTGGGCGGGACCAGGCCGTGCGCCTGCCGGTGGAAGTGCGCGCTGGTGGTGACCACGCTGCGCGGCACGAGCCCGTCGGCGAACACCTCCCCCGCCCCGTACACGTCGGCCAGGAACGCCTCGAGGGCGAGCACCCGCTGGGCCACGCCGCGCTCGATCAGCGACCACTCCTGCGCGCCGATCACCCGCGGGACGATGTCGAGCGGGAAGGGCTGCTCCTCGCCGGCGTGGGCGAAGGTGACCCCGGCGTCCCGGTAGGTCTGCGAGAGCAGGTCGGCGCGCGCGGAGAGCTCCTCCCCGGCCATCGGCTGCAGCGAGGTGTGCAGCCCCGTGTAGGCGGGCCGCGGCCGGCCGACCTCCCCGAACATCTCGTCCCACTGCTCCCCGAGGGGGTAGCCGTCGAAGAGGTCCGCCATGGGCCCGAACCTAGTTCGACCGCGTGTCCGGCGCGTTTCCGCACGCCGGCGCCGCGCCGGGGGCCCCGGGGAGCCGCCCCGCCCCTGCCCCGCTGCCGCCCCCGCTGCCGTGATCATGGGGATCCTGCACGTCGACACGCCGACCCGGGCGCGTCGACCGTCCGGACGCCCATGATCACCGGGGGCCGACACCCGGGGGCCGACACCGGGGAGGGCGGCGGGTCCGGACGGCGGGAAGACAACCGGGCCGTCCGGCGCTACAGTCACATCTAGTTGAGCCCTCAATCAAGGAGGCCGGCATGCCCGCCGTGACCGTCGAGGACACCACCGCCCTGCCCCGCGTCCCGATGCCCGCGCCCGGGACGGTGCGCCGCCGGACCCGCTCGGTGTCCACCGCACCCTCCGGGTTCGAGGGGGAGGGCTTCCCGGTCCGCCGTGCCTTCGCCGGCGTCGACCTGCGCGAGCTCGACCCGTTCATCCACATGGACCAGATGGGCGAGGTCGAGTACGCCCCCGGCGAGCCCAAGGGCACCTCGTGGCACCCGCACCGCGGTTTCGAGACCGTCACCTACATCATCGACGGCACCTTCGAGCACGCCGACTCGCACGGCGGCGGCGGGACGATCAGCAACGGCGACACCCAGTGGATGACCGCCGGCGGCGGCGTCCTGCACATCGAGCGGCCGCCGGAGCACCTGGTGGTCAGAGGCGGGCTGTTCCACGGGCTGCAGCTGTGGGTGAACCTGCCGCGGGCGCAGAAGTGGGTCGAGCCGCGCTACCAGGACCTCCGCGCGCGGGAGTCGGTGCTGCTGGCCAGCCAGGACGCCGGCGCCCTGCTGCGGGTGATCGCCGGCGAGGTCGGCGGGCACACCGGTCCCGGCTCCACCTGCACCCCGATGGCGATGGTGCACGCCACCGTCTCCCCCGGCGCGACGCTCGACCTGCCGTGGCGGCCGGACTTCAACGCCCTGGTCTACGTGCTCTCCGGCGCCGGCTCGGTCGGCATCGACGGCGCCCCCGTGCGCACCGGGCAGCTGGCCGTCCTGGGCCCCGGCGACACCGTGACCGTCCGCGGCGCCGTGCACCAGGAGTCGCGGACCCCGGCCCTGGACGTCGTCGTCCTCGGCGGGCGGCCGATCCGCGAGCCGATCGCCATGTACGGCCCGTTCGTGATGAACACGCGGCAGGAGGTCGTCGAGGCCTTCGAGGACTTCCGCGCCGGCCGGCTCGGGAGCATCCCGGCCCAGCGCTCTGCCGCCGCCACCCGCCTCGCCGTCCCGCACGCCGCCGTCCGCGGCGAGAGCGGGCAGTGACCTCTCCGGTCCCGGCGGCGGCCCGCCGCCGGGACCGGCATCCTGTGATGCACCGACCGAGGAGCGCACCGTGGCCGTCTTCCCACCGATCCCGCTCGAGGACTGGGCCGACACCAAGGAGACGCTGCACCGCTTCCTGCAGGTCGTCGGCAAGCTGCGGCTGGCCCACGCCCCGCGCCGCAACCACTGGTGGCACGTGCCGTTCCACCTGACCGGGCGCGGGCTGACCACCCGGCCGATGGGCCTGGACCCGGTCTTCTGCATCGACCTGGACCTGGTCGACCACCGGCTGGAGGTCACCGTCGCCGACGGGCGGCGCACCTCCTTCCCGCTGCCCGGCCTGAGCGTGGCCGCCTTCCACCGCCGGCTGCTGGCCACCCTGGCCGACCTCGGGCTGCCGGCGACCGTGGACCGGCCGGTGCCCTTCGACCTGGCCGACGCGACCCCCTTCGCCGAGGACGAGCACCACGCCTCCTACGACCGGGGGATGGTCACCCGCTACTGGGTCGTCCTCGGCCAGGTCGCCCAGGTGCTCGAGGAGTTCGCCGGGCGCAGCTACGCCAAGACCAGCCCGGTGCACCACTTCTGGCACACGTTCGACCTGGCGGTCACCCGGTTCTCCGACCGCCGGGTCGAGCAGCCCGACGAGGTCGACCCGGTCACCCGGGAGGCCTACTCGCACGAGGTGATCAGCGCCGGGTTCTGGTTCGGCGACGACCGGGTGCCGGAGCCGGCCTTCTACTCCTACGCCGCTCCCGAGCCGCCGGGGCTGACCGACGAGCCGCTGCGGCCGGAGGCGGCCCGCTGGGTGGAGAACCGGGGCGGGCACCTCGCGCTGCTGCCCTACGCGGCCGTGCGCACCGCACCCGACCCGCGGGCCGCCGTGCTCGACTTCCTGGAGAGCGCCTACGCAGCCGGCGCGCGCCGGGCCGGCTGGGACCTCGCCGCGCTGCGCTGCCCGACCGCGCCCGAGCCCGGCTGAGCCGCCCGGCCGGAGCCCGTCGCACCCCGTCCGAGGAGGGCACCCGATGAGCAACCGTGAAGGACCCCGTCCCCCCCGCCCTTCGCACGCTCAGGGCGGGCCCCTGGACGGGGCCACGGCCGCGCGCGAGCTGGGCGGCCGGGCCGGGACCGCGCCCGGCCCGGCGCTGGACCTGCTGCCGGGCAAGGAGCTGATGCTCGGGAAGAGCACCCGGGTCCGCCGGCTGCTGCCGACGCTGGGCCGCCGGCTGGTCGGCGCCTGGGCGTTCGTCGACCACTACGGCCCGGACGACGTCGCGACGGCCCCCGGCATGCAGGTGCCTCCGCACCCGCACACCGGGCTGCAGACGGTCTCGTGGCTGCTGGAGGGCGAGGTCCACCACCGGGACTCGCTCGGCAGCGACGTCGTGGTGCGGCCCGGCGAGCTGGCGCTGATGACCGCCGGGCACGGCATCGCCCACTCCGAGCACTCCCCGGTCCCGCACCCGCGGATGCTGCACGGGGCCCAGCTGTGGGTCGCCCTCCCCGAGGCCACCCGGGAGACCGCCCCGGCCTTCGAGCACCACACCGGCCTGCCGGGGTTCGACTCCGACGGATTGGGCGCCACGGTGATCATGGGCTCGCTCGGTGGCGCCACCTCACCGGGGACGGCGCACACCCCGCTGGTCGGCGCGGACCTCGTCCTCGCCGCGGGCGCCGACGTCGAGCTCCCGCTGGAGCCCGACTTCGAGTACGCGGTGCTCGCCGCGACGGGCGCGGCGGAGGTCGCGGGGGCGGCGGTCGGGCGCGGCGCGATGCTCTACCTGGGTACCGGCCGGCGCGCGGTGCGGCTGCGCGCCGGGGCCCCGGCCCGGCTGCTGCTGCTCGGCGGGGAGCCGTTCGACGAGCGGATCGTGATGTGGTGGAACTTCGTCGGCCGCACCGGTGACGAGGTCGCCGGGTACGCCGAGCAGTGGAACGCCCGGGACGCGCGGTTCGGCGAGGTCCCGGGCTCGGACGAGCGGCTGGCGGCGCCCCCGCTGCCCCCGGTACCGCTCAAGGCCCGCGGGAGGGAACGCTGATGGACAGGGGACGCTGATGGACCTCGATCGCGCGATGGGCTTCCTGGCCGAGCACCGCTGGGCCGTGCTGGCCACGGTGAAGCGGGACGGGCGGCCGCAGCTGTCCAACGTCGGGTACGCCCTCGACCGGGAGCAGGGGCTGGTGCGGGTGTCGGTGACCGCCGACCGCGCCAAGACCCGCAACCTCGAGCGCGACCCGCGGGTGACGCTGCACGTCTCCTCGGCCGACTTCTGGTCGTGGGTGGCGGTGGAGGGCACCGCCGAGCTCACGCCGGTCGCCGCCGACCCGCACGACGCCACCGCGGAGGAGCTCGTCGCCTACTACCGCGGCATCTCCGGCGAGCACGAGGACTGGGAGGAGTACCGGGCGGCGATGGTCGCCGACCGGCGGCTCGTCGTCCGGCTCCGGCCGGAGCACGCCTACGGGCAGCTGGGTTAGCCGGCTCCTGCTCCCGGCCGGGCCGGCGCGCCTGCGTCCGCGCCGGCCCGGACCAGGTCTCAGCCGCCCGCGTTCGGGCCCATGACCGTGAAGGGCGCGCCCCACGGGTCCTCGACGACCGCGAAGCGCCCGAACGGGGTGTCCGTCGCCGGGGTGGTGACCTTGCCGCCGCGGGCCTCGACCGTGGCGACGGCCTGGTCGGTGTCGGCGACCGCGAAGCAGGTCAGCCAGCCCTTGGGCACGCCCGGTTGCGCCCCACCGAGGCCGCCGAGCGGGTTGCCCCCGGTGGCGAAGGTGGTGTAGTCCATGCCCTCCTCGCCGCCCTGCTCGGGGGGCAGCTCGTCGAAGGCGAAGCCGAACACCTCGCCGTAGAACCGGCGAGCGGCGGCGGGGTCGTCGACCATCAGCTCGTTCCAGGCCAGCCCGCCGGGCTCGTTGTAGACCCGGACGCCGGTGTGCTCGCCGGACTGCCACAGGCCGAAGGCGTTGCCCTGGGGGTCGGCCGCCACGACCATCGTCCCCATCGGCCCGACCTCCATCGGCTCCACGACGACCGTGCCGCCGGCCTCGCGGATGCGGGCGGCGGTGGCCGCGGCGTCGTCGGTGGCGAAGTACGTCGTCCAGCTCGGGGACGCGGTCGGGTCCATCAGCGGGCCCAGGCCCGCCGCCGGCCGACCGTCGCGGGTGGCGTTGAGGTAGCCGCCGTACTCGGCCTCCCCGCCGGTGTACTCCCAGCCCAGCAGGGCGGCGTAGAAGTCGCGGGCGCCGTCGACGTCGGACGTGCCGTAGTCGACCCAGCACGGGGTCCCGGCCGGCCACGCGGTGTCACGGGTGGGCATGTCTCCTCCTCGGTGTCGGGGAGGGGACCGTCCCACCGGGGGCCGACGGTTCCCGGCGCCGTCCGGCCCGGTCGGAGAGGGCGGGATCGGGCGCCCGGCGCGCCGGTCACCGGCTGTCGTGCCGGCACTGCGCGAGGGCACCGGGGGTGGCGGACCGGCACCGGCCGCGCACGGGGCAGGCGGCCGGTACCGGTCGTGCACCACTCTGCGCCGGGCGACCTGAACGCGACCTGAGCACCTCCGTACGGCCGGGGACCCGGCGGTCAGCCCTCGCCGCTGACGACCGCCCGGTAGCCGACCCCGTGCACCGTGCGCAGCTCGACCGCCCCCTCGCTGGTCGTGGCCACCTTCCGCCGCAGCCGGGAGAGGTACTGGTCGAGGGTGTTGTCGTGCACCACCCCGCCGGCCGGCCACCCGGCGGTCACCAGGTCCCGGCGCGGGACCACGGCACCCGCGGCGCCCAGCAGCGCGGCGAGCAGCCGGAACTCGATGGGGGTGACGGTCCGGTCGCCGCCGGGCCCCGCCAGCACCCGCCGGTGCGGGTCCAGGTGCAGCCCGTCGGCCCCCGCGGACGGGGCGCTCCCCCCGGCCCGGCGCAGCACCGCGCGCAGCCGCACCACGACCTCGTCGAGGGCGAAGGGCTTGGCGATGTGGTCGTCGGCGCCGGCGGCGAACCCGGCCAGCACGTCGGGGAGCCGGCTGTGCGAGGTGAGGAAGAGCACCGGGGTGCCGATCCCGCGGGACCGGATCGCCTGGCAGACCTCCAGGCCGTCGCTGTCACCGAGGCCGACGTCGAGGACGACGGCGTCCACCTCCGCGGCCCGCTGGTCGAGGACGGCCAGCGCGCCGCGGCCGTCGGCGGCGGTGACCACCGTGAAGCCCTCGGCCTCCAGGCCCCGGCGCAGCAGCGTCCGGACCTCCGCCTCGTCCTCGACGACGAGCACCGTCCCCCCCGGCATCCCCCCATGCTGCCCCACGCGGGCGCGGCCGTTCGCGCCGCGTTCAGGAGGAATTCAGGTGCAGCGCGACAGGGTCGTCCCATGCGCATCCCGGTGCGGACGACGGACCCCGGTCGACGGCCTCGCGGAGCCGGTCCGGCCGGGCGCGCGGTGCTGGTGGAGGACGCGTCCCCCTGGAGCCGGTCGTTCGCCGACGGTCTGCGCCTGCGCGGCTACGCGGTCACCGTCTCCGGGTCCCTGGCGGGGGGCCTGGCCGCCGCGATCGACGACGACGCCGACCTGCTGTTCGTGTGCCGCCCCCCGGCGCCGGCGAGCGGGCACCGGCTGTCGGCCGAGCTGGCCGAGGCGCGGTCGCACGGCATGCGGGCCTCCGTCGTCCTGCTCGGCGACCCGGAGGCCGGTCGGAGCGACCCGGGGGCCGGCGCGGTCGCGCCGCCCCGCCCGCGAGGGGCGGGTCAGCCCGCGGGCTGAGCACCCGTCCGCCCCGCGGGCAGGACCACGCGCACCGTCGTCCCCCCGCCGGGCGCGGGGGCCGCGGTCACGTCCCCGCCGTGCCGGCGGGCGATGCGGCGGCAGATGGCCAGCCCCAGGCCCGTCCCCGGTGGTCCCCCGCCGGCGGGCCGGGCGCGGACGAACTCGCCGAAGACCTCCTCGTGCCGGCCCTCGGGGATGCCGACGCCCTCGTCCCGGACCTCGAGCCACACCCGGCCGGGCGCGGGCCCGGTCCCGCCGTGCACGTGCACCCGCGCCGGCTCCCCCGGCCGGGCGAACTTGACCGCGTTGCCCACGAGGTTGGCCAGCAGCTGCCGGGCGAGGACCGGGTCGACGTGCGCCACCGGCAGGTCGCCGACGTCGAACTCCGGCTCGGGCCCGTCGCCGCGGTCCACCAGGTGGTCGGCCAGGACGTCGTCGACCACGTGCTCGAGGGGGACGTCGACGGGGTCGAGTGCCGCGTCGCGGGCCGTGCTGTAGGCCAGCAGCCCGGTGACCAGGTCGCGCATGCGCCCGGCCACGGCCCGCGAGTGGGCCAGCGCCTCGGCCGCACCGGGGCCGGCCGCGCCGCCGGCGTCCCCCAGCACCCGCAGCCAGCCGTCGAGCGCGGCCAGGGGGTTGAGCAGGTCGTGGGCGACCACCCCGGCGAACGAGGTGAGCTCGGCCTGCCGCATCCGCTCCTCGGTGACGTCGGTGTAGACCGCCAGCGCCCCGAGCTCGCCCTCCAGGGTGGTCAGCGGGCGGGCGGTCACCGCGAACACCCGCTCGCGGCCGCCGAGGCCGGTGTGCAGGTCGACCGGGCCGACCTCCTCGCCCCCGACGGCCCGGACCATGGGCATCTCGCGCAGCGCGACCGGCCGGCCGTCCGGGGTGCGCGGCGCGACCTCCTGCAGCCAGCGCACCGGGTCGACCGACTCGGACTCGCCCGGGAAGAACTCCGCCGCCGCCGGGTTCCGGACGACGGTGCGCCCGGTCCGGTCGACCAGCACGACCCCCTCCGGCAGCCGGTCGAGGACCGCGTCGAGCACCATCCGCTGGTCCTCGGCCCGCCGCCCGGCGACCCGCAGCTCGTCGACCAGCCGGTCCCGGTCGTCGCGGCCCAGGGCGAGGAGGAGGACGAGCACGGCCAGCACGAGCAGGAAGCCCTGCGCCAGGACGGCGCCGTCCTGGGGCGGCACGACGGCGAACGGCCCGTCCCCGGCCAGGGTGAGCAGCAGCACCGCCGTCGTGACGGCCAGGACCCACCCCGTGGCCACGGCCGTGGGGAGGCGCAGCGCCGCCCACACCGCGACCGGGAGGAGCGCGTAGGTCACCGGCCGGTCCTGGCCGGGACCGAAGACCAGCACGACCACGGCGGCGGTGACCGCACCGAGGGCGACGGACTCCGGGAGCCGGGGCACCCGGCCGGCGGGATCGCCCGGGCGGTGGCCGAGCACCCGGAGGCCCACGGTCGCCACCACCACCACGCCCCCCGCGTTGCGCAGCACCCAGATGGCGACCACGGCCGGGGCGTCCCCGGTGGCGTCCAGCAGCACCGCAGGGGGGCCCACGAGGGCGCTCGCGGCGGCGCCGGCGAACGCGCCCCCGAGCAGACCGATCAGCTGGCGGCGGGTGCGCAGCTCGCGCGCGGGACCGGCCAGCCGGGCCCAGACCGCGACACCGACCACGGCCTGCACCACGGCGGCCGCGCCGAGCGCCGCGGCGAGGCCGGCCGGGGCGCCGGTCAGCGCGGTCAGCGCGGCGGCGACCCCGAACAGGACGGCGAGGTCCACCCGCAGCCACCGGCGCCGCCACGTGCCGGAGAGCCACAGGAAGGCCACGCCGGCGGCCGGCCACACGAGCGCGAGGTCGGTGCCCTCGAGCCGGGTGGCCCGGCCGAGCAGGACGGCGGCGGCGAACGCGACCGCGTACGCCGCCGTCAGCACCACCGGCCGTCCCACGCCCTCCCCCTGCCGCACCGGTCCGGACGCGGTCAGAAGCGCCCGCCGGCGCCCCGCCGTCCACGGCTGCCGGAGCCGCCGAAGCTGCCCGACCGCCGCCCGCCAGCCCCGCCGAACCCGCCGCCGAGGCCACCCGACCGCCGCCCGCCACCCCCGCCGAACCCGCCGCCGCGGGACCCCCCGTACCCGCCGCCGCCCCCGCCGAAGAGGATCCCGCCGAGGACGAGGCTGCCGAGGTCCACGCCGCCGCGGCCGCCGGCGAACCCGCCGGGCACCGGGCCGTACCCGCCCCCGCCGTACCCGCCGCCCCAGCCGCGGACGTCGGACTGCGCCCGCTGCAGCGCCTGGTGCGCCAGCGAGCCGGCCAGCTGCGCCTCCCGCAGGGCGCCCTCCGGGTCGGTGCCCGCCCGGGCGGTCGCGACGTCGAGGTGCCGCTGCGCCTCGGCCAGCCGGGTGCGGGCCTCCGCGCCGACCGCTCCCCGCCGGGTGGCGATGAAGTCCCCGGCCGCGGCGATCCCCGAGCGCGCCGACAGCAGCGCCTGGTCGAGCGCCGCGGCCGCGCGGCGGGCGCGCGCCTCGGCGTCCCGGGCCGCGCCCAGGGCCTCGTCCAGCGCGGCGACGGCCTCCTCGACCCGGCGCAGGGCGGCCGACGGGTCGGGCAGCGCGCCGCCGTCAGGGTGCAGCGCGGTCCCCGACGCGGCCAGCGCCGCCTCGGCCCGGGCGACCCGCGCGGACAGCCCCGGGTCGGCGCGGGCGGCGAGCAGGGCCCGGGCCTCGGCGAGGTCCTCCTCGACCTCCGTGCGGACGGCGGCGACCCGGCCGGCCGCGGCTTCCAGGTCGGTCGCCAGCCGGGCCACGGCGTCGAGCAGGGTGGCGGTCTGGACGACGGCGTCCTCGGCCGCGCGCAGGTCCCCCACCGCCTGGCCGGGCTGCCCGGCCGCGATGGCCGCGTCGGCCTCGGCGGCCTCCTGCTCGGCGGCGGCCAGCCGGGCGCGGGCCTCGGTCAGGTTGTCGGCGACCGGCTCCAGCGCGGTCGGGGCGTAGCGCCGCTGCAGCGCGGCCGTGCGTTCCTCGTCGACGGGCAGCCGGCCGTGCAGGGCGGTGATCCGCGCACGCAGGGCGGCCAGGGCCTCCGGTGCGGTCCGCTCGAGGTCGCGCAGCCGGTCGAACGCCTCGGCCTGCTCGTCGAGCCGGGCGTCGGCCGCGGCGGTGAGCGCCAGCACCTCGGCCAGCATCCGGCGGCGGGTCGGCTCGTCCTCCGCCACCTCGTCGTCGAGCTGCTGGCGCAGGGCGAAGGCCCGGCCCAGCTCCTCCTGCGAGGCCGCCAGCGCCTCCCCGAAGCCGGCCACGGCGTCCTGCCCGTACTGCAGCCGGGCGAAGTCCAGGTCGAGCTGCGAGGTCTTCACCGCCTCGTCGAGCTCCAGCAGGGCGGTGCTGGCCCGCGCCTCCAGCTGCTCGGTCGGGACGCCGGCGTGCGGGTCGGGCGGCCCGGCCGGGGTGCGAGGTGCGGCCGCGCGCCGGCGGCGGGCCCGGCTGACCGCGTAGGCGCCCCCGGCCACCACGGCGATGCCGCCGACGACCGCGAGGGTGCCCAGGCCGCCGCCACCGCCGTCCCCGCCGCCGGAGAGCCCCCCGGCCAGGGCCGTCGCCGCGCCGGCCCAGTCGTCCTCGGCCAGCGCCGGCTCGACGTCCTCGCGCAGCAGCTGCTGCAGTTCGGCGTCCGACACCGGCGCGTCCTGGTCCACCGAGACCCCGTAGCGCCGGTCGTCGACGGCGACCGCGAGCAGCACGTCGTCCACGCCCAGGCCGGAGGCCTCGGCCGTGGCGTTCGCCCAGGCGACGCCGTCCTGGCCGTCGAAGGAGTCGACGTAGACGACGAACAGCTGCAGGCCGTCCTCCGAGCGCAGCCCGGCCAGGGCGTCCTCGACCTCGGCGGTCTCGGCCCCGGACAGGACGCCGGCCCGGTCGGTCACCTCGCCGGGGACGTCGAAGGGCGGCTCGGCGAGCGCCGGCCCGGCGGCCAGCGCGAGCCAGCCGCTCAGCAGCACCCCGGCCAGCAGGGCGGCCAGCAGGGCGGCCGGCAGGGTGACCGGCGGGGTGGGGACGGCGGACGGCCGGCGCACGGGACCTCCTGTGTCGGGCTGGCGCGACCCTACCCAGCGCGACGGGTCCGGCCGCCGGGTCGTGGGTAGGGCTCCGGGACCCCACCCCGGACCCCAGGAGGACCCGTGCCCGAGCAGATCCCTGCCGCCGAGCTGCCGCCGGGCGCGGTGCGCCGCGCCGGCGAGTGGGCGGTCGGCAACCGCGACGGGGAGTACTTCGCCGTCTCCCGCCGCTGCCGCCACCAGCTGGCCGACCTCGCCGGCGGCAGCGTGGACGCCGACGGCTGCCTGGTCTGCCCGTGGCACCAGGCGCGCTACGACGTGCGCTCCGGGCGGATGGTGCAGGGCCCGCGCGGGTTCCTGGGCTGGCACGGGCCGACACCCGGCTACACGCAGTTCGTGCGGGCCTACGCCCGGGTCCTGCGGTTGCGGGTGCGCCGCGCCGCGCGCCGCGGGGACACCGTCGTCGTGGAGGGGTGACCGAGGAGGGCGGCCTCTCCAGGGCACCGCCCCGAGCGGTGGGGAGGAGGGCGGCCTCCTCCAGGGCACCGCCCCGAGCGGAGCGAGGGGTGGGGAGGAGGGGGTCCTTCTTTCAGCGGCGCTCGATGGGGCTGTCCACGCCCTGGACGAGGGCGTCGGTCTCCGGGTTCTCCGCACCGCTCGCGCGTACCGACACGCCCTGGGTCGCCGCGACCTCCTCGGGGGACTTCGGGTGCAGCACGCCGTCCCGGATGTCCTCGGCCCAGTGGCAGCTCACCCAGCGCCCCGGCGCCAGCTCCCGCAGCGGCGGCGCCTCCGTGTCGCAGCGGGTCTCCTGCCGCCAGGGGCAGCGGGTGTGGAACCGGCAGCCGCTCGGGGGGTTCGCCGGCGACGGCAGGTCCCCCGCGAGCAGGATCCGCTCGCGCCGCTCCTCGACCACCGGGTCGGGCACCGGCACCGCGCTCATGAGCGACCGGGTGTAGGGGTGCAGCGGCTCGTCGTAGAGGGCGTCGGACGGCGCCTGCTCCACCAGCGACCCGAGGTACATGACGCCGACGACGTCGCTGATGTGCCGGACCACCGCGAGGTCGTGCGCGATGACCAGGTAGGTCAGGTCCAGCTGCTGCTGGAGCTCCTCCAGCAGGTTGACCACCTGCGCCTGCACGCTGACGTCGAGCGCGGACACCGGCTCGTCGGCGATGAGCAGGTCGGGCTCCAGGGAGATGGCCCGCGCGATGCCGATGCGCTGGCGCTGGCCGCCGGAGAACTCGTGCGGGTAGCGGCGCAGCGCGGCCGACGGCAGGCCGACGGCGTCGAGCAGGCCGCGGATCTTCGTCGCGATCCCCTCCTTGCCGCCGCCCAGGCCGTGGGCGCGCAGCGGCTCGGAGAGCAGCGACTCGACGTTCTGCCGCGGGTCCAGGCTGCCGAGCGGGTCCTGGAAGACCATCTGCATCCGCCGCCGCATGGCCCGCAGCGGCTCACCCGACAGCGACGCGACGTCCGTGCCGTCGAACACCACCTGCCCGGCGGTGGGCTCCACCAGCCGGAGGACAGCGCGACCGAGGGTGGACTTCCCGCAGCCGGACTCCCCCACCAGGCCGTAGGTGGTGCCGCGGTCGATCGCCAGGTCGACGCCGTCGACCGCACGGACGTGGCCGACGGTGCGGTCGACGAACACGCCCCGCTTGATGGGGAAGTGGACCTGCAGGCCCTCGACCCGGAGCAGGGGCTCGGCGGCGGTCATCGGGCGGCTCCGGACGCGGTGGCGCCGGCCGCGGACGGCGGGCGCCGGAGGGGGTGGCGGCAGCGCAGCTCGCGGCCCGGGCCGTCCGGCTCGAGCGGCACGGTGCTGCCGGCCACCTCGGTCAAGCAGTCGTCCTGGGCGTGGTCGCAGCGGGGGGCGAACGCGCAGCCCTCGGCCCACGGGATCGTGTCCCGGGCCGAGCCGCGGATGGGGGTGAGCGGTGCACCGCGCGCGCCGTCCAGCCGGGGGACCGAGGCGAGCAGCCCGCCGGTGTAGGGGTGCCGCGGGCGGGCGAACAGGTCGTGCCGGTCGGCGGACTCGATGATCCTCCCGGCGTACATGACGTGGACCCGGTCGCAGAGACCCGCCACGACGCCGAGGTCGTGGGTGATCATCACCAGCGCCGTCCCGGTGTCGACGACGAGCTCGCGCAGCAGCTCCAGGATCTGCGCCTGGATGGTCACGTCGAGGGCCGTCGTCGGCTCGTCGGCGATGAGCAACCGCGGTGAGCAGGCCAGCGCCATCGCGATCAGCGCCCGCTGCCGCATGCCGCCGGAGAGCTGGTGGGGGTACTCCTTGAGCCGGCGGCCGGGGTCGGGGATGCCGACGCGGTCGAGCAGGCGGGTCGCCTCGTCGGCCGCCTCCCCGCGGGACAGGTCCCGGTGCTCGAGCAGCACCTCGGTGACCTGGGTGCCGATGGGCACCACCGGGTTGAGCGAGGACAGCGGGTCCTGGAACACCATCGCCATGTCCGCACCGCGCAGGTCGCGCAGCGTCCGGTCGGGGGCGCCGACCAGCTCGATGCCGCCGAAGCGCACCGAGCCGCCGACGCGGACCCCGCGGCGGGGCAGCAGCCCCATGACGGCCAGGGACGTGACCGACTTGCCGCAGCCGGACTCGCCCACCAGGCCGACGGTCTCCCCCGCGTCCACCGCGAAGCTCACGCCGTCGACCGCGCGGGTCGGCGCCTCCCCGCGGCGGGTGAAGGTGACGCTGAGGTCGTCGACCTGGAGGACCGGGCCGTCGGCGCGGGCGGCGTCCTCGGCCGGGAGCGCCTCGATGGACACCGCGACTACCTCCGGAACTTGGGGTCGAGGGCCTCCCGCAGCGACTCGCCCAGGAGCGTGAAGCCGAGCGCGACCACGATGATGCACAGCGCCGGGTAGATGGCCAGCTCCGGCCGGACGCCGAGGAACTGCTGCGCGTTGGCCAGCATCGCGCCCCACTCCGGCCGGCCGAGGTCGGGGTCGCCGAGGCCGAGGAAGGACAGCGCCGCAGCCTCGATGATCGCCGTCGCCAGGGACAGCGTCGCCTGGACGATCACCGGGGACAGCGAGTTGGGCAGCACGTGCCCGAAGACGATCCGCCCGCGCTTGACGCCGAGCGCCCGGGCGGCCAGCGCGTAGTCGCTGTTGCGCTGCGCGAGCATCGACCCGCGCAGCAGCCGGGCGAAGACGGGCACCTGGGTCACCGCGATCGCGATCATCAGCGAGTACTGGTTCTGGCCCAGCAGCACCGAGATGCTGATGGCCATCAGCAGGCTCGGGATGGACAGCAGGATGTCGACGAACCGCATGACGACGGTGTCCACCCAGCCGCCGAAGGCGCCGGCCAGCACGCCGATGGCCATGCCGACGACGGCGCCGAGCAGGGTGGAGACCACCCCGATGAGGAGCGACTGGCGCGAGCCCACGATCAGCCGCGAGAGCACGTCGCGGCCGAGGTTGTCCACGCCGAGCGGGAAGCCCTCCCGGCTGCCGGGGATGTACCCGGGCCGGATCTCCGACAGCAGGGTCTGCGCCAGCGGGTCGCGCGGCGCCAGCCAGGGCGCGAAGGCGGCGACCACCAGGAACACCACGACGATCACCGCGCCGGTGATCGCCACCGGGTTGCGTCGCAGCCGGCGGAAGGCGCTCCTGGTGAGCGAGAGACCGCCCTCGCCCTCGGGCACCTGCCCGGCCCGGGCGGCGAGCTCGTCGATGCGCCGCCGCCGCACGTCGCCGATCGCGGTCAACTCACCCTCACCCTCGGGTCGAGCAGGCCGTAGGAGATGTCGACCAGCAGGTTCACCAGCACGTACATGATCGCCAGCAGCAGGACGAAGCCCTGCAGCAGGGCGAAGTCCCGGCCGAAGATCGCCTCGTAGATGGCCGAGCCGACCCCGCCGAAGGCGAACACCGTCTCGGTGAGCACCGCCCCGGACAGCAGGAGGCCGGTCTGCAGACCGATCGTGGTCGACACCGGCAGCAGGGCGTTGCGCAGGATGTGCCGGCGGCGCACGGTGTCGGTCGACAGCCCCTTGGCGTTCGCCGTCCGCACGTAGTCCTCGTTCACCACGTCGAGCACCGACGCGCGGGTGATCCGGACGATGATCGCCAGCGGGATGGTGCCCAGCGCGATGCCGGGCAGGACGAGGTGGGTGAAGGCGTCCCACGCGGCGTCCCACTCGCCGGTCAGCACCCCGTCGAGCACGTAGAAGTTGGTGACCCGGGTGGCGTCGATGCGCACCTCCTGGCGCCCCGAGCCGGGCAGCCAGCCCAGCTCGACGGCGAACACCAGGCGCAGCAGGTAGGCCAGGAAGAAGACCGGGATGGCCACACCGAGCAGCGAGCCGATGACCGACGTCGAGTCGATCCAGCTGCCGTGCCGGCGGGCGGCGAGGTAGCCGAGCGGGATGCCGACGCCGATCGCGAAGACCATCGCGAACAGGGTCAGCTCGATGGTCCCGGGCATCCGCTCGAGGAACTCCTCGGTGACGGGGCGGCCGGTGCGGGTGGAGTTGCCGAAGTCCAGCTGCACGGCGCGGCCGAGGAACCGCAGGTACTGCACGTAGAGCGGCTGGTCGAGGCCGAACAGCTCGTTGTAGCGGGCGATCGCCTCCGGCGTGGCCCGCTCGCCGAGGGCGGCCTGGGCCGGCCCGCCCGGGAGCGCCCGCAGCCAGGCGAAGAGCAGGACCGACAGCCCCAGCAGGATCGGGATCAGCTGCAGGAGCCGCCGGACGACGAAGCGGAGCACGACGCTCGGGTCACCTCTCCGGGGCCGGGCACGGACCGGCCGCGCCGGGGCAAGTGTGCTCCTGCCCCGGCGCGGCCGACTGCGCGGGTCAGTCGGCCAGCGACACCGTCGAGAAGACCTCGGCGGTCAGCGGGCTCGGCTCGAGGCCCTGGACGTTCTCGGCCACGACGAGCGCCGGCGGCGAGTGCGAGATCGGGACACCGGGCAGGTAATCCATGATCAAGCGGTTCGCCTCCTGGTACAGGTCGGTCCGGTCCTCGGCGTCGGGCTCGGAGTCGGCCCGGGCCAGCGCCTGGAAGATCTCCGGCGCGCTGAACGCCCCGAACTCCGCCGACGCCTGGTTGTTCGCCGCCTCGGCGAAGAACGTGCCGATGAAGTTGTAGGCGTCGTTGTAGTCACCGGTCCACCCGAGCAGGTGGATGTCCGCCTGGCCCGCCTGGACGGCGTTGAGGTAGTCCGGGTTCCACGGCAGGGCGACCGGCTCGATGGTGAACCCGGCGTCGGTCAGGTTCTGGCTGATCACCTGGAACATCGCGGCGGGGTCCGGCAGGTACGGCCGGCTGACCTCGGTCGGGTAGTAGAACCGCAGCGTCGTCCCCTCGGCGCCGGCCTCCTGCAGCAGCTGGCGGGCGCGGTCGGGGTCGTACTCGTAGGTCGTGACGTCCTCGGCCCAGCCGTCGACGGTCGGCGGCATGAACTGGGTGGCCGCCTCGGCGCCCTCGGGCAGCAGCGAGTTCACGATCGTCTCGCGGTCGATGGCGTGCGCGATGGCCTGCCGGACCCGCGGGTCCTGCAGCGCGGGGTTGGCCTGGGTGCCCGGCACGTTCCCGCCGTTGAAGCCCAGGTAGAGGATGTTGAAGGGGTCGCGGACCAGGACCTGGAAGCCGTCGTCCTCCAGGGTCTGGTAGTCGGCCGGCGAGACGAAGTCGTAGCCGTCGATCGACCCGGCCTGCAGCTCCTGCCGGCGGGTGTTCCCGTCGGGGATCGTCCGGAAGATGATCTCGTCGAGCAGCGCCGGCTCGCCCCAGTAGTCCTCGTTGCGGACGATGGTGACCTCGCCGTTGCCGCGGTCCCAGCTCTCGAAGCGGAAGGGGCCGGTGCCGGTCGGGTGGTTCAGGGCGTACTCGGAGTAGCTGAGCGCGTCCTCGCTTCCCGAGAGGTTGTCGGCGTCGTACTCCTGCAGCGCCGTCGGGCTCTGGATGGAGAACGCCGGCAGCGCCAGGGCGGCCGGGAACTTCGAGGTGACCTGGGTCAGCCGGATGACGGCGGTGTTCTCGTCGGTCGCCTCGCAGCTCTCGTAGATGTTCGGGACGTCCGGCGTGCTGGCGAACCCGCCGAAGACCGCCTGGTAGTAGTACGAGGCGCTCGGGCTCTGGGCCAGGCCGTCGAAGTTGTACCAGCGGTCGAAGTTGAAGCAGACCGCCTCGGCGTTGAAGTCCGTCCCGTCGTGGAACTTCACCCCCTCGCGCAGCGAGAAGGTGTACTCCAGGCCGTCCTCGCTGACCTCCCAGTCCTCGGCCAGCTCGGGCACCGGCTCCGTGCCGCCGAGCTCGTTGCCGAGCAGACCCTCGTGGATCTGGCGGGCGATGCGGAAGGTCTCGCCGTCGCTGGCGAAGGCCGGGTCGAACATGGCCGGGTCGCCGGCGGCACCGAACACCAGGGTGCCGCCGGACTGGCCCTCGCCGCCCTCGCCGCCGCCGGAGTCGCGTTCGGACGCGCAGGCAGCCAGGGTGGCCGCGGTGAGAGCGGCCGCGGTCGCGGCCATCGCTCGCTGAGGTCGTCGCTGCATCGCGGAAAGACCTGCCTTCTCGGCCTCCTGGGCCGGATGAGTTCCCGATGAGTGGGCCGCGAGGCGCGAGACCTCCACGGACCAGGGAACCCTAGGCGTCCTCGTGCGATCCCCGGGAACCGCCGTCCGCGATCGACACCATCCTGTGACCTGCGCGCGGCTGGACGGAGTGCGACGGCGCGGGAGACGCGCCCCTGGCACTCCGCTCGGCGGGGTGGTCCGCTCAGGCGTCGATGCGGCGGCGGCCCTCGAAGGCCCGGCCCAGGGTGACCTCGTCGGCGTACTCGAGGTCGCCGCCGACGGGCAGCCCGCTGGCCAGCCGGGAGACCGCCAGGCCGAGCGGGGCGACGAGCCGGGCCAGGTAGGCCGCGGTCGCCTCGCCCTCGAGGTTCGGGTCGGTCGCGATGATCAGCTCGGTGACCGCGCCGCTCATCAGCCGGGTCATGAGCTCCTTGACCCGCAGGTCGTCGGGGCCGACGCCCTCGATGGGGCTGATCGCCCCGCCGAGCACGTGGTAGCGGCCGCGGAACTCGCGGGTGCGCTCGATGGCGACGACGTCCTTGGGTTCCTCGACGACGCAGATGACGTCGTCGGCCCGCCGCGGGTCGCGGCAGATGCGGCACTGCTCGCCCTCGGCGACGTTGTAGCAGGTGCTGCAGAAGCGGACCTCCGCCTGCACCCGCTGCAACGCCGCCACCAGCCGCCCGACGTCGGCGGACTCGGCCGCCAGCAGGTGGAAGGCGATGCGCTGGGCGCTCTTCGGCCCGACACCGGGCAGCCGGCCGAGCTCGTCGATGAGGTCCTGGACGGCCCCCTCGTACACGGTGTCCCTCTCGTAGACGGGGGCTGCCGCGGCCTAGAGGCCGGGCAGCCCCATGCCACCGCCGAGGCCGCCCGCGAGGGGGCCCATGCGGCTGGCGGTGAGCTCGTTGGCCTGGCGCGAGGCGTCGCGGAAGGCGGCGACCACGAGGTCCTGCAGGGTCTCGACGTCGGACGGGTCGACCACCTCGGGCGAGATGGTGACCGCGGTGACCTCGCCCTGGCCGGTCATCGTGACCGTGACCAGGTTGCCGCCGGCCGAGCCGGTGACCTCCTCCTGCGCCAGTTGCTCCTGTGCGGCAGCCAGCTGCTGCTGCATCTGCTGCGCCTGCTCGAGCAGCTTCGACATGTCGGGCTGGCCGCCGGGGAACATGCCCCGAGGGTAGGCCGCCGGTCCGACACCCGCCGGGAGGCCGGGCCGTCCACCCCTTTTTCAACCGGGCGGTTGACAAGGCTGGGCGCCGGGTGCACCCTCTTCTTCAACCAAGTGGTTGACGAGAGGAGGCCTCACCCGATGGCCGCCGATCCGCTGTCCCGGGTCTTCGCGGCCCTGGCCGATCCCACCCGGCGCGACATGGTCGCCCGGCTCGCGGTGGCCGACGCGACCGTCGGCGAGCTCGCCGAGCCCTACGACGTGAGCGTCCAGGCCGTCTCCAAGCACCTGCGGGTGCTCGAGGACGCCGGCCTGGTCAGCCGCAGTCGCGACGCCCAGCGCCGCCCGGTCCACCTCGAGGCGGAGGTCCTCGACCTCATGACCGCCTGGATCGAGCGCTACCGCCGGCAGGCCGAGGAGCGCTACCGCCGGCTGGACGACGTCCTGGCGTCCCTGCCGGACGACGTCCCACCCACCCAGGAACCCCCCACCGGAGGAGGAGCACCATGACCGCCACCCGCCACCACGAGACGCAGATCGAGGTCGACCGCGAGGTCCCGCTGGTCCGCATCACCCGCGAGTTCGACGCCCCGCCGGCCAAGGTCTTCCGGGCGCACACCGACCCCGACCTGCTCGTCCGCTGGCTCGGCCCGCGCGGCCTGGAGATGCGCATCGACCACTACGACTGCCGCACCGGTGGCTCCTACCGGTACCTGCACAGCAGCGACGGCGAGGAGTACGCCTTCCGCGGCAGCTTCCACGAGGTCCGCCACGACGAGCTGATCGTGCAGACCTTCACCTTCGAGGGCATGCCCGACGGCGTCGCCCTGGAGAAGCTGGTGCTGGAGGACCTCGGCGGCGGGCGCACCCGCCTGACCACGACCTCGCTCGTCGACTCCTTCGCCGACCGCGACGCGATGGTGGCCAGCGGCATGGAGGTCGGGATCCGCGAGGGCTACGAGCGGCTCGACGAGGTGCTCGCGCAGGGCTGACCGGGCGGCGGGACCCCGGCCTCGTCCCGGGTCCCGCCGCGAGCGTGCGAGCGGTGGGGAGGACGAGGTCCTTCAGTCGATCGGCCGGGCGCCGAGGTGCGTGCGGAGCAGGGAGAGCGCGGCCTGCTCCGGGTCGACGGCCGGCTCGCGGTGGCGGTCGGGGTCCTCCCCCTCGGCCGCGCGCTGGGCCATGAGCTCCTGCGCCTCGGCCGCCTCCGCCGCGCGGGCCGCCTCCCGGGCGGCCTCCGGCGACGGCTGGGCGCCGCCGCCGGAGCGGGTCGCCCCGTCGACGACGACCTGGACCTTCCAGCGGACCCCGAGCAGCTCCTGCAGCGACTGCCGGACGACGTCCTTGTTGAGGTCGTCGCCGAGCATCTTCGCCAGCGCCGGCGAGGTCGCGGCCAGGGTCAGCGTGCCGGCGGCGAGGTCGTGCACCTGCGCGCTCTTGAGCAGCGCCTCGGTGGTGCGCTTGTGGCCGCGCACGACCTTGAGCAGCTCCGGCCACACCCGCCGGACGTCGGTGGTCGTCAGGTCCCCGCCGGAGTCCGCCGGCTCCGGGTTGGCGGAGACCACCGGCGTGGGCTCCCCACCCCGGGGGGCCGGGGAGGACTCGGCCGCGGCCCGCGGTGGGGCCGACGGGCGCGGCGCCTCGACCCGCGCGGCGGCCGCGGCGGCCGCGGCGGGCCGGGCCGGGTGCGGCCAGTCCTCGTCGTCGGTCGGCTCCGGGGGCAGCGGGATGTCCGGCTCGGTGGTCGTCACCCGCGCCCGCTGGGGCTCGTCCGCCGGCGGCTGCACTGCCGGTGCCGGGGCGGACGGCGCCGGCCGGGCCGGCGCGCCCCCCGACCCGGGGCGCGTCGTCTCCGGCCAGTCGTCCTCGGCCGCGGGGGCGGTCGGAGGGGCCGCGGGAGCGGCCGGCGGGGTCGTGGCGGCCGGTGCGGGCACCTCGGCGACCGGGGCCTGGGCAGCCGGGGCCTCGGGCGCGGGTGGCTCGGGAGCGGGCCGCGCGGGCTGGGACCGCGGCGCGTCGGGTGCGGTCGCCGCGGGCGCCGTCGCGGCGGCCTGCTGCGACCGGCGGACGAACTCGCGGCGCGGGGCCGACGGCCGGTCGGCCGGCGGTGCGGCGTCGTCCACCGGCTCGCGGCGCACCTCGCGCGCCGGCGCCTCGCTCACCGGCGCCCCGCGGACCGGCGCCTCGGCGACCGGCCGCCCGGCGTGCTCACCGGCGATGGACATCCGCCGCTCGAGCCGTTCGAGGCGCTGCAGGGTCGCCGCGGCGGCGTCGTCGGTGGCCGGCAGGAGCATGCGGGCGCAGACGAGCTCCAGCAGCAGCCGCGGCGCCGTCGTGCCCCGCATCTCGGTCAGGCCGGCGTGCACGGTGTCGGCCATCCGCGAGAGGGTGGCCGAGCCCAGTGCCCGGGCCTGGGAGCTCATCAGGTCCAGCCGGTCGGGCGGGCAGTCGAGCAGGCCGTTGCCCCCGGCGTCGGGGACGGCGTCGAGGACGATGAGGTCCCGCAGCCGGTCGAGCAGGTCGGTGGCGAAGCGGCGCGGGTCGTGCCCGGCCTCCACGACCCGGTCGACGGCGCGGAAGACGCCGGGCGCGTCCTGCGCGGCGAGGGCGTCGATCGTCTCGTCGAGCAGGGCGTCGTCGGTGACGCCGAGCAGCCCCACCGCGTTCCTGTACGTGACGCCCTCGGCCCCGGCGCCGGCGAGCAGCTGGTCGAGGATGGACAGCGAGTCGCGGACCGACCCGCCGCCGGCGCGCACCACCAGCGGGAAGACGGTCGGCTCGACCTGCACCCCCTCGGCGGCGCAGGTCCGCTCCAGCAGGCCCCGCAGCGTCGAGGGCGGCACCAGCCGGAACGGGTAGTGGTGCGTGCGCGAGCGGATGGTGGGCAGCACCTTGTCCGGCTCGGTGGTCGCGAAGACGAAGACGAGGAACTCCGGTGGCTCCTCGACGACCTTGAGCAGGGCGTTGAAGCCCTGCGTGGTCACCATGTGCGCCTCGTCGACGATGTAGACCTTGTAGCGGCTGTTGACCGGCGCGAAGAAGGCGCGCTCGCGCAGGTCCCGGGCGTCGTCGACGCCGCCGTGGCTGGCCGCGTCGATCTCGATCACGTCGATCGAGCCCGGCCCGTCGGGGGCGAGGGAGACGCAGCTGGTGCAGACGCCGCACGGCGTCGCCGTCGGCCCCTGCTCGCAGTTCAGCGACCGGGCGAGGATGCGCGCCGACGACGTCTTGCCGCAGCCGCGCGGGCCGCTGAACAGGTAGGCGTGGTTGATCCGGCCGCTCTCGACCGCGTTGACCAGCGGCGCGGTGACGTGCTCCTGCCCGACCACCTCGGCGAAGGTCGCCGGGCGGTACTTCCGGTAGAGCGCCAGAGCCACGCGGCGAGGTTACGTGCCACCGGGGACACCGTCGCGGACCCCGGCGCCGCGGGCCGCGACCGGCCGGCGGGGAGCTGCAGCGGGTGCGCGCCGGCGGACCGGCGGAGGACATGAAGGGACCCCCCGCGCACCCGCCAGAGCCCGCTTATCCTTGCTGCCTTCCGGCCCTGGGGAGGTTCACGGGGTGACGCCGCACGAGGGGTCTGCCCCCACTGTAGGCCACGAACTCGGTCGAGTCCGGCAGCGGGTGCCCGATACGCTCCATGTCATGACGCCCCGGCGCGCCCTCGTCCTCCCCCCGCCGCGCTCCTGACCCGGAGCCCCGCGGGCTGACCCCCGGCACCCGGTGCCGGGGGCCCCGGCGCGCTCCGGTCCGAGCCCCCGATCCGGACCCGCACCAGGAGCGTCATGCCCATCCCCCTCTCCCCCGCCGGCGCGCGCCTCACCGGTGGTTTCCCCCTCGTCGTCCTCGCCGCCCTGCTCTGGGGAACCGCCGGGGTCAGCGGCCGCGTCGTCGCCGACCGCACCGACCTCGGCCCGCTCGACATCGCCTGGCACCGCATGGCCATCGGGGCCGTGGTCCTGCTGGCCGCCCACCTGATCACCCGGCGGCGCGCCGCACCGGCGGGCCGGGCGGGGCGCGGTGTCCCCGTCCGCCTCCTGCTGGTCGCCACCGGCCTGGCCGCCTACCAGCTGGCCTACTTCGCCGCCGTCGCCACGGCCGGGGTGAGCGTCGCGACCCTGGTCGCCCTCGGCCTGGCGCCGCTGCTCATCGCCCTCGGCGCCGCGCTGCTCGGCCACGGCCGGCCCGAGCCGGCCACGCTGGTGGCCCTCGCCGTCGCCCTCACCGGGCTGGTGCTGCTCGTCGGCCTGACCGCGGGGGCCTCGGCGGGGACGGCGGTGCTCGTGGGCGCCCTCCTCGCGGTCGGGTCCGCCCTGGGCTACGCGGTCGTCACCCTGGCCAGCGGCGGCGTGCCGGCCGGGGTGCCGGTGACCCTCGTCGGGTTCGGTGGCGGCGCACTGCTCCTCACCCCCGTCGCCCTGGCCGCCGGGCTGCGGACGACGGCCGACCCCGCCGCCCTGCTGACCCTCGTCTACCTGGGCGTGGTCCCGAGCGCGCTGGCCTACGCGCTGTTCTTCCGCGGCCTGCAGACGGTCCCGGGCGCGGTGGCCGCGATCGTCACGCTCCTCGAGCCGGTGACCGCGACGGTGCTGGCCACCGCGTTCCTGGGCGAGCGGCTGCCGCTGGGCGCCCTCGCCGGCGGCGTCCTCGTGCTGGCGGCGGTGGCCGGCCTCTACCTACGCCGGCTCGGCGCGCCGGCCGAGCCGGTCGTCGGGGCGCCGCCCGGCGGCTGACCACCCTGCGGCTCCCGGGCCGGGGACGACACCGGCCGGGCCCCGGGGAGCGGGGCCCGGCCGGTGGGCTGCGGAGGATGGGAGATTCGAACTCCCGAGGGGTTGCCCCCAACCCGCTTTCCAAGCGAGCGCCATAGGCCACTAGGCGAATCCTCCAACGGCGTCCCCCACGATACCGGGCGCGGCGCCGGGTGGTTGACCCCCCGCCGATGGGAGAGGCTGTCCGCACCACGACGGACCCCCGGCCCCGACAGGAGAGCGACGCCATGAGTGACACCGACCGGCCCCGCCCCGAGGTCGTCGCCGCCATCGTGGCGGTGCTCAGGGGTGACGACCCGGCCGGGCTGCCGCCGACCGCCACGAAGGCGGAGAAGGACGCCGCGACCGACGCCTACCTCTCGGAGGTGGCCGCGGAGCGGGGCAAGCGCGACCGGCAGACGCGTGCCTGGGAGCTGCTGCTGACCCGCAGCTACGACGAGCCCCCCACCTGGCAGCGGCTGTTCGACGACCTCTCGCCCGAGGCGACCCGGGAGCTCGGCGAGCTCTACGACGCTCTGCCGGCCGGTGCGCAGGAGGAGTACGCCCGCCGCTACGGCGTGCCCAGCGGCGTCTGACGCGCACGGCGCCGACCCACACGAGCGGAGGAGGGAGTGACCGGGCCCGGCCGCGTGGTGGCAGGGCGCTACCGGCTGCTGTCCCGGATCGGGGGCGGCGGCATGGGGGCGGTGTGGCTGGCCCTCGACGAGCGGCTCGGCCGGCAGGTCGCGGTCAAGGAGGTCCTCGCCCCGCCGGCCGCCACCCCGGCCGAGGTGGAGCAGCTTCGCCAGCGGGCGCTGCGGGAGGGGCGCATCGCGGCCCGGCTCTCCCACCCGCACGCCGTCTCGGTCTACGACGTCGCCCTGGACGGCGGGGCGCCGTGGCTGGTCATGGAGTACCTGCCCTCGCGCAGCCTGGCGGAGGTCCTCGCCGAGGACGGCGTGCTGCCCGCCGGCCTGGTGGCCCAGGTGGGCGCCCAGGTCGCCGACGCGCTCGCGGCAACGCACGCCGCGGGCATCGTGCACCGCGACGTCAAGCCGGCCAACGTGCTCATCGGCCGCGGCGACCGCGTCGACGGGGTGGTGAAGATCACCGACTTCGGGATCTCGCACGCCTCGGGGGACGTGACGCTCACCCGCACCGGCCAGATCACCGGGACGCCGGCGTTCCTGGCCCCCGAGGTGGCCCGCGGTGAGGACATGACGCCGGCCAGCGACGTCTTCTCCCTCGGCGCCACCCTCTACACCTGCCTCGAGGGCCGGCCGCCCTTCGGCATGGACGACAACCCGCTGCGCCTGCTGCACCGGGTCGCGGCCGGCGACCCCGCACCGCCGGAGAACGCCGGTCCGCTCACCGGCGTCCTCACCCGCATGCTGGCCGACGACCCGGCCGGTCGCCCGGGCATGCCGGCGGTCCGCGACGAGCTGGCCGTCCTCGCGGCGGGCCGGGACGGCGACCCGACGACCGTCCTGATGGCCCGCACCGGCCTGCGCTCGGCGGCCGCGCCGCACGGCACGGCGGAGCTGCGCGCCGGGGCGGCTCCCGCCCGGGTGCCGGCTGCCCCGGTGTCACCGCCCCCGGCGGCCCCGCCGGCCGACCCCGGGCCGGCGCCCCGTCCCCCGGCACCCCGTCCCACGGCTGCGCCGGCGACCTCCCCGCCGGACGGCGGCCGCCCGCGGCGGGGGCGACGGCGGGCGGCCGTGATCGCGGGCCTCGTGCTGGCCGCCGTCCTCGCCGGGGTGCTGGTCGTCTGGGCGGTCGGCCGCGACACCGGCGGGCAGGCGCCGGCCGCCACCCCGACACCCTCGGCCGAGGACGGCGAGCCGACGACGGAGGCCCCGGGGACCCGGGAACCGGGGACGCAGGAACCGGGGACGCAGGAACCGGCACCCACCACCGAGCCCCCGCCGTCGACGGAGGGGACCACCCCGCCCGCGGATGCCCTCTCCGTCGCCCGGACGACCCTCGACGCCTACTACGCGCTGCTGCCCGGCGACCCGGACGCCGCCTACGCGCTGACCGGCCCCTACCTGCAGTCGGTCGCCGGCCAGGACTACTACCGCGGCTACTGGGAGCCCTGGGCGGAGGTCGAGCTGGCCGGCGTCCGGGACGCGGCCCGGCAGGACGACGGCACCGTCGTCGCGACCACCGAGGTGCGCTTCACCGGGGACGACGGCAGCGACCAGACCGAGCTGCACGAGGTGCGGCTCGTCCCCGACGGCGACGGCGGCTGGCTGGTGGACCTCGACCGGTACGTGGAGACGATCGGCTGACCCGGCCCCCGGACGACGAGAGCCGCCCCCGGCTACCCCGGGAGCGGCTCTCGTGCACGCGGTGGCGGTGGGATTTGAACCCACGGAGGCTTGCACCTCACACGCTTTCGAGGCGTGCTCCTTCGGCCGCTCGGACACGCCACCGCCGAGAAGACTACAGGGCCCTCCGGCGGCGGAAGAACGCGCGTAGGAGCGCGGCCGACTCCTCGGCCCGCACACCGCCGGTGACCTGCGGCCGGTGGTTGAGCCGGCGGTCGCGGACGACGTCCCAGAGGGAGCCGGCGGCCCCGGCCTTGGGGTCGTCGGCGCCGTACACGACCCGGCCCACCCGCGCCAGGACGCTCGCCCCGGCGCACATCGTGCAGGGCTCGAGGGTGACCACGAGCGTCGTCCCGGTCAGCCGCCAGCCGTCGCCGTGCACCCGCGCGGCGGCCCGCAGGGCGAGCACCTCGGCGTGCGCGGTGGGGTCGCCGCGGCGTTCGCGCTCGTTGGCCGCCTCGGCCAGGAGCTCGCCGTCCGGCCCCAGGACGACGGCCCCGATCGGGGTGTCACCCCACCCCTCGGCGGCCGCGGCCAGCTCGAGGGCACGGCCCATCGCGGCGTCGACGTCCACGGTCACCACGTCCACCCCGCGGACCTACGTCTCTGAGTGCAGGTGCACTCACAGACGTAGGGAGCGGGACCGGTTCCCGGGACCGCGCGCGCCGTCACGGCGGGTCCAGCGGGACGCCGGTCAGCTCCGACAGCTCCGCCAGGGCCGCGGCGGGGTCGACGACCTTGACGGTGTGCATGCCCATCGCCCGCGCCGGCTTGAGGTTGATGCCGAGGTCGTCGAGGTAGGCGCAGTCGTGCGGGGCGACCGGCCGGCCGACGGCGGCCGACAGCCGGTCCAGCGCCCGGCGGTAGATCTCCGGCTCCGGCTTGCGCACCCCCTCCACCGACGACTCCACCACCGCGTCGAACAGCGCCAGGAGCTCGCCGAGCCGGCCGGTGCGCTCCATCGGCGCGACGTTGTTGGAGAGCAGGGCCAGCGGCAGCCCGGCCTCCCGCAGCCGGCGCACCGCCGCGACCATGGCCGGGCGCAGGTCCCCGGCCAGCGCGGCGAGGACCCGGGTGGCGTCCACCCGGTGCCCCGCGGCCAGGGCCTCGGCCTCGAAGGCGTCGACGAAGCCGGCGGCGTCCAGCTCGTTGCGCTCGTACCGGGCCCAGGCGTTGGTGTCGGGATCGGTGCTGTTGAGCCGCCGGATCAGCCCCTCGGGCAGCCCGGCCTCGGCCTCGTAGGCGGCGAAGGCCACCATCGGGCTCTCGGTGAGCACCCCGCCGAGGTCGAAGACGACCGCGCGCGCGGTCACGGCGCCACCGCCGCGGCCAGCTCGCCGGCGAAGCCCAGCCGCGCGGCGATCGCGGCGACCATCTCGTCGGCCCAGAGGTCGTCGGCGGTCACGATCGGCCGCAGCTGCTCGGCGGGCAGCCCGTCGTCGGCGAACAGGTCCAGGTCACCACCCGGCCAGCCGGTCTCGTCGTCGTCGAAGGCCCCCTCGGCGTCGACGGCGATGCCGTAGCGCTCGACCACCTCGCTGGCCAGCAGCCACTCCTGCATGGTGGCGTCGCTGATCAGCGCCCGCACCATGCCCCCGGGCCCGTGCCGGAGGGCGACGAAGTACAGCCGGGAGTCGACCACGACGACGAACGGCCCCGGCCAGCCGCCCGCGCCCGGCTCGCCCAGCGCCCGCTCCAGCGCCGGCAGCTCGTCGCCGGCGTCCTCGGCCAGCAGCTCCACCCGCCAGCGGCCGGCCGGCCGGCTGACCCGCACCGCCCAGCTCGCCCGCGCCCCGGTGCCGCTCACCGGCGGCGCAGCAGGGTGAGGCCGTCGGACAGCGGCAGGAGCACCGTCTCCCACCGCGGGTCGGCGGCCAGCGCGACGTTGAGCTCGGCGATGGCGCGCTGGTTGTCGTCCTGCGGGTCCAGGACGCTGCCGTTGGCGAGGGTGTTGTCCAGCAGCACCACGCCGTTCTCGGTCATCCGCGGGTGGAGCGCCTCGACGTAGGCGGCGTAGCCGGTCTTGTCCGCGTCGACGAAGGCGAGGTCGAAGGTCGGCTCGGCGGGCAGCGCGCGCAGCGACCGGTGCGCATCGCCCAGCCGCAGCTCGACCCGGTCGCCCACCCCGGCGCGGTCCCAGTACCGGCGGGCGATCGCGGTCCACTCCTCGCTCACGTCGAGGCACAGCAGGGACCCGTCGGCCGGCAACCCGCGGGCGATGCACAGGGCCGAGTAGCCGGTGAAGGTGCCGATCTCGACGGCCCGGCGGACGCCGAGCGCCCGGGTCAGCACCTGCATGAACGTGCCCTGCTCGGGGGCGATCTGGAAGGTCGGCGAGGCCTCGCCCCGCTCGGCCAGCGCCGCGGTCTCGGCGAGCAGGTCGCGGACGACGTCGTCCGGCGGCTCGGAGCAGCGGCGCACGTAGTCGCCGAGCTCCGGCGTGAGGAGGAAGGAGCGGGGGGTCATGACGCGAGGGTCCGCGGCGTGCGGGGACGGGTGGTCGCGGGGGCCATAGGGTCCGATCATGGCCGATCCCGCGCCGGACGACGGCGCCGACGTCGCTCCCGCCCTGTTCGAGCGGCTCGCCGCCGACCCGCTCGCCGAGCACCTGGGCATCACGCTGGAGCAGGTGCGGCCCGGGTACGCGCGAGCCTCGATGCCGGTCGGCGGGCAGCTGCTCAACGCCGTCGGCATGGCGCACGGCGGGGCCACCATGGCGCTGCTGGACGTCGTGCACGCGGCCGTCAGCAACAGCCACGGCACGGTGGCGGTGGCCCAGGACGTGCACACCGAGTTCTGCGCCGCCGGCCGGCCCGGCGACGTCCTCACCGCGGAGGGCGTCGAGCTGCACCGCAGCGCGCGCACCGCCGTCTACCGGATCGAGGCGCGCGCCCAGGACGGCCGGCTGGTCGCCACCGCCCTGGCCCGGGTGTTCCGCACGGACCGGCCCTGGGCGGACCCCGCGTGACCGCCTTCCCGGTGCCGACCCTGCCGGCCCCGCCGGTCGCCGTGGTGGGGCTCGGCCAGCTCGGCGGGTCGCTGGCCGCCGCGCTCACCGCCGCGGGGCGCGACGTCAGCGGGTGGGACGTCGCCCCGGCGGCACGGGACGCCGCGGCGGCGCGGGGTGTGCGGATCTCGCGGGAGCTGTCCGGCGTCGTGGTGCTCGCCGTCCCCCTGCCCGTCCTGCCGACCGCGCTCGACGGGCTCGACGTCGCCCCGGACGCCACCGTCACCGACGTCGGCTCGGTCAAGGCGCCGGTGCACGCGGTGCTCGGCGAGCGGTTCGGCGGCCGGTACGTCGGAGGGCACCCGATGTGCGGGACCGAGCGCTCCGGGCACGAGGCCACCGACCCGGCGCTCTTCCGGGGCGCCCGCTGGGCGCTGTGCCTGGAGCCGGCGACCGAGCTGCCGCGCTGGCTGCGGGTGGCCGAGGTGGCCCTCGCCGCCGGGGCCGAGGTGGTCCCGGCCACCGCCGCCGAGCACGACGCGGCGGTGGCCGCCGTCAGCCACGTGCCGCACCTGCTGGCCGCCGCCCTGGCCGCCGCGGCCGGGGAGGCCGGCCCCCTGGCCCTGGCGCTGGCCGCCGGGAGCTTTCGCGACGGCACACGGGTCATCGCCAGCGACCCGGCGTTCGTCACCGCGATGGTGGAGGGCAACGCCGGGCCGGTGGACGCCGCCCTCGAGCGGGTGCGGGCCCAGCTGGCGCGCCCGTGGCCGGAGCTGGTGGCCGCCGGGCACGCGGTGCGCACCGCGACCCCGGGGCAGCGCCCGGTGCGCGTGCCGCTCGACCGGGCGGCGCTGCTGGCCCTGGGCCGGGCCGGGGGCGCGGTCACCCGGCGGCTGGCCGCCTTCGTCGAGGGCTGGGTGCCCGGGGACGGGTAGGGCCGGACCCCTCCGGCCGGTGCCGGCCGTTACGGCGCGGCCCGCACGGGGCAGGAACGCGCCCATGGACGAGAAGGACCTGATCGCCCGCATCCACGCGCTCGTCGACGAGGAGCACCAGCTCCGGGAGGGCACCGAGCACACCGACGAGCAGCGCGCCCGGATCGACGAGCTCGAGGTGCAGCTCGACCAGTGCTGGGACCTGCTGCGCCAGCGCCGGGCCCGTCGCCAGTACGGCGAGGACCCCGAGGAGGCCCACGCCCGCCCGGCCGACCAGGTCGAGGGCTACCTCCAGTAGGAGGACCCCCTCCTCAGACCGGGTGCGCCGCCGCCTGCCGCCCGGCGCCCAGCAGGGCCAGCTGCCACAGCAGCCGGGACCGCGGGTCGGTGGTGGTGCGCCCGGTGACCGCCTCGATCCGGCGCAGCCGGTGCATGACGGTGTTGCGGTGGCAGAACAGCGCCTCGGCCGCCCGGGTCGGTGAACCGTCGGCGGCCAGGAAGGCGGCCAGGGTGTCGAGCAGGACCGAGCGCTCCTCGTCTGGCAGTTCCAGCAGGCCGCCCAGCGAGCGCGCCACCAGGCGCGAGCTGATCTCCGGGGAGTTGGTGAGCAGCGCCTCCGGCAGCCGCTCGTCGATCGTCACCACGCGGGGCTCGCCGGCCGGGAGCGTGCGGGCGGCGGTCTCGGCCATCCGGTAGGCCGCCGCGACGGCGGCGACCCCCTCCACTACGTCCGAGACGCCGACCGGTCCGGCGGCCAGCGCCGCCAGCCAGCCGACCACCTGGTCCGGCCGCCGGGCCCCGAGCACCAGGACGCCGACCTGCGCCCCGGAGCGGGCCCCCCAGACCGAGCGCACCCCGCGCCGCAGCAGGGCCGGGCCCGGCTCGGCGAGGGTCGGCTCCCCCGCGGGGTCGGGCAGGGCCACCACGGCGAGCAGCCGCCCCTCCAGGGGCACCCCGAGCAGCTCGGCGGCCACCCGCTCGAACGCCGGGTCCCCGCCCCGCCCGTCCAGCAGCCCGTCGAGCACCCGCTGGCGGGCGGCGTCGTCGGCCTCGGCGCGGCGCAGCTGCTCCTCGCGGTACCCCTCGGCGACCGCGGCGCACTCGGCGTCGTTGGTCCGCCACACCGAGCCGGCGACCTCGAGCAGGAGCACGTCGCCGGGCGGGGAGGCCTCCAGCAGCGCCTCCCAGGTGACCTGGCCGCCCAGCCGGTAGGCGCGCAGCACCGACTCCAGCGGCACCCCCTGCGCGGCGCGGCGGCGGCCCACCTGCCGGGCCTCGCGCTGCATCGTCCGGGTGTCGCCCGCGGCGGCGCCGATGAGGCTGCGGATCCCCCGCTCCAGGCCGGCACGGGCCGAGCAGCGCAGCTCACCGGCGTCGCGGTCGGCCAGGCGCCGGTACGCCGGGTCGCTCTCGTGGAGGACGTCGACCATGCGCGCGGTCATGTCGTCGAGCCGGGCGAACAACCGCGGGGCGAGCTCGACCAGCCGGGCGGAGACCTCGTCCCGGAACGGCTGCATCCCCACCCCCTCGTCACGTGACCGGCATCGCACCCAGCACAACACGTGCCGCCCATCGGTGTGCGGTGCGCCCATTGTGACGGTCACCACCGGCACGCAGGCTCTCGGGGACGTAGCCGTGACCCGATCGTCGCCCGCCGGCCCCGGCCGGCCGGGCGGCTCCCCGACCCCAGAGGAGCCGTGGGCCCTGTGGCGCAGCCGCCATCGACCGCCGGCAGCAGCACACCCGACCAGGACCGACCGCCCACCCACCGGCTCGAGATGACCGGCATCAGCGTCTCCTTCGGAGGCGTCACCGCCCTCTCCGACGTGTCGCTGACCGTGGAGCCCGGGCAGGTCCACGGGCTCATCGGGCCCAACGGCGCGGGGAAGACGACGCTGTTCAACGTGGCCTGCGGCCTGGTCCGCCCCACCCAGGGCCGGATCGTCTGGCGCGGCGAGGAGCTGCGCCGGCTCAAGCCCAAGCAGCTGACCCGGCTGGGCATCTCCCGCACCCTGCAGGGCGTGGGCCTCTTCCGCGGGCTGACCGTGCTCGAGAACGTCATGGTGGGAGCGCACCGGCACGCCAAGGCCGGCTTCTTCTCCGCGCTGTTCGCCGTCCCGACGGCGGACCGCGACGAGTCCCGGCTGCGCACGCGGGCCATGGCCGCCCTGGAGGAGCTCGACGCGACCGCCTACGCGGGCCGCTACCCCGACTCGCTCCCCTACCCGGTGCAGAAGCGCGTGGCGCTGGCCCGGGCGCTGGTCGTGGAACCGGAGCTGCTGCTGCTCGACGAGCCGGCCAGCGGCCTGTCCGAGGACGAGATGCACGAGCTCGGCGACCTGATCCGCGCGCTGTCCGGCCGGATGAGCGTGCTGCTGGTCGAGCACCACATGGACCTGGTGATGCGCGTCTGCGACCGGATCACCGTGCTGGACTCCGGCGAGCAGATCGCCGCCGGCACCCCGGCCGAGGTGCAGGCCGACCCGGCCGTCACCGAGGCCTACCTGGGCGACGAGGTCGAGGTCGGCGCGGGCGTCGACGGGCGGGAGGGCTGACGTGGCGGACCCCCAGCAGGTGTCCCTCGGCAAGGGCAGCACGGCCGCCGGTGCCACCCGCGGCGCGGCCGGCGGTGCCGCGGTCGCCGCGCCCGTCCTGGAGGTCACCGACCTCTCCGCCTCCTACGGCCCGGTCCGGGCCCTGGACGGCGTCTCGCTGCGGGCCGAGGCCGGCCGCATCACCGCCGTCCTCGGGGCCAACGGCGCCGGCAAGACGACGCTGCTGCGCACCATCAGCGGGCTGGTGCGCAGCACGGGCGGGCGGGTCCACCTCCTGGGCGAGGACATCACCCGCGCCCCGGTCGAGGCCATGGTGCAGAAGGGCATGGCGCACGTGCCCGAGGGGCGCGGCGTGATCGCCGAGCTCACCGTCGAGGAGAACCTGCGCGTGGGCGCGCTGTTCCGCGGCAAGGTCGGCCGGGAGGAGTTCGACCGGGTCTACGACCTGTTCCCCCGGATCGCCGAGCGCCGGGACAACCACGCGCACACCCTCTCCGGTGGCGAGCGGCAGATGCTGGTCATCGGCCGCGCGCTGCTCGCCCGCCCCCGCCTCCTGCTGCTCGACGAGCCCTCCCTCGGCCTCGCGCCGCGGATCGTCGCGCAGATCTTCGGGCTGCTCCGCCAGCTGGTGGACGAGGAGGGCCTGTCGGTGCTGCTGGTCGAGCAGAACGCCCGCAGCGCCCTGTCGGTGGCCGACATCGGCGTCGTCCTCAACCTGGGCCGCGTCGTCGTCACCGACTCCGCCCGGACCCTCATGGCCGACGAGGAGCTGCGGCACGCCTACCTCGGCTTCTGACGCCCTCCCCCGACCAGCGCCCTCGCCCGACCAGCCTGGAAGGCATCCCGCACCGTGCAGCAGTTCGTCAACGTGACCCTCACCGGGCTGATCTCGGGGTCGGTCTACGCCGCCTTCGCCCTCGCCCTGGTGCTGATCTGGCGGTCCACCCGGATCGTCAACTTCGCCCAGGGCTCGATGGCCGCGGCCACCAGCTTCATCGCCCTCGCCCTCATCCAGAGCGGCTGGTCCTACTGGCTGGCCCTGGTGGTGGCCCTGGTCTCCGGGTTCGTCCTCGGCGCGGTCGTGGAGCGGGTGGTGATCCGGCCCGTGGAGGGCGGGCCCGAGCTCAACGCCGTCATCGTGACGCTCGGCCTGTTCATCGCCTTCCAGGCCCTCATCGCCATTGTGTACGGCTCGTCGTTCGAGTCGTTCCCGGCGCCCTTCGGCCTGCGCGGTTTCAGCATCGGCGACACCACGATCGCGCTGACCCCCAACAGCCTGTACGTGCTGGGCGCCGTCGTCGTCACCATGGTCGGCCTCATCGCCCTGTTCCGGTTCACCCGCGTCGGCCTGGCGATGCGCGCGTCGGCGTTCGGGCAGGAGGTCGCCCGGCTGCTCGGGGTGCGGGTCGGCCGGATGCTCACCCTCGGCTGGGCCCTGGCCGCCGTCGTGGGCTCGCTGTCCGGCCTGCTCATCGCCGGCGGCGGCCTGGTCTGGCCGGCCTACATGGACGCGCTCATCGTCTTCGGCTTCGTCGCCGCGGTGCTCGGCGGCCTCGACTCGCCCGTCGGCGCCGTCGTCGGCGGCCTCTCCATCGGCCTCGCGCTGGCCTACGTCAGCGCCTACCTCGACCCCGCCCTGGTCAACCTGGCCGCCCTCGTGATCCTCATGGTGGTGCTCCTGGTCCGACCCGGCGGCCTGTTCGCCAGCAGCACGGCACGGAGGGCCTGACCCGCGATGAGCCAGCCCCAGGACACCACCGCCACGTCGTCCGGCGAGATGAGCTCCGAGTCGCCGACCGAGTCGACCGCCGCCGCGAACGCGCCGTCGGCCGGCGCCGCCACGGGACGCTCCCTGCTGCCCGGCAACACGCTGCTGCGGCACCTGCTCGTGCTCGTCCTCTGCGCGGTCGTCGCCGTCGTGCTGCTCGAGTCCACCGACCAGTTCACCAACAGCCAGCTGGCCCAGCTCTCCTACTACGCCATCGCGGCGGGCGGGCTGACCGTGCTGACCGGCCTCAACGGGCAGATCTCGCTCGGCCACGGGGCCCTCATGGCGGTCGGCGCCTACACGACCGCCCTGTTCCTGGACGCCGAGGAGCCGCTGCCGCTCCCGGTCATCCTGCTCGTCGCGGTGCTCCTCACCACCCTCGTCGGGGCCCTGGTGGGTGTGGCCGCCGCCCGCCTGCACGGCCCCTACCTGGCCGGTGCCACGCTCGCCCTCGCCGTCGGCCTCCCCGGCCTCGCGCTCTACTTCCGGGAGTGGCTGGGCGGTGAGCAGGGCCTGCGGGTGCGGGCGCCCCGTGCCCCCGAGGCGTTCGACAGCTTCATCGGCTTCCTCTCGGGCAACCCGGCCTCGAACACCAAGTGGCTGGCCTACCTCGGTGCCATCTGCCTGCTGATCACCTTCTTCCTGCTGGCCAACCTGGCCCGCAGCCGGGTGGGCCGCACGTGGCGGGCGGTGCGCGACCAGGAGGTGGCCGCCGAGCTGGCCGGCATCGACCTCGGCGCCTGGCGGGTCCTGGCCTTCGTGGTGAGCGCGGCCTGCGCCGGCCTGGGCGGTGCGGTGCTGGCCCTCGTGGTGCGGCTGGCGGCGCCCAGCGGTTTCACCCTGGTGCTCTCCCTGGCGCTGCTGACCGCGATCGTCATCGGTGGGCTCGGCAGCCTGTTCGGCGCGCTGCTGGGCTCGGCCCTGCTGGTCTTCCTGCCGCCCTTCGTCACCGACCTCGGCGCCGACCTGGGCCTCAACAACACCGAGGCGGCCCAGCTGGCCCCGTTCGTCTACGGCGTCGTGCTGGTGGTCGTGATGATCTTCGCCCCCGCGGGCGTGGTCGGATCCCTCCGGCTGCGCTGGCGCACCTGGCGCGCCCGCCGGGCCGCCCTCGCGGCCGGCCGGGCCTGACGCCGCCCCCACCCCCACAGACCCCCGGCAGCACGTCCGGGACCGAGAGAAGGAGATCCGTTGACCAGATCGTCCCGGCGCCTCACCCGGATCCTGGCCACGGCCACCGTCGCTTCCACCCTCGCCGCCTGCGGCGGCGGGGACGGTGGCAGCGGCGGTGGCGGCGGCGGCGAGAACGAGGCCTCCGACATCGGCATCACCGAGGACAGCATCAAGATCGGCGCCCACTACCCGCTGACGGGTGTGGCCGCCCCCGGGTACAGCGAGATCCCCACCGGCGTCCAGGCCTACTTCGACTGCCTGAACCAGGAGGGGGGGATCAACGGCCGGGAGATCGACTACGTCTACCGCGACGACGCCTACAACCCCACGAACACCAGCGCGGTGGTCAACCAGCTCGTCCTCGAGGACGAGGTGTTCGCGATCATGGGTGGCCTCGGGACCCCGACCCACAGCGCCGTCCTGGAGTTCCTCAACGCCGAGGGCGTGCCCGACCTGTTCGTCGCCTCCGGCTCGCGGCTCTGGGGTGAGAACCCGGAGGACTACCCGTACACCTTCGGCTGGCAGACCGACTACGAGTCCGAGGGCAAGATCATCGGGCAGTACATCGCCGAGAACTTCCCCGACGCGAAGGTCGGCCTGTTCCTCCAGGACGACGACTTCGGCGAGGACGGCGAGCGCGGCATCCGGCAGTACATCGACGACCAGATCGTCGCCGCCGAGCGCTACGTGCCGGGCAACACCGACGTCGGCCCGCAGATCGCCGCGCTGCAGGCCGCCGGCGCCGACTTCGTCGTCGGCTTCAACGTGCCGAGCTACACCGCGCTCTCCCAGCTGGTGGCGCTGCGCCTGGGCTACCAGCCGCAGTGGTTCTACTCGAACGTCGGCTCGGACCCGGCCCTGGTCGGCTCGCTGCTGCAGAACTTCTCGCAGGGCGCGGTGAGCGACGCCAGCCTGCTCGACGGGGCGCTCACCACCGAGTACCTGCCCGGCGTGGACTCCCCCGACAACCCCTGGGTGCAGGAGTTCCAGCGGATCTGGGACGAGTGCGGCGGTGAGGGCGAGCTGACCAACTACCGCATCTACGGCATGGCGCAGGCCTACACGACCGCGCAGGCTCTGCAGGCGGCCGGGCAGAACCCCACCCGCGACGGCCTGATCGAGGCCATCGAGACCGCCGGTGGCGAGTGGGAGGGCCCGACCTTCGCGCCGTTCCGCTACTCCGCGGACAGCCACATGGGGACCAGCGGCATGCAGGTGAGCCGGATCACCGGCACGACCGCCGAGGAGCAGACCCCGGTGCTCGTGACCGACCTCGGCGACGCCCCGATCGAGGAGTTCGAGGGCGAGCAGGCCCCGCCGCCGGCCAACGCGATCCCCGAGGAGGAGTCGGCGGTCGACTAGAGGACCCCGCTGCTCGCAGGCATGCGGTGAGGCACAGCACCACCGGCGGGCCGCCGGTCCCCTCGCGGGGCCGGCGGCCCGTCGCCGTTCACCCACCCGGATCACTTAGCGGTCTAAGTGTGTGGCGGGCCGCCCGGCGGGTAGGAGGCCGCGCGGTGTGCGCGCTGGGCGCCCCGGTCGGGAGGAGCAGGCATGGTGCGTGCGGCACGGACGATCCGGCGGGCGGTCGTGACGGGTGGGGCCGGGTTCCTGGGCTCGCACCTGTGCGAGCAGCTGCTGGCCCGCGACGTCGAGGTGGTGTGCCTCGACAACTTCCTGACCGGGTCCCCGCAGAACGTCGTCCACCTCGTGGAGCACCCCGGCTTCCGGCTGGTCCGCTGCGACGTCACCGACTTCGTGCACGTGCCCGGCCCGGTCGACCTCGTCCTGCACTTCGCCTCGCCGGCCAGCCCGCTCGACTACCTGCGCATGCCGATCGAGACCCTGAAGGTGGGCAGCCTCGGCACGCTGCACACCCTGGGCCTGGCCCGCGAGAAGGGTGCCCGCTACGTGCTGGCCTCGACCTCCGAGGTCTACGGCGACCCCCTGCAGCACCCGCAGGACGAGGACTACTGGGGCAACGTGAACCCGGTCGGCCCGCGCGGGGTCTACGACGAGGCCAAGCGGTTCAGCGAGGCCCTGACCACGGCCTACCGCACCTCCAGGGGCACCGACACCGGCATCGTCCGGATCTTCAACACCTACGGCCCGCGGATGCGCGCCGACGACGGCCGGGCCATCCCCGCCTTCGTCGGCCAGGCACTGGAGGGGCGGCCGCTGACCGTCGCCGGTGACGGCTCCCAGACCCGGTCGATCTGCTACGTCGACGACACCGTGCGCGGCATCCTGGCCATGGCCTTCTCCGCGGAGGCCGGACCGATCAACATCGGCAACCCCGACGAGCTGTCGATGCTGCGCCTGGCGCAGTGGATCGTGGAGCTGACCGGGTCCTCCTCGGAGATCGGCTTCGTCGACCTCCCGGTCGACGACCCCAAGGTCCGGCGTCCCGACACCACCCGCGCCGAGCGGCTGCTCGGCTGGCGCCCCACCGTGCCCTCCGAGGAGGGCCTGCGGCGGACCGTCGACTGGTTCGCCGGCCGGCTGCAGGCGGCGACCGCCCAGGCCGGCTGAGCACCCGGCGCGGGCTCACCCGGTCGATCTAGGCTGGGGGCGGCGGTTCCAGGGGGTCGCCGGGCACGCACCGTGGGCAACGAGGGGGGAACGCCGTGGGCCGCCACGCCGACACCAGCGCGCGACGGGGGACGGCGCTGGCGATCCCACCGCTGGCGATCGCCGCGGTCGTCGCCGTGGTCGTGCTCGCCGCCGCCGGCGTGACCTGGTGGGCGGTGGGGTCCGGGGGGTGCGACGACCCCGCGCAGATCCGGGTCGCGGTGGCGCCCGAGATGGCGCCTGTCGCCGAGGAGGTCCTCGGCGGGGGGCTCGGCGAGGACGTCTGCGCCGAGGCCGTCGTGACCGCCCAGGAGCCGGTGGCGACCGTCGGGGAGCTCGGCACGCTGGAGGCGTCGGCGCTGCCGCACGTGTGGGTGCCGGACTCCTCGCTGTGGCTGGCCCGCACCCAGGACGAGCAGCTGGAGGCCGGCGACTCCGTGGCGGTCTCGCCGGTGGTGCTCGCCACGAGCACCACCGCCGTCGACGCCCTCGGCTGGTCCGACTCCCCGCCCGGCTGGGGCGCGGCGCTGGCCGGCGAGCAGCGGCTCGCCGTCCCGGACCTCGCCACCTCCGCCGAGGGCCTGGCCGCGCTCGGCGCGGTGCGCTCGGCGCTCGGCGGGGACGCCGACGCCGACAACGCCGTGGTGCAGGCCGTGCTGGCCGCCGAGCGGGCCGGCGGGGTGTCGGTCGACGACGCCCTGGCGGCCGGCAGCGACGGCGCCACCGACGCACCGCTGGTCCCGGTCGCCGAGCAGACCGTGTACGGCACCAACCAGGAGGTCTCCGGCACCGCGCTCACGGCCGTCTACCCCACCGAGGGCTCGCCCTACCTGGACTACCCGGTGGTCCGGGTCGGCGCGGTCGGGGACGCGGACGCGGCGGCGGTCGACGCGGTGGTCGGTGCGCTGACCTCCGAGGCCGCGGTCACCGCCGCGCGCCAGGCCGGGTTCCGCGGGCCGGACGGCGCCGCCCCGCCGGACGCCGGGGAGCCGCTGGGGATCCGCGCCGACGCGCCGGAGCGGCTGGAGCTGGACCCGGCCGCCGTCCAGGCGCTGCTCGGCCGGCTGTCGAGCCTCGTGGCGCCGTCCCGGATCCTGACGGTCTTCGACGTCTCCACCTCGATGGAGGCCCCCGCCGGCGACGGGACGCGGGCCACGCTCGCCCGGGACGCCGCGCGCAGCACGCTGTCGCTGGTCCCCGACAGCTACGCGCTCGGGCTGTGGTTCTTCGCCGCGGAGGTGCAGGAGGAGCAGGACTGGACCGAGGTCGTGCCCACCCGGGAGCTCGGGGCCTCGGTCGACGGCGGCACGCAGCGGCAGGCGCTCGACGAGGCGCTGACCACCATCCCCTCGCGGCTGACCCCGGGGGGGACCGGGCTCTACGACACGACGCTGGCCGCGGTGCGGGCGGCGCGGTCGGACTACGACCCGACCGCGGTCAACAGCGTGCTGGTGGTCACCGACGGGACGAACGAGGACGCGAACGGGATCGCGCTCGAGGAGCTGCTGTCGACGCTCGAGAGCGAGGCGGACCCGGAACGGCCGGTCAAGGTCATCGGGGTGGCGCTCGGCCCGGACGCCGACCAGGAGGCGCTGCAGCAGATCGCCGACGTCACCGGCGGCGCGGCCTACTCGGCGGTCGACCCCGCCGACCTGCAGACGGTGCTCTTCGACGCCCTGCGCCAGCGCGACTGACGGTCGTCCTCCGGGCGCAGGCCGCCCCGCCCGGCCGCGTGGGCGCCCGTCCCCGCCCCGTGCACCTCATGCCTCGGGTCCTACGTCTTCGAGTGCGATGGCACTCAGAGACGTAGGCGCACCCGGGGGAGACCGAAGGTGGCGGTCCGGGCGCCGGCCGGCGTCGCGGCCGGCAGCGGAGCCGGGCCCGCAGGGCTCGGCGTGCCCCGGCGGGTCGCGCGGGCGGGTCAGCGGGCGGCGAGCAGGGCGTCGAGGGCGGCGGTGACCTCCTCGACCGTGATGCGGGCCAGCGCCGGGTCGAGCTCGGCCCCCCACGGGTCGCCGGTGCCGTCGCCGTGCCAGAGCACCACGTGCTGCGGCCGCGGCGGGGGGCCCCACAGCGCGGGCGAGACCGGGCCGAACAGCACCACCGACGGGCGGCGGTAGGCGGTGGCCAGGTGGGCGGTGCCGGTGTCCCCGCTGACCACCACGCGGGCACCGGCGACCACCGCGGCCAGCTCCAGGGTCGTCGTCCGGCCGGCGAGGACGGCGTCCTCTCCCAGCCCGGCCTGCTCCGCCACCGACCGGGCCCGCTCCACCTCCGCCGGGCCGCCGGTCACCCGGACGTCGAGCCCGCGGGCCGCCAGGTGCCGGGCGACCGCGGCGAAGCGCCCCGCCGGCCACCGCCGCGAGGGGAAGGCGGCACCGGGGTGCACGACCGCCACCCCCGCCGGCACGGGCGACGGGACCGGCGGGACGGCGAGGTCGAGGGCGTCCGGGTCGGCCGGGACCCCCAGCCCCTCGGCGACCAGCCGGCACCAGCGGCGGACCTCGTGCTCGTCGGGGTACCAGGTCGGCCCGGGGTAGCCGGGGCTGTCGAAGGTGAGCAGCCGGCCGGGGTGCAGGTCGGCCACGACCACGTGCGAGGCCGGTCCCTTGCCGTGCAGGTCCACGGCGAGGTCGGGCGGTGGCCGGTCCCAGTCCAGCGGCTCGAGCTCCCGGGCCGGCAGCACCTCGTCGACCGCGTCGACGAGCCCGGCCAGCGGCTCCAGCGCGGTCGTCGTCGCCAGCACCAGCCGGTGGTCGGGCACCGCGGCCCGCACCGCGCGGATCGCCGGCACCCCGGTCAGCAGGTCCCCGAGCCCGAGCGGCCGCAGCACGACCGCGACGGGCCGCCGATCCCCGGAGCTCACACCCGGGAGCGTTCGACCAGGGCCGTCGTGGAGTGCCCGTCCAGGTAGGGCAGCACGACCGCCTGGCCGCCCCAGCCGCGCAGCACGGCGGCCTCGGGCAGGTCGGCGCCCGCGTAGTCGCCGCCCTTGGCCCAGACGTCCGGCCGCAGCCGCTTCAGCACCTGGGTCGGGGTGTCCTCGTCGAAGACCACGACCGCGTCCACGCACTCCAGCGCCTCCAGCACCCGGGCCCGGTCGGCCGCGGTCACCAGCGGCCGGGTGGGGCCCTTGAGCCGGCGCACGGAGTCGTCGGAGTTGATGCACACCACCAGGCAGTCGCCCAGCCCGCGGGCCGCGCGCAGGGTGGCCACGTGCCCGGCGTGCAGCAGGTCGAAGCAGCCCCCGGTCGCCACCACGGTGCCGCCGGCGGCCCGGACCCGCGCGAGCACGCCGTCCACCCCGGCCTCGGCCACCGGGCCCGCCGAGGGCGCCGCCGACGATGCCGTGGCGTCCCACGCCGACGCGCCGCCCCGGGCGACGAACGCACCTGCCGCCGCGACGGCCGCGGCCACCGCCTCACCGGTCACCGCGCCGTCGGCGAGGGCCAGCGCGGCCGCCGCGGCGAAGGAGTCCCCGGCGCCGCAGGGGTCGCCCCCGGTGACCGGCACCGCGGGCACGACCATCGGTGCGCCCTCCCCGTAGGAGAGCAGGGCGCCGCGGGCCCCCAGGGTCACCGCGACCGCGCCCACGCCCCAGTGCCGGATCAGCGCCTCGGCGCGGGCGCCCACCGCCGCCAGCCCGTCCCCGTCGGCCGCCACCCCGGCCGCGGCCGCGACCCGGGCGGCCTCGACGCCGTTCGGGGTGACCAGGCGGACCGACGGGACCGGGTCGGCGCCGCGCGGGTGGGGGTCCCAGACCACCGGCCCGCCGGCGCCGGCCAGCGCGGCCCGGACGTCCGGGGCCGCCGTCGTCCCGCGGCCGTAGTCGGCCACGAGGACCGCCGCCGCCGACCGGACCACCGCGGCGGCCTCGTCGGGCAGCGGGCCCGGCCGCGCGACCGGGTCGCCCGAGTCGATCCGCACCACGGAGTGGTCCCCGACCCGCACCCGGCGCTTGACCGCGGTGCCGCCGGTGGCCGGGATGCCCACCAGCCGCACGCGGCCGGCCAGCAGCGCGCGCAGCCGGTCGGCGCCGGCGTCGTCGGCGAGCGGGGTGACCAGCACGACCTCACGCCCGGTGGACGCCGCCGCGACCGCCGCGGCCAGCGCCGCCCCGCCGGGCCGCTCGCGGGTCTCGACGTCCTCCACGACCGGCACGGGGGCGTCCGGGGTGAGCCGGGAGGCGGTGCCGACCAGGTCGACGTCGAGCAGCGCGTCGCCGACCACGACGAGCGGCGCACCGTCGGCGCGGGGGCTCACCGGGCCACCCGGATCCGGCTGGCCGGCACCCGGGCCGGCTCGGCGAGCACCGCGGCGTCGAACGCGGCGCAGACCAGGTGCAGCGCCACCAGGTGGCACTCCTGCACGGTGGCCGTCCAGGGGGAGTCGATGGCGACCACCTCGTCGGCCTCGGCGGCCAGGGGGTTGGGCGCCGGGCCGGTGAGCGCGAGCACGGTGATGCCGCACTCGCGGGCCCGCCGGGCGGCCGCGACCGCGTTGGGGCTGCGGCCCGAGGTGGACAGCAGGAACAGGACGTCGCCGGGCCGGCCGTGCGCCTCCACCTGGCGGGCGAACAGCTCGTCGGCGGGGTAGTCGTTGGCGATCGCGGTCAGCGACGAGGTCTCCGCGGTCAGGCACACCGCGGCGAACGGCGGCCGGTCGGCGCGGTAGCGGCCCACCAGCTCGGCGGTCAGGTGCTGGGCCTGCGCGGCGCTGCCGCCGTTGCCCGCCGCCAGCAGCCGCCCGCGGGACTCCCCGCACAGGACGTCGGCCAGCAGCCGGCCCCAGCGGTCGAGGGCGTCGAGCTGCCCGGTGAGCGAGCCCAGCGCCGCCGACAGCGAGGCGACGTGGTCGGCGCCGGTGAGGTGGGTGCAGGAGCCCGGCGGGGCGACCCCACCGGCAGCGGCCTCGTGCGCGGAGTGCGGAGCGGCACTCATCGGGCGACCTCCACGGGACGGCGGCGGGTGAGGACCTGCCGGTAGACGGTCTCGGTGTCGGCGACCACGCGCGACCACCGGTAGCGGGAGCGGGCGCGCCGGACGCCCGCGGCACCGTAGGCGGCCCGGCGGTCGTCGTCGGCGAGCAGGGCGGCCAGCACGGCACCGAGGCGGGCGGGGTCGCGGGGCGGCACGAGGTCGCCGGTCACGCCGTCGGCGACCGTGTCCTGCAGGCCGCCGACCGCGGTGGCGACGACCGGCCGGCCGCAGGCCATCGCCTCGAGCGGGGTGATGCCGAAGGGCTCGTACCAGGGCACGGCCAGGACGACGTCGGCCGAGCGGACCCACGCCGGGACGTCGGCCCGGGCCACCGCCCCGGTGAGGACCAGCCGGTCGGCCACCCCCGCCTCGGCGGCCACGGCCCGCAGCCGTCGCACCTCCGGGTCGGTGTCCAGCTCCGCGGCCGGGGGGCCGCCGACCACGACCAGCTCGGCGTCCGGGACGGCCGCCAGCGCGCGGACCGCGTCGTCCTGCCCCTTGCGCTCGACCAGCCGGCCGAGGACCAGCAGCCGCGGGCGCCCGCCGCGGGGCGCCACCGGGCCGCGCGGGGTGAACACCGACGTGTCGACGCCGCAGGGCACGATCGAGGCGCGGTCGCGGGCCAGGCCCAGCCGGCGCAGCTCGAAGACCTCGTCGGTGCAGGTGGCCACCACGTGGGTGACGTCGCGGCACAGCCCCCGCTCGAGGTCGATGCGCTGCGGCGGGGAGGTGTCGGCCGCGCCCTGGTGCCGGCGCTTGACCGAGCCGAGGGCGTGGAAGGTCTGCACGACCGGCACCCGGCCCGTCCCCGCGTGGCCGGCGGCGGCGACCGAGGCCAGGCCGCTCATCCAGAAGTGCGCGTGCACGAGGTCCGGCGGGTCGGCGGCCCAGCTGCGCCGCAGCTCGGCGGCGAACTGGTGCATGTGCGGCAGCAGCTCGTCCTTGGGCAGCACCCGGTCCGGGCCGGCCGCCACGTGCACCACGTCGTAGCCGTCGGGCACGGTCACCCGCTCCGGCTGGTCGGGCGACTCGCGGCGGGTGTGCACGACCACCTCGTGCCCGCGGCGGGCCAGGCCGGCGGCCAGGGCCGCGACGTGCACGTTCTGCCCGCCGGCGTCCACCCCGCCGATGGCGGCGAGCGGGCTGGCGTGCTCGCTGACGAGGTCGACCCTCATCGGACTACCTCCTCGAGCAGGCGATCCCAGTCGGCGAGGAACCGGCCGAGGCCGTAGCGCTCCAGCGCGGCGACCCGCGCCGCCTTGCCGGCCAGCCGGGCGGCGTCCTCGTCGTGCAGGAAGGTGCGGACGGCGCGCCACAGCACCTCCGGGTCGGTGGAGACCACCCCGGCCTCGGCCGGCACCGCTTCCACCACCTCGGTGGTGGCCAGCGCGACCACCGGCATCCCCAGGTGCATGGCCTCCAGCAGGGAGAGCCCCAGCGAGGTCCAGCGGACCGGGTGGACGTAGACCCGGCGGCGGGCCAGCTCGGCGTGCATGGCCGCCTGCGGGGGGTCCTCGTGGAGGGTGACCCGCGCCGGGTCCAGCCCGTGGCGCTCGTGCAGCCCGGCCAGGCCCATCCCGAAGACGTCGACCGGCGCGACCGCGGCCAGGCCGGGCAGCAGGTCGGCGCCGACGGTGCGGCCGCGGCGGACCGGCTCGTTGGTGACGACGGCGGCGTGCGGCAGCTCCCCGGTCCAGCGCTCCCCCGGGTCGACGATGCCGTGCTCCACGACCGCCGTGGGCGCGCGCCCGTTGTCGTAGAAGAGCCGGTTGAAGTGGGTGACGTGCACGAGCGGGACGTCGTCCCGGTCGGCCATCGGGTGGCGGGTGTGCGGGACCGGCGCGGCACCCTCGTCCAGCCCCGGCGCGTTGTGCTCCAGGAACAGCGCGGGCAGGTCCCGGCCGGGCTCGCGGCCGAGCCACTCGCGCACCAGCTCGAGGTCGCGCACGCGCTGCAGGACGACCACGTCGACGTCCTCGTCGCGCAACTGCTCCGGGGTCACCTCGCGGACCGACGCCGGCCAGTCCCAGGTCCGGGCCCGGCCCAGCCCGTCGGGGCTGCGGCTCCCCCCGGGGCCGGCCACGACGGGGACCAGGTACTCGTGCCGGCCCTGGACGAACGCCGTCGTCCAGGAGCCGTGCACGTGCCAGATCAGGACCTTCACGAGCTCACCACCTTGTCCACGGCAGCGACCACGTCGGCCGCGCTCACCGACGCGAGGCAGGGGTGGCCGGGCACGGGGCACTCCCGGGCCCGGGTCCCGCGGCACGGGGCGTCCTGGTCGCCGAGGAGGACGGCGGGCACGCCGTAGGGCGCCCACCGCGCGGCCGGGACGACCGGGGAGAACAGCGACACGACCGGCGTGCCGACGGCGGCGGCCAGGTGCGCCGGGCCGGTGTTGCCGACGACGACCGCCGCGGCTCCGTCGAGCACCGCGGCCATCTCCGCCAGGCTCGTCCCGCCCCCGAGGTCGGTCCCGCGGGTGCCGGCGACGGCGGCGGTCAGCGCCCGCTCCCCCGGCCCCCCGGTGACCAGCACCCGGTGCCCGGCGTCCGACAGCGCCTCCACGGCCTCGGCGCAGCGCTGCGGGGGCCAGGCGCGCGCCGGCACGCTCGCGCCGGGGTGCAGCACGACGTAGCCCGGCTCGTGCCCGACCGGGGGCAGCGGCCGGCGCACCGCCAGCCGGCCGTCGTCCCCCGCCGGCAGGTCGAACCCGGCGGCGCGGGCGAGGGACAGGGCGCGCTCGGGCTCGGGCAGGTCGTCGTCCACGCGGTGGCGGACGTCGAGCAGCGACCCCGGGTAGTCGACGCTGATCGCCGAGACCCGGGGGACGCCCGCCGCGCGGAGCAGCAGCGCCAGGGGCAGGGGTGACTGGTGGAAGGAGGTGGAGACGACCGCCTGGTCGGGGGCGAGGGCGCGCACCCGGTCGGTCAGCGCGGCGAGGTCGGCCGCGTCGACCGGAGGGGGGTCGCCGAGGATCCACGGGCAGGCCCAGGTCCACACCTCGTCGACGCCGGGGAGCAGCCCCGCCGCCTCGGCCCCGGCCGGCCCGGCGAGGAACACGACCCGGTCCGCGCCCGCAGCGACGGCCCGGACCATCGGCCCCTGCACGAGGACGTCCCCGGCCGAGTCCAGCCGGGCGACGAGCACGGTGCGCGTCACCAGGCGCCCGCCAGGACGCCGTCGACCGCCTCGGTCAGCGTGCCGGCGCGCCGCGGGGCCGCCGCCACCTCGGCCCGGCGGGTGACCGGGGTGGGCACCAGGACGCCGGAGGCGCCGGCGGCGGCCGCGGCCTCGACGTCGGCGCCGATGTCCCCCACCACCACGCAGCGGGCGGGGTCGACGCCGAGCTCGTCGCAGGCCGCCTTCACCATGCCCGGAGCGGGCTTGCGGCAGCCGCACCCGTCGTCGGGGCCGTGCGGGCAGACCTGCACGGTGTCGAAGGGGCCCAGCAGCTCGGCCAGCCGGGCCATGCAGGCGTCCACCTGCTCGCGGGTGATCAGCCCCCGGGCGACGCCGGACTGGTTGCTCACCACGCCCACGCGCACCCCGCGGGCCCGCAGCCGGTCGAGCGCCTCCCGGGCACCGTCGACCGGCCGGACCCACGCCGGGTCGCCGTTGTAGGGGAAGTCGTGGACGAGGGTGCCGTCGCGGTCGAAGAGCACCAGGTCGGGAAGGCCGCGCCAGCGCGGCACCCGGCGGTGGGTGACGACGCCGCGCAGCCAGTGCCAGGTGGCCAGCGGCGGGATGGCCGCGCTCGTGACGAGCATGGTGGCGACCTCGTCGCCGGTGCGGGGGCCGGGCGCGATCCGGGCCCAGGCGAACTCCGCCGTCCCGGCGGCCCAGGCCAGGCCGGCGGCCAGGGCCGCCCGCGGGCGGCGGGCGGCGGCCAGCGCGAGGGTGGCCGCCCCCGCGGCGGTGACCGCCAGGTGCCGCGGGCGCCGGCCGAGCGGGGCGTCGGCGCGTTCCCGCCAGCCCGGCCCGTGCAGCCGTCGCATCAGCACGTCGTCGGCGTTGCCGGCCTGGGTGCGCACGCTGATCCAGCGGTCGACCGGCCGCACCGGGTGGGTGATCCAGCGCTGCCCGCGCACCAGGCGGGCACCGGTGTCCATGACCCGCAGGGCCAGGTCGGAGTCCTCGCGGAAGGCGCGGGGGAAGCGCTCGTCGAACCCGCCGACGGCGGCGAGGGCGCTGCGGCGGTAGGCGAGGTCGGCGGTGATCCACGAGCTGGTGGCCAGGCCGGCGGTGCCGCGCTCCCAGTCGGTGGGGCGGCGGTGCTCCGGCAGCGGGACCCGCACCCGGCCCTGGCTGCCCGCGACGTCGGGGGGCAGCTCGGCCAGGTCGTCGGCCAGCCGCTCGTACCAGTCGGGATCGGGGACGACGTCGTCGTCGAGGAAGGCCACCCAGTCGGTGCCGACGCTGCGCCACCCGAGGTTGCGGGCGCGGGCCGGCCCGCCGCCCCCGGTGCGCAGGACCCGGACCGGGGGGAGGCCGGGCCGCTGGACCCGAAGCGGCGCGCCGGTGCGGCGGTCGTCGACGAGCACGAGCTCGGCCGGCCGGGGCCCCCGGCCCTGCGCCAGCGCGTCGAGGAGCACGTCGAGCGACGGTCGGCCGACGGTCGGCACGACCACGGAGCAACGCGCGTTTCCCACCTGCACGGACGCGTCCCTGCCCCTCCCGCGCGGATCGAAACACTACGGGCTTGAAGTGTCCCCTCACGGGTGGCGACCGGCGCTCTCCACGGGCCCACCGTCGGCCTCGTCCCTGGTCCCACCCCGAGCGGGCCAAGGGCGGGGAGGGCGGGGTCCTCCTTCAGCGGCGGGTGCGGGCGGCCGCGGAGACCCGGGCGAGGGCGTCGGTGACCGTGGCGGCGTCGTCCCCGAGGAGGGCCAGCAGGTGGGCCACCATCCCGTCGTGGGTGGGCGCGGCCCCGGTCACCTTGGCCCGGCCCGCGGGGGTCAGCCGCGCGTGCAGCAACCGGCGGTCCCCGCCCGCGCTCCGCTCGCGGACGACGAGGCCGTCGGTCACCAGCCGGCCGACGGTGCTGGTCACCCCGGCCCGGGAGATCCCCAGGGCCTCGGCGAGCTCCCCCATCGTGGCCCGCTCGCCGGGGGACTCGGCGATCCGCCGAAGGGCCTCGAACCCGGTCAGCGACAGGTCGTGCTGGCGGTGCAGGGCCGAGTCGACCCGCCGGGTGATCCGGTCGTGCACCTGGACGATGCGCAGCCAGGTCTCGGCCGGGCGGGGTGCGACACCGGGCACCTCCGCCGGGTCGCGCGGGACGCGGTCGTCGGTGCCCGCGTCGCCGCCCGGGCCCGCCCCGCGCGGGTGGTCCGGCGCGAGGGCGTCCTGGCTCGGCACCCCACCATGGTCACCGAGATCGCGCCCGGGCGCCCCCGGACCGGCGGACCCGCGCACGTCGCCGTGCCGTTCAGGCGCTGCCGGGCGGGCCGGTGACCGGCCGGCGCCGGGCGCTCCGGGCGGCGAGGCCGGCACCGGCCCCGAGCAGCAGCACCCCCGCGGTGAGCGGGACCCAGGCCAGTCCGCCGTCGACCAGCGGGGTGGCCCGGTCGGCCACCCGGAGGGCGACCTCGCCGGAGGCGTCGGACTGCTCGCCCACCAGCACGAGGACCGCCGGGCCCGGTGCGGCCGCGTCAGGGACGGGGACCGACACCGCGACCGCCCCGCCGTCGTCCGCGGTGGCCGAGGCCAGCACCACACCGCCGGGCCCCAGCACGCTGACCGTCTCGCCGGGCTCGAACCCCGAGCCGCGCACGTCGACGGCGTTCCCGGGCAGCACCCGCGGCGAGGCGGCGCGCACGTCTGGCGCGTCGAGGGTCTCGGCCGGCACCGCCCCGCCGGGGGCCGGCAGCCGGGGGGAGGGCATGGGCGCGGGCTGGGCCTGCGGCGAGGGGACGACGACCGGAGGGGTGTCGACGGTGGCGCCCGGGACACCGGCGGCCGCGGACGGCGGGCTGATCGCCGCGCAGTCCTCCTCGGCGGGGCGGGTGAAGCTGAAGCCCTCGAGCTCGTCGACGTAGGCGGTGCCCGAGCCGTCGAGGGCGGTGTACTCGAGGAAGGGGTCGATGGTCTCCCCCCAGGCCACGGCCCCGGTGGCGAGGACGACGACGGCGCCGGGGGCCAGCTCGGCGTCGTCCTCCCCCTCGGGCGCGCGCGTGGTGCCGAGGCGGACGGCGTAGGGGGCGGTGCCCGCCGTGACCTCCACGGCGACCCCGCCGGGGCGGCAGCTGGGGCCCTGGGTGACCCGCGCGTCGGGGCGGGTGGGGTCGTCGACGGCGGCCGCGGGGCCGGCGGTGGCGAGGACGAGGCAGGCGAGGACGGCGGACAGGCCGAGGACGGACGCGGCGCCCCTGACGAGCCCCGGCCTGCTGGCGACCGGCACGTGCAACTTCCCCCTGGTGTGACCGCCGCCCGGCGTCCGTGCTGAGCGCGGGCGGACCCCCATGATGGACCGCGGGAACGGCCCGCGGCCGCGGGTTACCGGCCGGTTGCGCGTGTCGGCGCGGCGTGTCGCGAGATCGTCGGCCGGGCCCCCGTCCGGGGCTGTGACGCAGGGCTCACTACGGTGGGCCGGTGGACTCTGCCGCCGGGACCGGACGACGCCGCCAGGACGAGGTCTACCGCGCCGGGGTGTACGGCCGGCGCCCGCGGGTGCCGACCGCCGCCCGGCGCCTGCAGCAGGCCGCCCGGCGCCGGCTGACCCCGCGGGCCTACGCCTACGTCGCCGGCGGGGCCGGCGAGGAGACGACCCAGCGGGCCAACCGGACGGCGTTCGACCGCTGGGCCGTCGTCCCCCGGGTGCTGCGGGACGTCAGCAGCCGGGACACCTCGGTCGAGCTGTTCGGCCGCCGCCTGCCGGCACCGGTGCTGCTCGGCCCGGTCGGGGCGCTGGAGCTCGTGCACCGCGAGGCCGACCTCGCGGTCGCCCGCGCGGCCGCGGGCCTGGGCGTGCCGATGGTGTTCTCGAACCAGGCGTCGGTGCCCATGGAGACCTGTGCGGGGGCGATGGGGGACGCGCCGCGCTGGTCGCAGCTGTACTGGTCGACCTCCGACGAGCTGGTGGAGAGCCTCGTGTCCCGGGCCGAGGCGTGCGGGTGCGAGGCCCTGGTGGTCACCCTCGACACGACGATGCTCGGCTGGCGGCCCCGGGACCTCGACCTCGGCCACCTGCCCTTCGCGCTGGGCAAGGGCATCGCCCAGTACACCTCCGACCCGGTGTTCCGGCGGCTGGTCGAGGAGCGGGTCGCCGCGGCGGCGGGGGAAGCCGCGCCGGCGCCGGTCGAGGCGGGCGACGCCGCCGCGCGGGACCGCCAGCCCCGGCCCACCGTCGCCGCGGTGCGTGCCCTGGTCGGCATGGCGCGCGCCTGGCCGGGCCCGCTGCGGGAGAACCTGCGCTCCCCGCTGCCCCGCGCCGCGGTGGAGACGTTCCTGCGCATCTACTCGCGGCCCTCGATCACCTGGGCCGACCTCGCCTGGCTGCGGGCCCGCACCCGCCTGCCGATCGTGCTCAAGGGGGTGCTGCACCCCGACGACGCCCGGCGGGCCCTCGACGAGGGGGTCGACGGCGTGGTGGTGAGCACCCACGGCGGGCGGCAGGTGGACCGCTCGATCTCGGCGCTCGACGCGCTGCCCGACGTGGTCGCCACGGTGGGCGACCGGGCGCCGGTGCTCCTCGACAGCGGGGTCCGCAGCGGGGCCGACGTCTTCACCGCCGTCGCCCTCGGCGCCCGCGCCGTGCTGCTGGGCCGGCCCTGGGTGTGGGGGCTCGGCCTGGCGGGCGAGGAGGGCGTGCGCCAGGTGGTCTCCGACGTCCTCGGCGAGTTCGACCTGACGCTGGGGTTGACGGGGCACACCGGGGTCGACCAGCTCTCCGCCGAGGTGCTGCGCCGGGTCGGCTGACAACCCGGCCGGACCGCCCCGGGCGGATCCGGACACGCGCGGGACGACACGCCGGGCGGGCTTGACCCTCCCGTGTGAGCTGGGTCACAGTGGCTCTGGGCGGGGGTAGCCGGCAAACAGTGGCCACCCACAGCTGGGTGGACTGACCAACGCGGCCAGACCGTCAGGACCGGCCCCCCGCCCCACATCCTCGTCGACAGCGGGCGGCTGCGCCCGGGTCCCCGTGTCATGTCTCCCGGCACCTACGTCTCTGAGCGCCATGGCACTCAGAGACGTAGGTGCCCGGGGTGGCTGCTGGTGCCGCTCAGCCGGTGGGCCCGGCGCCGCCGTCGTCCGGGAACTGCTCGGCGGCCGGGCCGGGTGCGCCCTCGGGTCCCGGCGCCGGCTCGGGTGCGGGTTCCGGTCCGGGTGCGGGTTCCGGTCCGGGTACGGGTTCCGGTGCCGGCTCGGGAGCAGGCGCGGGCCCGGGAGCGGGCGCGGGCTCCGGGGCGGGCGCGGGCTCCCGTGCCGGCTCGGGAGCGGGTTCCGGTGCCGGCTCAGGGGCGGGCTCGGGCTCGGGAGCGGGAGCGGGGGCGGGCTCGGGAGCGGGCTCCTGGGCGGGAGCCGGGGCCGGCGCGGGCTCCGGCGCCGGCTCGGGGGCGGGCGGCGGCTCGGGAGCGGGCTCCGGTGCCGGCGCGGGGGCAGGCTCGGGGGCGGGAGCGGGCTCCGGTGCCGGCGCGGGGGCGGGCGGCGGCGCGGGGGCCGGCTCGGGCTCCGGCGGCGGGGGCGGCGTCCAGCGGGCACCGTTGCTGACCAGCACGGTCACCGGCCGGTTGCTGTCCACCACCGCACCCGGGGCGGGATCCACGCCGACGACGACGCCGGGCGGCCGGCCGCTGTCCACCCGCACCAGGTTCGCGCTCAGCCCGGAGGAGGACAGCAGGGCCCGGCACCGAGAGGACCCGGAGCCCACGCACCCCGGGGGGAGGGACTGCTTGGTGCCCTGCACGTAGTACGGGTCGGCGGGCGCGAACGGCACCGGCTCGCGCTGGGAGAGGATCGGCGCCAGCGCGTCGTGCCAGATCGTGGCGCCCTTGCCCCCGCCGAAACCGCCGACGTCCCGGTTGGCCACCGGGTCGTAGACCATCACGCTCGCCGCGATCTGCGGCGTGTAGCCGACGAAGGCGATCGAGTAGTTGTCCTGCGTCGTCCCGGTCTTGCCGGCGATCTGGTGCCCCGGCACGTAGGCCCGCCGGCCCGTCTGCCCGGGGAACCCGGGCTCGACGTCCTTGCGCAGCGCCTGGTTGAGCGTGTTGGCCAGCCCGGCCGGGACCACTTCGGGGGTGCAGCGGTCCTGGATGAGCACCGGCGAGCCGTCCTCGCGGGTCAGCGGCTGCCCGTACCGGTCGAGGATCTCGTCGACCGGGGTGGGCGAGCAGTGGGTGCCGCTGGCGGCCAGCGTGCCGTACGCGTTGGCCAGCGCCAGCGGGCTGGTCGCCTCGGCCCCGAAGGTGAACGAGCCCCGGTTCTCCGCCTTGACCTGCTCGGCGACCGGCTCGAGCGAGGTCAGCCCCAGGCGCAGCGCCATGTCCACCGGGCCGGTGACGCTCCCCAGCCGGTCCTCCAGGGCCAGGAAGTAGGTGTTGGACGACATGTAGAGCGCGCGCTCCATGTCGAGCGTGCTCGGGTACCGCCCGGCGTTGCCCACGTCGTAGGGCGCGTCTCCGTCCCGGTAGACCGTGGACTCGTACGGGTCGTCGGTCGTGATGACGTGGTCGAGCCCGTAGCCGGCCTCGAGCGCCGCCGCGGCGGTGAACACCTTGTACGTCGAGCCGGCTCCCTGGCCCGCGGCCGTGGCCAGGTTGACCGTGGTCTGGGCCGGGTCGGACTCGTCCAGCCCGTACCGGCGGTTGACCGACATGGCCAGCACCCGGCCCGACCCCGGCTCGACCGCCGTGTAGATCGCGGCCAGCGGATCCCCCTCGGGGACCGAGGCCCGCACGGCCGCGTCGCCGGCCTGCTGCATCGCCGGGTCGATCGTCGTGCGGATCGTGAGCCCGCCGGTCTCGATCTCCCGCATGCTCAGCCCCAGCGTCCCGGTGAGGTACGAGAGGACGTAGTCGCAGAAGAAGCCGCTGACGGCGGCCTCGGCGCACCCGCGCGGCGGCCCCTGGCCGGGGGCGAGCACGACCGGCGCGGCCTGCGCCTCGGCCGCGGCGGCCGGGTCGACCATGCCGAGGTCCAGCATCCGGCCGATGACGACGTCGCGTCGCGCGGTGGCCGCGTCCGGGGCGACGAACGGGTCGTACTGCGTCGGGCTCTGCACCAGCCCGGCGAGCGTGGCCGCCTGGGCGAGGGTCAGCGCGTCCGGCGTGGTGTCGAAGTATGTCTCGGCCGCCGCGTGCACCCCGTAGGCGCCGGCGCCGAAGTAGACCCGGTTGAGGTAGCGGGTGAGGATCTCGTCCTTGGTGTACCGCTGCTCCAGACCGAGGGCCAGCTGCGCCTCGTCCAGCTTGCGGCCCAGCGCCTCCGCGGTCGCCGCCTCCCGCTCCTCCGGCGACTCCGCCGACTGCAGCCGGATCTGCTTGACCAGCTGCTGGGTGAGCGTGGAGCCGCCCTCGACCACCGTGCCGGCGGCCAGGTTGCGCACCAGGGCCCGCACGAGGCCCTCGCCGTCCACCCCGGAGTGCTCGTGGAAGCGGGCGTCCTCGATGGCGACCAGGGCGTCCTTCATCACCGGGGCGATCGCCTCGCTGGGGACCACGGTCCGGTTGCGCCGGTACAGCTCGGTGATCAGCGTGCCGTCGACGGCCAGGACCCGCGTGTTGCCCGCCGGCGTCCGGTCGAGCAGCTCGGCCTCCACCGGGTGCAGCACGCCGGCGGTGTCGCGCGTGGCCAGGCCCGCGCCCGCGACCAGCGGCAGCGCCAGGGACGCCGCCAGGGCGCCGGCCAGCAGGACGGCCACCGCCAGCCCGAGGAGCGCCCGCAGCCGGCGCGGCCGGGACCGGGGGTCGGACTCGACGCCGGGCACCGGCAGACCGGGGGGACGGGGCACGCAGGAACCTCCTGGATACGCGGTCGGGCCGGTTCCACGTTCCCCGCGGGCACCGCCCCCGCCACGCCCTTCACGGATTCGTCACGTGACCGCAAAGTGGTCCGGGGAGGGGGTCCGCGCGGCCCCGGGCGCGGCTGGCAGGGTGGCCGGGTGACCGCCGACCCCGCCGTGCTCGCCGACCGCGTGCAGGGCGTCCTCGACGTGCCGCTGCACCGCTGGCTGGGCCTGGCGCTCGCCGACCCCGCCGACCCGCGGGCCGGGATCGTGCTCCCCGTCGGGCCGCCGGCGCTGAACAACGCCGGGGTGCTGCACGGCGGCATCGTGGCCGCCCTCCTCGACGTCGCCGCCTACGTCCGCCTGCTGCCCGACCTCGGCGCCGAGGAGAACGCGGTCACCCACGACGCGACGTCCTCGCTGCTGCGGGGCGTGGGCGAGGGTGCCCGGGTGCTGCTGCGCGCCGAGGTGGTGCGGCGCGGACGCACGCTGGCGTTCCTGCGGTCGGAGGCCACGGTGGACGGCGAGGTCGTGGCGATGGGCTCGGTCACCAAGTCGCTGCTGCGCCCGCGGGCCTGACCGCACCGCAGGACCCGCGGCGCAGGAGGCTTCTCCCCCGTCGGGGGCCTGCGGACGTGGGAAGGGCTTCCTCTGCCGTGCCGCGGACCGCGCCGACACCCCGCGCGGCCCGGACGACGGCGCCGGTCAGCAGCGCCCCGGCCGCCGCCGTCCCGGCCAGCACCGCCCAGGAGGCCGCGCGGGAGGTCGACGGCCGCTCGGCGTAGGCCTCCTCGGGTCGCTGCCCCGGCCGGGCGGGGTCGCCGCGCAGCGCGGCGGCGAGCAGCTCGGCCAGGTGCACCGCCGCACGGCCGCCGGAATCGCCCTGCTCGATCTGGGTGCGGCAGCTGAAGCCGTCGGCGAGCACGACGTCCCCGGGGTCGGCGTCGCGCAGGGCCGGCAGCAGCACCCGCTCGGCGCAGGCCATCGAGACCTCGTAGTGGCCCTTCTGGTACCCGAAGTTTCCGGCCAGCCCGCAGCAGCCGGAGTCGAGGACGTGCACGTCCAGGCCCACCCGCCGCATCAGCTCGACGTCGGCGTCGAAGCCCATGACCGCGTGCTGGTGGCAGTGCGTCTGCACCAGCGCGCGGCGGTGCAGCTCCGGCGGCTCCCAGCCGGGGGTGCGCTCGGTGAGCAGCTCGGCCAGGGTGACCGTCTGCTCCCGCAGCCGCCGGACGTCGGGGTCGCCCGGCCACAGCTCGGCGACGTCCTCCCGGAACACCGCGGTGCACGACGGCTCCAGCCCGAGGACCGGCGTCCCGGCCTGCAGGTGCGGCCGGAGCACGTCGATCGTCCGGCGCAGCACCCGTTTGGCCACGTCCAGCTGCCCGGTCGAGATCCAGGTCAGCCCGCAGCAGACCGCCTCCTGCGGGACGACGACCCGCCAGCCGGCGTCCTCCAGCACCTCGACCGCCGCCCGGGCCGGCGACGGGTGGAAGGAGTTGCTGAAGGTGTCCGGCCACAGCACCACCTCGCCGCGCTCACCGCTCCCCCGCGGGCCGCGGGCGGCGTACCAGGACCGGAAGGTCTCCTCGGCGAACTGCGGGATCTCCCGCTCCGGCGCGACGCCGCCCAGCGCGGTGGCGATCCGGGCGAGCACCGGGGCGTGGGAGACGGCGTTGACCAGCCGCGGCGCCCGGGTGGCCGCCCTCGCGACCAGGGGCAGCCAACCCAGGCTGAAGTGGTCCAGCGGGCGCAGCCGGCCGGCGTAGTGGTGGGAGAGGAACTCGGCCTTGTAGGTGGCCATGTCCACGTTGACCGGGCAGTCGGTCTTGCAGCCCTTGCAGGCCAGGCAGAGGTCCAGCGCGTCCCGCACGGCCTCCGAGCGCCACCCGTCGCGGATCGGGGAGTCCTCGTGCCCGGCCAGCATCTCGAACAGCAGGCGGGCCCGGCCCCGCGTGGAGTGCTCCTCCTCCCGCGTGACCATGTAGGAGGGGCACATCACCCCGCCGTGGTCGCGCCGGCAGCGGCCCACCCCCACGCAGCGCTGCACGGCCTCGTCGAAGCTGCCGCCGTCGTGCGGGTAGGCGAAGTGGGTCTCCACCGGCCGGGGCGAGTAGTCCGCCCCCAGGCGCAGGTCCTCGTCCAGGCGGCGGGCGGGGACGACCTTGCCGGGGTTCATCCGGTCGTCGGGGTCGAAGACCGCCTTGAACCGGGCGAAGGCCTCGGTCAGCTCCGCCCCGAACATCCTCGGCAGGAGTTCGCCGCGGGCCTGGCCGTCGCCGTGCTCACCGGAGAACGACCCGCCGTAGGAGACGACGAGGTCGGCCGCCCGCTCGACGAACTCCCGGAACCCGGCCACCCCGCCGGCGGTCTCCAGGTCGAACGGGATGCGGGTGTGCACGCAGCCCTGCCCGAAGTGCCCGTAGACCGAGGTGCGCGCGAACCCGAACTCCTCGTAGAGCGCCTTGAGGTCCCGCAGGTAGCCGGCGAGGTCGGCGGGGGCGACCGCGGAGTCCTCCCAGCCCGGCCAGGTGTCGGGCATGCCCGGGACGCGGGCGGTGGCGCCGAGGCCGGACTCGCGGATCTGCCAGATCTGGATCTGGGCCTCCTCGTCCTCGAAGACCGTCGCCGTCGGGGCCGATTCCCAGCTGTCGGCGGCCTCGGCGAACCGCCGGGCCCGGCCGACGGCCTCGTCGTCGTCCGCGCCGCCGAACTGGGCGAGCACCCAGGCCCGCGGGCCCCCGGGCAGCAGCTGCAGCGCGTCGGGGTTGAGGTCCTTGCGCTGCTGGTACCGGATCAGCTCCCGGTCCAGGCCCTCGAGCGCGATGGGTTCGTGGGTCACGATCCGCGGCACGTCCCCGGCCGCGGTGACCGCGTCGGGGTAGCCGAGCAGCACCAGCGCGTGGTGCCCCACGACCGGGACCAGCCGCAGCTCCGCCCGCAGCACCGTGACCAGCGTGTTCTCGGAGCCGACCAGGGCCTGGGCCAGGTGGAGGCCCTTCTCGGGCAGCAGCGAGTCGAGGTTGTAGCCCGAGACGCGCCGGGGCACGTCCTCGGGGAACCGCTCCCGGATCAGGTCGGCGTACCGGTCCCGCAGCTCCCGCAGCTGGGCGTACACCTCCCCGCGGCGGCCGCCGGCCCGCACGATCGCGGCGTACTCCTCGTCGGAGGTCGCGCCGACGGTCATCCGGGTGCCGTCGTAGAGCAGCACCTCCAACGAGACGACGTTGTCCACGACCTTGCCGGTGCGCTGCGCCGTCGCCCCGCAGGAGTTGTTGCCGATCATCCCGCCGATCGTGCAGTGGCTGTGGGTGGCCGGCTCCGGCCCGAACTCCAGGCCGTGCTCGGCCAGCTGCGCGTTGAGCTCGTCGAGCACGATGCCCGGCTCGACGACGCAGGTCCGTGCCTCCGCATCGACCGAGAGCAGCCGGGTGCAGTACTTGGCGAAGTCCAGGACGACGGCGGTGTTGGTGCACTCCCCGCCCAGGCTCGTCCCGCCGCCGCGGGCCAGCAGCGGCGCGCCGTGCTCCCGGCACACCGCGACCGCCGCCGCGGCGGCCTCCACCGTGCGGGGCACCACCACCCCGATCGGCACCTGCCGGTAGTTGGAGGCGTCGGTGCTGTAGGCGCCCCGGGACCCGGCGTCGAAGCGGACCTCGCCGTCCACCCGGGCGCGCAGGTCGCGCTCCAGGGCGGCGACGTCGACGCCGGCGGCGGGGTCCTCGGGCGGGCGGACGACGGGGGCGGGCAGGTCGACCGGGGCCACCGGCGCTCAGCCCTTCGTGCCGGGGAGGAACTCCTGCACCTTCTGCTTGACGCCCTGCTTGACGAAGCCGGCGGCGTCCTCGTCGCCCTTGAGCGCCGACTTCGCGGTGGCCATCGCCTGCTCGACGGTCGCGTGCGGCGGGATCGGGGGGACGTCGGGGTCGCAGCGGATGTCCAGCAGCGTCGGGCGGTCGGCGGACAGGGCGGCGTCCCAGGCGGGTCCGACGTCGTCGGGTTCGTCGACGTTGATGCCCTGCAACCCCAGCCCGCGGGCGAAGGCGGCGTAGTCGACGTCGGGGACGACCTGCGACTCGGCGAACTTCGGCGCCCCCTCCATCGCCCGCATCTCCCAGGTGACCTGGTTGAGGTCGTTGTTGTGGAAGACGGCGACGACCAGCCGGCGGTCGGACCACTCCTCGAAGTAGCGGCGGACGGTGATCATCTCGGCCAGGCCGTTCATCTGCATCGCGCCGTCGCCGACGAGGGCGATCGCCGGGCGCTCGGGGTGCGCCCACTTGGCGCCGATCGCGTAGGGCACGCCGGGGCCCATCGTGGCCAGCGTGCCGGAGAGGGAGCCCCGGACGTCGCCGTGGAAGCGGAGGTGGCGGGCGTACCAGTTGGCCGCGCTGCCGGAGTCGGCGGTGACGATCGCGTTCGCCGGCAGCCGCTCGGACAGCTCGTGCACGATCCGCATCGGGTTGACCGGGTCGGCATCGGTCATGGCGCGCCGCTGCATGGTCTCCCACCAGCCGGCGACGTCGGACTCGATCTTCTCCCGCCAGGAGCGGTCGGTCGTGCGCCGCAGCAGCGGGATCAGCGCCTGCAGCGTGGCCTTCGCGTCGCCGACGACGTTGAGCTCGTAGGGGTAGCGCATGCCGATCCAGCTGCCGGAGCGGTCGATCTGGATCGCCCGCGCCTGGTCGAGCTCGGGCAGGAACTGGGTGTAGGGGAAGTTCGACCCGACGGTGAGCAGCGTGTCGCAGCCCATCATCATCTCGTAGCTCGGCCGGGTGCCCAGCAGGCCGATCGCCCCGGTCACCCAGGGCTCGGTGTCGGGCAGCACGTCCTTGCCGAGCAGCGCCTTGGCCGCGCCGGCGCCGAGCAGGTCGGCGACCTCGGTCAGCTCCGCCTGGCAGCCCCGGGCGCCCTGGCCGACCAGCAGCGCGACCTTCTCGCCGGCGTTGAGGATGTCGGCGGCCTGCCGGACGGCGGCCGGGTCCGGCTGCGGCCTCGCCGGGGCGAGGCCCAGGCTGGAGGGGACCTCCTTGAACTGGTGGCCGGGCGGTTCGTAGTCCAGCTCCTGGACGTCGGAGGGGAAGATCAGGGCCGTCGGCGCCCGCTCGCTCACCGCGATCCGGATGGCCCGGTCGACGAGGTTGGGCAGCTGTTCGGGGACGGTGCACATCTGCACGTAGTCGCTGCAGACGTCCTTGAACAGGGTCAGCAGGTCGACCTCCTGCTGGTACCCGCCGCCCATCGCGGAGCGCTCGGTCTGCCCGACGATCGCCACGACCGGGACGTGGTCGAGCTTGGCGTCGTAGAGCCCGTTGAGCAGGTGGATCGCGCCGGGCCCGCTGGTCGCGGCGCAGACGCCGAAGCCGCCGCTGAACTTGGCGAAGCCGACGGCCTCGAAGGCCGACATCTCCTCGTGCCGGGACTGCACGAACTCGGGGTCGTTGTCGGCCCTGCCCCAGGCGGCGAGCAGGCCGTTGATGCCGTCCCCGGGATACCCGAAGACCTGGCGCACCCCCCATTCGCGGAGCCGGGCGAGCAGGTAGTCGGCGACGGTCTGCGGCATGGAGATCACTCCCACGATCGGGTCGTCTGCCAGGACCTCACCGGTCCCGTAGCCCCCCTCCCCGGGGGGAAACGGGCCACCGCCCCTCGTCACGCCCTCGTCATGTGAGGTGCCCGGGCTCCTCCGGCAGCCCGCTCTGCCCCGTGCCGCACTCCTCGGCCGGCCGGGTACCGGAGAGGTGGCGGGCGGCGTTGACCAGCCCCACGTGGCTGAACGCCTGGGGCGTGTTGCCGACCTGCCGCCCGGCGCGGGTGTCGTACTCCTCGCTGAGCAGGCCCAGGTCGCTGCGCAGGTCCAGCAGCCGCTCGAACAGCTGCTCGGCCTCCCGCCGGCGACCGGTGCCGGCCAGGGCGTCGACCAGCCAGAAGCTGCAGGCGAGGAAGGCACCCTCGTGGCCCGGCAGGCCGTCGTCGGTCCCGCCGGGGCCGGTCCGGTAGCGCAGCAGCAGGCCGTCCTCGGTGAGCTCCCGGCGGACGGCGTCGACGGTGCCGACCACCCGCTCGTCGCGCCAGTCCAGGAAGCCGAACCGCGGGATGAGCAGGAGCGCCGCGTCGAGGCAGCGCGACCCGTAGGACTGGGTGAAGGTGTTCCGGTCCGGGTCGTACCCCCGGGCGCAGACGTCGGCGTGGATCCGCGCCCGGAGCGCGCGCCAGCGCTCCACCGGGCCGTCCAGGCCGTGCTGCTCGACGGCCCGGACCGCGCTGTCCACCCCGGCCCAGGCCAGCACCTTGCTGTGCACGAAGTGCCGGCGCTCCCCGCGGACCTCCCACAGCCCGTTGTCCGGCCGGTCCCACGAGCCCTCCAGCACGTCGAGCAGGCCGCGCTGCACCGCCCAGGCGTCCGGCGTGCTCTCCAGCCCCGCCTCCCGGGCCAGGTGCAGCCCGTCGAGCACCTCGCCCCACACGTCCAGCTGCAGCTGGCCCGCCGCGGCGTTGCCGATCCGGACGGGGGCGGAGCCCTCGTACCCGGCGAGCCAGGGCAGCTCGTACTCCGGGATGCGCCGGGTGCCGTCCAGTCCGTACATGATGCGCAGCTCCGCCGGGTCTCCGGCCACCGCGCGCAGCAGCCAGTCCCGCCATTCGCAGGCCTCGCGGACGTACCCGGTCCCGAGCAGCGCCTGGAGGGTGAAGGTGGCATCGCGCAGCCAGGTGTAGCGGTAGTCCCAGTTCCGGACGCCGCCGAGCTCCTCGGGCAGCGACGTCGTCGCCGCGGCGACGATGCCGCCGGTCGGGGCGTGGGTCAGCGCCTTGAGCGTGACCAGCGAGCGGCGGACGGCGTCGGCCCACCCGCCCGCGTAGTCGCAGCGGCCGATCCAGTCGGCCCAGAACGCCTCCGTGCCGGCCAGGGCCTCCTCGGCGTCCACCGGGTGCGGCGCGGGCCCGTAGGAGGGCGCGTGGGTCAGCACGAACGGCACCCGGTCCCCCGGGCCGACGGCGAACTCCGCGCACCAGCCGCCGTCGCGCTCCTCGGTCTCCACCGGCGTCCGCAACCAGGCCGCGTCGGGGCCGGCCACCGCCACCAGGTCGCCGTCCAGCCGCCGGCTCCACGGTGGCACGTGCCCGTGGTCGAAGCGCAGCCGCAGCTCGCTGCGCACGGTCACCCGGCCGGAGAGGCCCTCGACGATCCGGACGACGTCGGCCGCCTCGCCGCGGATCGGCATGAGGTCGACGACGCGGACGGCTCCCTCCGGGGTCTCCCACCCGGTCTCCAGGACCAGCGAGTCCCCTCGGTAGCGCCGCCGGGTGCAGGTCCCCCCGGCGACCGGTGCCAGCAGCCAGCGCCCGGCCCGCTCGTCGTCCAGCAGGGCGGCGAAGCAGGCCGCGGAGTCGAAGCGCGGCAGGCACAGCCAGTCGATCGACCCGTCGCGGCCCACGAGCGCCGCCGTCTGCAGGTCGCCGATCAGGCCGTAGTCCTCGATCCTCCCGGGCACCCCCTGCGGGGTGCGCGCCCCGGCGGCGGCGCAAACCCCGGGCGCCCGCCGAGGCACGGGAAGCCGTCCACCCGTCCCCGGGCTCCCGACGCGGGGAGGGCCTCCCGTGCCCCGACGTTCTCCGTCCCTCGGCCGGGCGGTCAGGTCGCGGCGACCGCCCGGAGGACGTCGACCTTCGCCGCCCGCCGGGCCGGGCCGATGGCGGCGAGCACGCCGGCGACCGCGGCCGCCAGCACGTAGAGGCCCAGCCGGTCCCCGGGGATCTCCAGCACGGTCAGCCCCTCGCCGGCCAGCCCGCGGGTGAGCGCGGCGCCGGAGGCCAGCCCGAGCACGGCGCCGAGCAGCGCCCCGAGGACGGCGACGATCACCGACTCCCAGCGCACCACCGCCCGCACCTGCCGGCGCGTGGTGCCGACGGCGCGGAGCAGGCCGAGCTCGCGGGTCCGCTCGAACACCGACAGCGCCAGGGTGTTGACGATGCCGAGCAGCGCGATGACCACCGCGAGCGCCAGCAACATCGTGACGATCGCCAGCAGCTGGTCGATGGTCTGCGCCTGCGACTCGGTGAACGACTCGGCGTCGTCGAGCTGGGCGATCGGGTAGGCGGCGGTCACCGCCTCCAGACCGGCCCGGACGTCGGCCGGGTCGGCGCCGTCCTCGGCCACCACCAGGACGGCGGTGTCGAGCCCGGCGCCCCCGTTGGCGGCGAGCGCGTCGAGCGTGACGACGTAGTCGCTGCCGAGCAGGGTCGTGTTGCCGTAGGTGCCGGCGACCGTGAACTCCTGCGCCCCGGTCTGGCTGAACACGATCTCCACCGCGTCGCCCACGGCCAGGCCGTCGGCCCCGGCCACGGCGTCGGAGACGAGCACCGAGCCGTCGCCGAGGTCGGCGACCGCCCCGGAGCTCACCTCGAGGTCGGCGGCCGACTCGACGGTGGCCGGGTCGAGGCCGGTGACCGCGGTGGTGGCGCCGTCCCGCTGCACCGTGGTGACGCGCAGCTGCGCCACCGTGCCCACGCCGTCGACCCCCCGCAGCTCCTCGGCCAGCTGCGGCGGCAGCCCCTGCGCGGTCTGCCCCGCGGCCTTGAGGATGAAGTCGGCCCGGCTGGTGTCGGCGAGCACGTCGGCCACCGAGGCCTTCATGGACGAGGCCACCACGGTCACCGTGGAGACCAGGGCCAGGCCGATCATCAGCGCGGTCGCGGTGTTCGCCGTCCGCCGCGGGTTGCGCAGCGCGTTGCGCCGGGCCAGTGCCGCCGTCGTCCCGCCGAGGCGGGTCAGCGGGCCGCCGACGACCCGGGTGACCGCGGTCGCGATCGGCGGGGCCAGGGTGAGCACGCCGGCCAGGGTGAGCACCGTGCCGAGCCCGGCGGCGGCCAGCTGCTCCTCGCCGACGATCGCCCAGGTCAGCCCGGCGGCACCGAGCACGGTGAGGACGGCGCCGACGGCCGGCCGCACCCGCCCGACCGGCCGGGCCGGGGCGTCGACGGCGCGCAGGGCGGCCACCGGCGGCACCCGGGTGGCCTGCCGGGCGGGCAGCAGCGCGGCGAGCACCGTGACGACGACGCCGACGAGCAGCGCGGCGACGACCGTGCGGGGCTCGACCTGCAGCGTCGTCGTCGGCACCTCGAGGCCGATCGCCCCCAGCGCGGCGCGCAGCCCCACCGCCACCCCGATGCCGAGGCCGAGGCCGAGCGCCGCGGCGACCAGGCCGATGACGAGCGCCTCGACGACGACGGAGGTGCGCACCTGGCGGCGGGAGGCCCCGACGGCCCGCAGCAGCGCCAGCTCGCGGGTCCGCTGGGCGACCAGGATCGAGAAGGTGTTCCAGATGATCAGCGCGCCGACCAGCAGCGAGACGGCGGCGAAGCCGAGCAGCCCGGTGGTGAAGAAGCCCAGCGCGTCGGCGACCGCCGCGCTGTTCTCGGCGACCACCTGCTCGGAGGTCACCGCCTCGAGCCCGTCGGGCAGCGCGGCGGCGAGCCGGTCGCGCAGCTCGCCCGGGGGGACGCCGTCCTCGGCGCGGACGTCGATGCCGTCGAGCAGGCCGACCTTGCCGAGCACCTGCTGGGCGGTGGCCAGGTCGAAGGCCGCCATGGTGGCCCCGGCGAGGTTGTCGGCCTCCCCGAACCCGGCGATCCCGCTGACGACGAAGTCGCGGGGCCCGTCGGCGAACAGGATGGTGACCGGGTCGCCGGGGGCGAAGCCGTGGTCGCGGGCCGTCGCGGCGTCCAGGGCGACCTCGCCGGGGCCGGCCGGGGCGTCGCCGGAGCGCAGGGTGAACCCGGCGGTGAGGCCGGCGTCGGTCTCCTCGGCGGAGGGGAAGTTGGCGCCCAGCGTGGGTGCGCCGCCGGGCTGCACCGGCTCGCCGCCCCGGTCGAGGATCAGCGCGTACCCGGTGACGGCGCCGGCCGCGGCCTCGACCCCCTCGACCTGCTCGACCTCGGCCAGCAGCGACTCGTCGAAGGGCCGGGTCGCACCCAGGGTGCTGGTGTCGGTGAACGCCGACTCGCCGCGGACGGTGACGTCGGTGCCCTCGGTGAGCCCCTCGTAGAGCTGGTCGAAGGTGGCGGTCATGGTGTCCCCGAGCACGAAGGTGCCGGAGACGAACGCGACGCCGAGGCTGATCGAGACCGCCGTCAGCGCCAGCCGCAGCTTGCGGGCCAGCAGGCCCTTCCAGATGACCTTCCGCATGGTCAGCCGCCCAGCCGCTTCATGGTGTCGAGGACGGCCTCGGTGGTGGGGGCGGTCAGCTCGTCGCGGACGCGGCCGTCGGCGAGGAAGACCACCCGGTCGGCGTGCGCGGCCGCGACCGGGTCGTGGGTGACCATGACGATGGTCTGGCCGAACTCGTCGACCGCGCGGCGCAGGAAGGCCAGCAGGTCGGCCCCGGACCGCGAGTCCAGCGCGCCGGTCGGCTCGTCGGCGAAGACGATCTCCGGGCGGGTGACCAGCGCGCGGGCGGCGGCGACGCGCTGCTGCTGGCCGCCGGACAGCTGGGCCGGGGTGTGGCCGAGCCGCGGGGCGAGGCCGACCGCGGCCACGACGGTGTCGAACCAGGCCTGGTCGACCGCGCGGCCGGCGAGGTCCAGCGGCAGCCGGATGTTCTCCGCGGCGGTGAGCGTGGGCAGCAGGTTGAACGCCTGGAAGACGAAGCCCATGCGGTCGCGGCGCAGCGCGGTGAGCTGCTTGTCCGACAGACCGCCCAGGGACTGCTCGCCCAGGCGGACGTCGCCGGAGGTCAGCGTGTCCAGCCCGGCCAGGCAGTGCAGCAGGGTGGACTTGCCCGAGCCGGAGGGCCCCATGATCGCGGTGAACCGGCTCCGGTCGAACGCGACCGTGACGCCGTCCAGCGCGCGGACCGCGGCCTCGCCCGTGCCGTAGGCCTTGACCGCGTCGACGGCGGCGGCCGCGGGCCGCGGCTGCGCGGGCGGGTCGATGAGGGGGGTGGTGCTCGGTGCCGACATGGCGGGGTTCAACTCCTGGGTGGGGGATGCTGCCGGTGATCGTCGAGCGGCCGGGCGGCGGGCACATCGGCCCGGCGGCCGGGTGCGGCCTCGGCGCTTTGACGTAGGCCGTGGTCCCCGCCCGGCAGTGCGGGTCGGGTCGGCGCGGTGCCGGAGGGGGCGTCCGCCGGCCGGACCGGCAGCTGCCCGGTGAGTGCGACGAACCCGTGGCCATCAGCGATCGACGGCCACGGGTCCGTCGCACTCGGGCGGACGCGGCGGGGATCAGTCCCGGACGAGCACCGGCTCCTCCTGCACCGGGCGGGGGGCCGGGACGACGACCGCCGCCGTCCGGGAGGCCGGCTCGTGCTCCAGCCTCGGCAGCCAGCGCAGCCACCGCGGCAGGTACCAGTTGGCGTCGCCGAGCAGCTGCATGACCGCCGGCAGCAGCACCGCGCGGACGACGGTCGCGTCGAGCAGCACCGCGATCGCCAGCCCCAGGCCCACCTGCTTCATCGAGGTCATCGACAGCGCGACGAAGCAGAGGAAGACCAGCACCATGATCCCGGCGGCGCTGGTGACCACGCCGGCGGACGACGTGATGCCCGACCGGACCGCCTCCCGGGTGGGCAGCCCGCGGTCGTGCCCCTCCCGGATCCGGCTGAGGATGAACACGTGGTAGTCCATCGACAGCCCGAACAGGATCACGAAGAGGAACAGCGGGATCCAGTTGACGATCGGGCCGGTGGAGTCCAGGCCGATGAGGTCGGCGCCCACGCCCTCCTGGAACACCAGGACCAGCGCGCCGTAGGCCGCCGCCACCGACAGCAGGTTGAGCACGATCGCGGTGACCGCGGCCACCACCGACCGGAACGAGACGAGCAGCAGCAGGAAGGCCAGGAGCAGCACGAACCCGAAGACGTACGGGGTCCGCTCGGCCATGAGTTCCTCGAAGGCCACCGAGTAGGCGGTGCTCCCCGCGGTCACCGCGGTGACGCCGTCCACGGCGCCGACCGTGGCCGGCACGACCTCGTCGGCGAGGGTGACCAGCGCGTCGCGGGAGGCCTGCTCCTCGCCGTCCCCGACCAGCGGCACCGAGACGACGGCGACGGTGCCCGCGTCGTTGCCCGCGACGGTGATCGGCTCGTTCATCTGCCCGCTGGCCAGGGCCGCGGTCCGCAGGTCGGCGATCGCGGCCTGCACCTCGGGCGCGGTGACGTCGGCGGCCTCGACGACCACCTCGGCCGGGTCGGATCCACCGGGGAAGGCCTCGGCGATGCGCTCGTAGGTACCGATGACGGCCAGCTCCTGCGGCAGGTCCGTGATGCCCTCGTTGCGCAGCGACAGGCCCAGCGCCGGGACGGCGAGGCCGACCAGCAGCGCGGCTGAGACGACCGCCGCGACCAGCGGGCGGCGCAGCACCACCCCGAGGACCGCCGGCCAGAACCGGCCCCCGGCGGCGTCCCGGCGGCGGCGCAGGAACGGCAGCCGGCCCTTCTCCACCCGGTCGCCGAGCCAGCTCATCAGGGCCGGCAGCACGGTCAGCGAGCCGAGCACGGAGGTGGCGACCACCAGGATGGTGGCGATCCCCATGCCGGTGAAGACGGAGAACCCGGTGAGGAACATGCCGGCCATCGCCAGCATCACGGTGATGCCCGAGATGAGCACCGAGCGGCCGGAGGTGGCGGCGGCGACGTCGAGCGCCTCGGCGGCCGAGCGCCCGCGGGCCCGCTCCTCGCGCTCCCGCTTGAGGTAGAACAGCGAGTAGTCCACCCCGACGGCCAGGCCGATGAGCAGCATGACCGTCTGCGCGTTGCCGTCGACGTGCCAGACCTGGCTGACCAGGCCGAGCAGCCCCAGCGCCCCGGCGAACGCGGTGAGCGCGAAGACCAGCGGCAGCACGGCGGCGACGACCGCGCCGAAGGTCAGCAGCAGCACCGACAGGATGATCGGGATCGACAGGTACTCGGCCCGCTGGAAGTCGTCCTCGAGCGCCGCGTCGAGCGCCAGGCCCGCGCTCGTGCCGCCGAACTGCTCGACCCGCACGTCGGCGTGGTCGGCGGCGACCGCGGCGACCGCGTCCTGGATCGGGCCGATGCGGTCCTCCGCGGTCTCCGGGTCGCCGCGGATGTCGAAGGTCACCAGCGCCGAGCGCCCGTCGGCCGACACCAGCGGCGCGCCGGCGAGCGGGCTCACCACGTCCGTGACCTGGGGCGTGGCCTCGAGCGCGGCGACGACGTCGGTCAGGGCCGCGGTGGCGGCGGCCTCGGGGACGCCGTCCTCCCGCTGGACCAGGACCATCTCCGCGGCCGGCTCCTCCCAGCCGTGCTCGTCGAGGATGCGCTGCGCCTGGGCCGGGGCGCCCACCAGCCGCTCGGCGTCGGTCAGCTCGCCCTGCGGCAGCATCCCGCCGAGGACGACGGCGGCGACCACGAAGGCCAGCCAGCCGAGGATCGCGGTCTTGCGGTGCCGGGCGCTCCAGCGGCCCGTGCGGGCGGCGAGGTTGCCGCGTCCGTCCACGGTGGTCTCCTGTCGGTCGGCGGGCCCCGCGGGCCCGCGGCGGTGCACGGGTGCGTCGTCGAATCTGCTGGTCGGCGGGGCGGTCGCCCATCCCGCCAGCTGGCCGGGTGGGTGTCGGGGCAGCCCGACAACCGGCCGCGGCGAGCCTCCCGGCGCGCCCGGGTCGGCCACCATCAGGGAGCGCCCCCATCCGCCCCCGGTCCTGCGCTGGGGGGAGCCCCTGCCCCGGCCGCGAACAGCGCCTCGAGCAGCGCCTCGGGAACGCCGTCCTTCTCGACGAAGCCGGCCGCACCCGCGGCCATCGCGGCCCCGCGGAGGCCGCCCGCGGCGCTCATCGCCACCACGCGGACCGCGGTCCGCGCCAGCCGGGCGAGCAGTGCCAGCCCGGTGCCCGCGTCGGGCAGGTGCAGGTCCAGGAGCACGACGTCGGGGCGGCCGCACGCCGCCCGGCGGCTCAGCTCCTCGGCCGCCCCGCAGATGCCGAGCAGCTCGAGGCCGTCGACGTCCGACAGCACGCCCTGCAGCGCCCGGCGCACCCGTGCGTCGTCGTCGGCCACCAGCAGCCGGAGGGGTCGGGTGCCCACGCGTCCGCCTCCCCCGTCCGTCCGCGGGCGGGAGCCCGCCCGCGGAGGAGTCTGGGCGCGCGGCGGGGGGCCCGGATCCGACGGAGGACCGGACTGCGGCTCGGTCATCCCGCCCGCGGCCTCGGCCGGATGACGTAGGCCCCCGCGGGGTGCGGGTGGACCCCGGCCGGGGCGGGCCCGGCCGCGTCAGGGCGTCAGCGCGCGGGCACGCCCGGCCCGCCGCGGGGTCGGGGCAGCGCCGGGCCGCCCGTCGCCCCGGGCACCAGCCCCTCGCGGACGGCGTACATGGCCGCCTGGGTCCGCGAGGCCAGCCCGAGCTTGGCCAGGATGTTGCTCACGTGGGTCCGCGCCGTCCGCTCGCTGACCTGCAGGGCTCCGGCGATCTCCCGGTTGGCGCGGCCGTCGGCGATCAGCGCCAGCACCTCCCGCTCGCGCGGGGTGAGGGTGACCGGCCCGACCTGCGGGGCCCGCAGCGCGGCGGTGAGCTCCCGGGCGACGGCCGGGGCCAGGTGCACGTCCCCGCGGGCCGCGGCGCGGATCGCGGCGGCGACGTCGTCGGCCTCGGCGTCCTTCAGCAGGTAGCCGCCGGCGCCGGCCTCCAGCGCGGCCCGCACCTGCGCCTCCTCGAGGAAGCTGGTCACCGCGACCACCTCCACCGACGGCCAGCGCCGCTTCACCTCCCGGGTGGTGGCGATGCCGTCGAGCTCGGGCATGAGCAGGTCCATGAGCACGACGTCGGGCAGCTGCCCGGCCGGCTCGAGGACGGCGATCCGGTCGAGCGCGGCGCGCCCGTCGGCGGCCTCCCCGACCACCTCGAGGCCGTCGACGAGGTCGAGGAAGGCGCGCATGCCCTCCCGGACCACCCGGTGGTCGTCGACGAGGAACACCCGGATGCTCACGAGCCGCCTCCCGGCAGTCGGACGGTGGTGCGCGTCCCCCGGCCGGGGGCGCTGTCGATCCCGAGGTCGGCGCCGATCGCCGCGGCGCGCTCCCGCATGGTGCGCAGGCCGAGGTGCCCGGGGTGGTCGGCGCCGGCGTCGAAGCCGGCGCCGTCGTCGGCCACCACCACCGTGAGCCCGTCCCCGTCGGTCACCGTCACGCGGACCGCGCCGGCGCGGGCGTGCTTGACGGTGTTGTGCAGCGCCTCGAGCACGATCCGGTAGAGGTGCTCCTCGACCTCGGCCGGCAGCGGCGGCCGCTCGACGGGGCCGGTGACGGTGATCGGCAGCCCCTCCCGGGCGCCGATCGCCGCGGCCTGCTTGGTGACCGCCGCGACCAGCCCCTCCTCGGCCAGGGCTCCCGGGCGCAGCTCGAAGATCAGCGCCCGCATCTCGGCGAGGGCGCCCTGGGTGAGCTCGCGCAGCTGGCCGACGGTGCGGCCGAGCAGCCCGTCGTCGGGGAGCCCCAGCTTCGCCATGGCCAGCTGCGCGGTCCGGGCGTGCAGGGTCATGGAGAACAGCGCCTGGGAGACCGAGTCGTGCAGCTCCCGGGCCAGCCGCTGGCGCTCCAGCAGGGCGGCGTTGCGGCGCCCGTCGGCCAGCAGCCGGGCGTTCTCCACGGCGACGGCGGTCTGGTCGGCGACCGCCCGCAGGAAGGCCAGCTCGTCGGGCCCGGGGTCCGGGCCGGCCGGCCGGTAGAGGTGCAGGGCGCCGAGGCTGCGGCCGAGGGAGTCCAGCGGCAGGGAGAGCACGGTGTCCCACGGGACGTCGGCGAGGTAGCGGTGCAGGGGTGCGGCCCGCGGGTCGGCGAGCTTGCGGGCCGGCGCGTCCCGGATGAGCAGCATCCGCTGGTCGCGCAGCGCGGCCGTGGTCGGCAGGTCGGCGCCGGCCGCCCAGGTGGCCCGCAGCCCGTCCTCGTACCCCTCCGGCAGGCCGCAGCTGGCGAGGACGCCGAGCCGGCCGTCGGCGTCGACGACGTGCAGCGCCGCGGCCACGCCGGCGCCGGCCCCGACCAGGATGCGGACGACGTCGTGGGCGGTCACCTCCAGCGGCTCGTCGACGGTCAGCCGCCCGGCGACCTCGCCGAGCACGGCGACCCGGCGCTCCAGCAGGGCCATGGCAGCCACCCGCTCGCACTCCTCGGCGCGCAGCGCCGCGCGGGTGCGCTCCAGCCGGACGGCCAGGCCGATGATGGCCGCGGCGGTGCGCAGCGCGGCCTGCTCCGCGGCCGACCAGGTGCGCTCGCGGGTGCACTCGTCGAACCCGACGTGCCCCCAGAACTCGCCCTCGACGAACACCGGGACGACGACGGTGGCGACGACGCCCTGCGGTTCGAACAGGGCCCGCTCCGACGCCGGGAAGTCGCGGACCGCCCCGGCGATCACCTCGCCGCGGCCGAGCAGCCGCTCCCAGCGGCCGAAGTCGGGTTCGTAGGGCATGGCCTGCAGCTGCGGGTCGTCCCCGGCGACGGGGATGCCGGGTGCGTCCCACTCGCCGATGCTGCGGCTGCACAGCCGGCCCTGCTCGTCGACCAGGTGGTCGGAGACGAACACCCGGCTGACCTCGGCGGCCCGCCCGAAGGCGGCGAGGATCCCGGGCAGGTGCGTCCGCCAGTCCCCGTCACCGTCGAGGAGGCGCTCGGTGGCCGAGCGGGCGGCGTCGAGGATGGCGTCGCGCCGCTGCAGCTCCTGGGCCGGGGGCTCGGTCACCGACGGCATCTGCCCACCCGCGCACTGTAGCGGCCGTTCCGCACGTCGAGAGGACTCCAGCCGCAACTCGAGGTGTCGGGCGACCGGTGGCGCCCGGAGCCCGGTCAGCCCGCGGCGACCCGCGCGAGGTCGTCGGCCAGCAGCGCGGCCAGCCGTTCCACGTACGGCGAGCGCAGCAGCGCGTTGTGGCCGCAGTCGACGCGGACCACCTCGTGCTCGCCGGTCAGGACCCGGGCCCACCAGGCCGGGTCGTCGTCGTTCTCCGCCGAGAGCACGAGCCGCGCCCGGCCGGGCCACGGCCGTGGCCGGTGGAAGCGACCGAGCCGCGCGCCGTGCTGGTGGAAGACCTCCTTGTGCACCTCCGGCGGGTGCCGGAGCAGGCCGGCGGTGAGCACCAGCGCCCGGGTGCGCCACAGGTCCCGGGGAGCCAGCGGCGCGGCCGCCGGGCCCACCCGGACCGGGGCCCGCGGGTCGCGCGCGGCCAGCGGCAGGTAGGTGTCGAGCAGGAGCACCTCCCGCACCTCCCGGCCCCGTTCGTTGAGCAGGTGCGCCACGGCCAGGGCGAACAGCCCGCCGAGGGAGTGCCCGGCGAGCACCACCGGCCCCTCGGGCGCCAGCCGCTCGATCTCGCGCAGGTAGCGGCGGGCCGCCCGGCCGACCGTCCAGTCCGGCACCCCGCGGCTCTCGAGGCCGTGCACCTGGAAGGCGTGCACCGGCTGCTCCGGGCCCAGCGCCACGGCCAGCCCGGAGAACGCCGCCGCGGCCCCGCCCGCGCCGGCGAAGCAGAACAGCGGGGGTCGGCTGCCGCCGCTGCGCAGGTGGACGACGTCGGTGCCCGGCCGCCGCCTCCGGCCGCGGGCCACGAGCGCGGCGAACTCGGCCAGGGTGGCCTGCTGGGCGAGGTCGGCGGTGGTGAGCCGGACGCCGAGCTGCACGGTGACCTGGGCGAGCATCTCCTCGACGGTGAGCGAGTCGGCGCCCAGCGCGGTGAAGCTCTCGTGGCGGCCGACGGCCTCCAGGTGCAGCAGCGCCGCCCAGATCCGCTCGACCGCCGCCTCGTCCGCGGTGGCCGGCGGCTCGGGCTCCGGCCGCCCGGGCACCGGCGGCAGCGCCCGGACGTCGACCTTCCCCCGCTCGGTTCGCGGCAGCTGCTCGAGCAGCACCACCGCGGAGGGCACCATGTAGGCCGGCAGGGAGCGCGCCACCCCGGCCCGCAGCAGCGCGGCCGACGCCGTCCCCCCGGCCGGGTCGGGCTCCACCCAGGCCGCCAGCCGCGGGGTGCCGGCGTCGTCCTCGACGGCGCGGACCACGACGTCCCGGACGGCGGGCAGGGCGCGCATCGTGGCCTCGACCTCGGCGGGCTCCACCAGGTAGCCGCGGATCTTGACCGCGTCGTCGGCCCGGCCGAGCAGGTGCAGGACCCCGTCGGCGTCCAGCCGTGCCCGGTCCCCGGACCGGAAGCGGGTGCGCCCGTCCGGGAGCGGGGTGAAGCGCTCGGCGGTCTGGACCGGGTCGCGCCAGTAGCCGGTGGCGAGGTAGGCGGAGGTGACGGCCAGCACGCCGGGCTCCCCGGGCGGCAGCGGGGTGCCGTCCGCGCCGAGGACGTCGAGCTGCTGCAGCGGGAGGGGCCGGCCGGCCGGGAGCACCCCCTCCGGCACCGGGTCGCCGGGGGCGACCTCGTAGGCGGCCAGGCCCGAGCCCTCGGAGGAGCCCAGCCAGTTCAGCACCGCGACGTGCCCGCCGAGGTGCCGGCGCACGACCGCCACGTCGGCGCCGAACACCTTCTCCCCGCCGGTGGGCACCACCCGCAGGTCCGGCAGCGCCGAGCCGGGCGGCAGCACCCCGCCGAGCGCGCGCAGCAGCGAGGGGGTGCAGCAGAGCACGGTGACCCGCTCGCGGCGCAGCCACCCGGCGAGGTCGGCCAGGCCGTGCACCCGCGGGTCGCGGACGCAGGCGGTGGCGCCGTTGAGCAGGGCGCCGAACAGCACGTTCATCGCCGCGCCGAAGGACGTCGGCATGACCACCGCGACGCGGTCGCCGGGGCCGATCGGGAACGCCCGGCCGTGGTTGTACGCCGAGCCGAGGACGGTGCGGTGGGTGAACACCACGCCCTTGGGCACGCCGGTGGTGCCGGAGGTGAACAGCAGCAGCGCCGGGGTGTCGAGCAGGTCGGGGGTGCCGGACCGGCTCCCGCCGAGCCCGTCCCCGTCGGGCACGGGGCCGGCGGGGAGGAGGCCGTCGGGCACGGGGCCGGCAGGGACGAGGCCGCGGACGGCGGTCACCCCGGGCAGCCCGGCGGCCGCCTCCCGCCGCGCGTCGTCGGCGAGGACGACGGTGACCCCGGCCCGCTCGGCCACCTGGGCCACCCGCGGGACGGGCACGGTCACGTCGAGGACGACGCAGGGCCGGCCGGTCGCGGTCACCGCGCAGATGGCGGCGGCGCTGTCGGCGTCCTGCTCGGCCCAGACGGCGACCGCGCCGTCCCCCGCCCCGTCGAGCAGCGGGCGCATCTGCGCCGCCAGGGTGCGCACCCGCCGGTCGAGCCCGGCCCACGTGAGGACCCGCCCCTCGGACTGCAGCGCCGGGCCGTCGGGGACGGCGCGGGCCAGCTCGGCCAGCCGCTCGGGGATGCCGCGGTGCGGGCCCGGGACGACCAGCTCGGGAACGGCCGGGTCGGCGGCCGTGGGGCGCTGCGTGCTCTGGGTCATCCTCGGCTCTCGGTCGTCCTCGGCTCCCGGTCGTCCTCGGCTCTCGGCGCGGGCGTCCTGCGGCTGGGCGACCGACAGTGCCCCAGCGCCGAAAGGCCGGTCAACGCGGCGGGCGCGCCCGCCGGGCGGGTCCACCCGATCGGGTCCCGCCCCCGCCGGCGATCATGGCGCCGGGGCCACGTCCGGGGCCCGGTCGGCGGTTCCGGCGCCGTGATCGCGGCGGAGCGCGGTGGGAGTGCGGCCGGCGGGGTCAGCGGTCGAGGTGCCGGTCGACCGTCGCGGTGAGGTGCTCGGCGAGGCGGACGACGTAGGGCAGCCGCAGCACGGCGTTGTGGTCGCCGTCCAGCCGCAGCACCTCGTGCTCGCCGGTGAGCACGGCGTCCCACCAGGCCGGGTCGTCGTCGTTCTCGGTGGACTGCACGAGCAGCGCCCGGCCCGGCCACGGCGCGGGCCGGTGCACCCGGGCGATGCGCGCGCCGTGCTGGTGGAAGACCTCCTTCTGCACCTCGGGCGGGCGGCGCACCAGCCCGGCGGTCGCGACCTGCAGCCGGGTCCGCCACAGCTCGCGCGCCGGCAGGGGGTCGGCGGCCGGGCCCTGGCGGGGCGCGGTCGCCGGGCGGGACCGCAGCGGGAGGTAGGTGTCGACCAGCACCAGCTCCACGACCTGGCGGCCGCGCCGGTTGAGCAGGTGCGCCACCGCGAGCGCGAACAGCCCGCCCAGCGAGTGGCCGACGAGGACGACCGGGCCCTCCGGCGCGATCCGCTCCACCTGGCGCAGGTAGCGGCGGGCGGCGAGGCGGACGCTCCAGTCGGGCACCCCGCGGTCCTCGAGCCCGTGGACCTGCAGCGCGTAGACCGGCTGGTCGGGCCCCAGCGCGCCGGCCAGCGGCGCGAAGGCCGCGGCGGCCCCGCCCGCGCCGGCGAAGCAGAGCACCGGGGGCCGGGTGCCGGTGGTGCGCAGCCGGACCACGTTGCTGGCCCGGCGGGTGCCGCGCGCGTCCCGCCGCGCGGCGCCGACCAGCTCGGCGAAGCCCGCCAGCGTCGGGTGCTCGGCCAGGTCGGCCGTGGTCAGCTCCGCACCGAGCTCGGAGGTGACCGAGGCCAGCATCTCCTCCACCGCGAGGGAGTCCCCGCCGAGCGCGGTGAAGCTCTCGTCGCGGCCGACGTGCTCCAGGTGCAGGATGCGGGCCCAGATCGGCTCGAGCGCGGCCTCGTCGGGCGTCGCCGGGGGCACCGGCGCGGGCCGCGGCGGCACCGGCGGCAGCTCCGCGGCCACCACCTTGCCGCGCTCGTTGCGCGGCAGCTCCTCGAGCAGGACGACGTCCCGCGGCACCATGTAGTCGGGCAGCCGGCGGGCCACGCCGGAGCGCACCGTGGCCGCCGACGCGGTGCCGCCCGAGGCGTCGGGCACCACCCAGGCGACCAGCCGGTCCAGGCCGCGCTCGTCGGGCTGCGCGCGGACCACGGTGTCGCGCACCTGGGGCAGGGCCCGCAGCGCCGCCTCCACCTCGGCGGGCTCGACCAGGTAGCCGCGGATCTTGACCGCGTCGTCGGCGCGGCCGAGCAGCCGCATGACGCCGTCCTCGTCGAGCGTGGCGCGGTCGCCGGAGCGCACCCGCACCCGGCCGTCGGGCAGCGGGGTGAACTTCTCCGCGGTCAGCCCCGGGTCCGCCCAGTAGCCGGCGGCGTGGTGCGCCGAGGTGACGTGCAGGGTGCCCGGCTGCCCGGCCGGCACGGGCGTGCCGTCGTCGGCGAGGACCTCGAACTCGTGCAGCGGCAGCGCGCGCCCCGCGGGGAGCACCCCGGCCGGCACCGGGTCGTCCGGCCCGACCTCGAAGGTGGCCAGCCCCTGGGTCTCCGACGACCCGAGCCAGTTCATGACGCTGGCGTCGGGCCGCAGGTGCGGGCGCAGGTCCAGCACGTCCTGGCCGAAGACCTTCTCCCCGCCGGTGGGCACCAGCCGCAGGTCGGGCAGCACGGAGCCCTCCGGCAGCGCCGCGCCCAGCGCCCGGAGCAGCGACGGCGCGCACGGCAGCACGGTGACCCGCGCCCGCTGCACCCACTCCACCGCGTCGGCGACGCCGTGCACCCGGACGTCCCGGATGCAGGCGGTCGCCCCGTTGAACACCGTGGTGAACAGGGTGATCTGCCCGGCGGCGAACGAGGTGGGGAAGACGATCGCTACCCGGTCGTCGGGGGTCAGCCGCCAGGCGTCGCGGTGGTTGTAGCCGCTGCCGAGGACGGTGCGGTGCGTGTACACCAGCCCCTTCGGGACGCCGGTGGTGCCGGAGGTGAACAGCAGCGAGGCGGGGGTGTCCCCGGTGAGCGGCGGGGGTTCGGCCGTCGGGGCGCCCGGGGTCGGCCGCAGGCCGCGGACCGTGGTCACCCCGGGCAGCGCGGCGGCGGCCTCGCGGCGGGCGTCGTCGGCCAGGACGACGGTCACGCCGGCCCTCCCGGCGATCTGCGCGACCCGCTCGGCGGGCAGCGTGACGTCGAGGGCCACCACCGGGCGGCCGGTGGTCGACCCGGCCAGCAGCGCGGCGACGCTGGTGGTGTCCTGCTCGGCCCAGATGCCCACCGCCGCGGGCCCGGGCTGCTCGGCGAGCAGCGCGGCCAGCTCACCGGAGAGGGCGCGCACCCGCTCGTGCAGCCCGGCGTAGGTGAGCCGGCCGTCGGCGGCGTCCAGCGCGACGGCGTCGGGGACGGCGGCGGCCAGCTCGGCCAGCCGGGCGGGCACGGTGTCGTCGGGCCCCGGCGGGCGCAGCGCCGGGACGCGGGCGGTCGGTGCGGCCGTGCTGCGGGCGGCGGTCTCGGTCACGGGGAGGCCCCTGTCGGTGTCGGCTCGCGGTCGCCCGGGACTACGGGCGCGGACTGCACTCCGTTCGAACGCACCGGCCCCGCGGCGGGGTTCCGCGCCCCGCTCGGGTCGGCCCGGCGCCGGGGTCAGGGCGCCGTCCGGGCCAGGACCGCGGCCCGGCCGCTGACCTGGGGCGTGCGGGGCAGCACCGTGCGGACGTAGGACCGCGCGGCGGCCGCCGTCCCCACGTCACCGCCGGCCTGCTCGGAGAGGAACCACCGGTGCTCCAGCACCTCGTGGAACAGCTCGGCCGGGGCCAGCCGCCCGGTGAGCTCAGGCGGGGCCGCCTCCACCACCGGCGCCCACACCTCGGCCAGCCAGCGCTGCCCGGCGACCTCCTCGGGCACCGGCGCGCCGGTCCGCCGCTCCAGCTCGGCCCGGTGGCGGTGCAGGTCGTGCAGCAACCGGCGGGCCTGGTTCTCACCGGCCTCCAGGCCGGTGAGGCGGGCCAGCTCCCGCCGGTGCCGGTCGGGCCCGGAGACCCGCGTGCGCACCCGCAGCCGGCTGCCGCCGGCGTCGGTGACCAGCTCCACCTCGCCGGCGTCGAAGCCGAGGTCGCCCAGCTGCCGCACCCGCTGCTCGACCTGCTGCCGCGGGTCCTCCGGTGCGAGCGGCTCCTCGCGGGTGACCTCCGCCCACAGCGCGTCGTGGGCCGCGCGCAGCCCCTCCGCCGTCACCCCGGGGTCCACGCCGGCCGGCAGCAGCCCGCGGGCGGCGAGGTCGGCCAGCTCGGCGGCGACCCGCGCCACGGCCAGGGCGACGTCGGCCCGCCGCTGCTCCCCGGTGAGGAAGGGGTACCGCTCGACGGTCTCGGCGTCCACCAGGTGCGCCGAGGGCCTGCCGGCGTCGGCGCAGAAGAGCGTGTTGGACAGCGAGCAGTCGCCCCACACCACCCCGGCCAGGTGCAGCCGGACCAGCAGGGCGGCCATCGCCTCGAGCAGCTGGGCCACCGACGGGCTGCCCAGGGCGACCCGGCCGGAGGAGAAGAGGTAGCGGGAGGAGACCGACCAGTCGAGGTAGCGGGTGACCAGCACCGCCGGCAGGCCCTCCCCGCGGTCGACGCAGACCCCGAGCACCTCGACGGCGGGCAGGCCCTCCTCGGCGAACCCGGTGAGCAGGGCGTACTCCTTGCGGGCCAGCTCCTCCGGCATCTCCTTGAGCGCGTAGGCCGAGCGACCGCCCTCGGCGCCGTCCGCGGCGACGAAGCGGACGACGTGCCGGGAGACGCCGCGCTGCGGCACGTCGAGGAGGACGTCACCGGGCCAGTCGGCGAGCGGGCGGGCCCACGGCAGCGCCAGCAGGCCGGCGGCCTCGGTGGCCGGGGGGCGGAACAGGAAGCGCATGGCGGACCTCGCGGGCGACGGCAGCGGACGGCGACGTGCGCACCACGGCGTGCGGTCGGACCGATGCTGCCAGCGACGGACCGCCGGGCGGGGTCTTTGGGTCGTCGATTCGTCATGACGTCTGTCTCACCCGACGCCGAGAACACCGCGGCCCCGCACCTCCCGGGGAGGTGCGGGGCCGCGGCGCTGTCCCAACCAGACGTGCACCCGAAGGGATTCGAACCCCTAACCTTCTGATCCGTAGTCAGATGCTCTATCCGTTGAGCTACGGGTGCCTGCTGTTCAGTTGTCGTGCGCGGAGGCTCCGGGATTTGAACCCGGGATGGGGGTTAACCCAAACCGCATTAGCAGTGCGGCGCCATAGACCGGACTAGGCGAAGCCTCCCGGGGTCCGAGTCCCCCCGGAACCACCGAGGAGAGACTACCAGCGCCCCGGGAGGGCGTCGCAGCCCGGCCCCCGACCCCGGCGACCGCGGCGAAGTCGTCGTCCACGGGAGCACCGGGACGACGACTCCCCCGCAGTCGCGGAGCGGCAGGAGGGTCAGGCCGCGACCGGCTCGGCCGCGCGCCCGGCCGACCGCGGCCCGCGCCGCCGGCCCGGCACCAGGGTGAGCCCGACCGCGGCCGCCGCGCCGGCGGTGGCCAGCAGCAGGCTGCCGTCCACCCCGGCCCGGCTCTCGATGAGCGCGCCGCCGACGGCGGCACCGACCGCCGAGGCGCCCGTGGCCATCGTGGACAGCCAGGTGAACGCCTCGGTGGTGGCGTGCCGGGGGGCGATGACGCCGACCAGCGAGTTCTGCACGGTGAGCGTCGGGGCGATCGCCGTCCCGCCCAGGAAGAGCAGCGCGCCGAGCACCCACGGGCTCGACGCCGCGGCCAGCGGGGCCAGGCCGATCGTCACGCCGAGCAGCAGCCACCGGTACTGGCGCGGGAGCGAGGCGCTCACCACGCGGGCGCCGAACCACAGCCCGCCCGCCACCGAGCCCAGCGACCACAGCGCGAGCAGCAGGCCGGAGAGCCCCGGCGAGCCGGCCTCGTCGGCGAAGGCCGGGATGGCCACCTCGAGCGCGCCGAAGCCGACCATGAGCGCCGCCCCGCTCGCCAGCACGCGCGGCATGCCGGGCGCCAGCACCGTCGCCAGCGGGCCGTTGCGGTGCACCACCGGCGCCGGCGCCCACGCGCGCAGCGCCCGGACCGTGGCGACGCCGACCGCGCCCGCGGTCGCCAGCACGCCGGCCGCGCCGACCGCCCAGGCCGGCCCCACGAGCACGGCGAGCGCGGCGACGAGCGTGGGGCCGGCGACGAAGACCAGCTCGGTGCCCGTGGCGTCCAGCGCGAAGGCGGTCGGGCGCACCCGCGGGTCGACCTGCGCCCAGAGCGCGCGCACCGTGCCCGACACCAGCGGGGTGGCCGCGCCCCCAAGGCCCGCGGCGGCCAGCACCAGCGGGGTGGGCGCGCCCCCGAGCACGGCGGCGACGAGCAGCCCCAGCGCGAGCGGGTACACCACGGCCTGGGTCAGCAGCACCGGGCGCGGCGAGCGGCGGTCGGCCAGCCGGCCGAGCACCGGCGCCATCCCGGCCATGGCCAGGCCGTAGGTGGCAGCCGCGAGGCCGGCCACGGCGTAGGAACCGGTCTGCTGCTGCACCATGAGCAGCAGCGCGAGCGGCACCATGGCCGAGGGCAGCCGACCGGCGAACCCGGCCCCGAGCAGCACCGGGGCCGACGGCAGGCGCCAGACGGCGAGGTAGGAGCGCACGACGGGTCCACTTCACGAGAAGGCGGAAGAGTAGGGGGTCAAACTGCGTTGACCACCTACAGGCTAGGGACGGGAAGGTAGGGAGTCAAATGTGTGACGCCACCTACAGCCCCGTCGTGCCCCGGTAGGGGTCCGGCGTGGACTACGACACCTTCGGCTCCAACGCGGTCGAGCTCGCGATCGACCTCGCCAACGCCGGCCGGGACGACCCGGACTGGGCCGCGGGGTTCCTGCGGGGCCACGACGAGTGGTTCGAGGGGACGACGGACTTCACCCTGTCGCCGGGCGAGACCGCCCGCGCCGGGGAGACCGCCGACCTGGTCCGGGCGGTGGCCCTCGCCGGTTCGCGGCAGGAGGTCATGGACCGGCTCAACGCCCTCCTGGCGCGGGCCCGCCCGCGGCCCTACGCCACCGACCACGACGGCGAGCTGCACCTGCACTACGCCCGCCCGGACGCCCCGCTGCTCGAGCAGCTGACCACGACCGTCGCCATGGGCCTGTCGCAGGTCGTGGTTCAGCACGGCTGGCAGCGGCTGGGCGTCTGCTCGGCCGAGGGGTGCGAGGACGTCTACGTCGACACCTCGCGCAACGCCAGCCGCCGCTACTGCTCCAACACCTGCGCCAGCCGCTCCACCGTCGCCGCCTACCGCGCCCGCCGGAAGGCCTGAGCGGGGTGGGAGGGACGCGTCCCCCGCGCCGGCGCACTCCGCTGCGCGTGCTCGACACCCGGCTGCACGCCCGGATCGGCGCCCTCCCCCGCTCGCCGGCCGACCGGTGGCTGCGCCGGCTGACCACCGCCGCCGACCACGGCCGGCTGTGGATGGCCGTCGGGCTGCTGCTCTCCGCGCGCAGCGGGCCGGCCCGCCGCGCGGCGGTGCGCGGGCTCGGCTCGATGGCGGTCACCAGCGCGCTGGTCAACGCCGTCCTCAAGCGGGTCTTCGGACGCCGCCGTCCCGACCTCTCCGGCCACCCCGTGGAGCGCCTGCTGCGCCACCCCCTGACCACCCACTCGTTCCCCAGCGGGCACTCGGCCTCGGCCGGCGCGTTCGTCACCGGCGTCGCGCTGGAGTGCCCGCCGGCCGGTGCGCTGCTGGTCCCCCTCGCCCTCGCGGTCGGCTACTCCCGGGTGCACGTCGGCGTGCACTACCCCGGGGACGTCGTCGCGGGGCTCGCCGTCGGCTCGGCCGTGGCGGCCGGCGGCCGGCAGCTGTGCCCCCGCCGAACCCGCTGACCCCGCCCCGCCCGGCGGCGGACGACGGCGAGCAGCAGCGGGACGCGGCCCGGGGCGCCGGAGTGCAGCCGGACGGCGCGGGCCGTGCCGGGCAGCGCGACGGCGAGCAGGGCCGGCCCCGCCACCCACCACGCGGCGGCCGGGAGGAGGGCACCGGGCGATCCTCCCGGCCCGTACCGGCGCCGTCATTGACCCAGCGGAGTGGCGTGCGCGTCACTACGGTCCTGATCAGGGGTGACCCGGGCCGATCCGGGGCACCCGTGGCCCGCACGCACACCCGACGGAAAGAGGTCCACCATGTTGCTCCGCCGGATCGCCCGGCCGTTGCTCGCCTCGTCGTTCGTCTACGGCGGCATCCAGACGCTGCGCAAGCCGCAGGACCGGGTGCCGGGCGCGCGCCCCATCGTCGAGGCGGTCGCCGACCAGGCCGACAAGCAGCTGCCGGTCGAGGTCCCCCGGGACGTCGAGCAGTGGGTCAAGGCCGACGCCGCCCTCAAGGTCGCCGCCGGCAGCATGCTGGCCCTGGGCAAGCTGCCCCGGCTCTCGGCGCTGCTGCTCACCGTGAGCGTGGTGCCCACGACGCTGGCCGGGCACCGGTTCTGGGAGCACGAGGACCCCGACGAGCGGTTCGGCCAGCTGGCGGACTTCCTGAAGAACACCAGCATGCTCGGCGGCCTCCTGCTGGCCACGGCCGACACCGAGGGGCGCCCGTCGGTGGGCTACCGCGCGCGCCGCGCGGCCCGGCTGGCCTCCGAGGCAACGGAGAAGAACCTGGCCCAGGCGCAGAAGCGCGCCGCCAAGGCCTCCCAGCGGGCGACCAAGGCGCAGAAGAAGGCCACCCGCACGGCCGGGAAGAAGGCCGGCAAGGGCACGGTGAAGAGCGCCGGGAAGGTCTTCAGCTGAGCGACCCGCTCCCGCCCGCGGCCGCGCTCCGGAGGATCGCCTTCCTCCTGGAGCGCGCCCGCGAGCCCACGCACCGGGTCGCGGCGTTCCGCACCGCGGCCGCGGTGGTGGACGCCCTCGGCCCCGAGGAGCTCGACCGGCGCATCCGCACCCGGACCCTCACCGACCTGCGCGGCATCGGCCCGAAGACCGGGGCGGCGATCGTGCAGGCCCACGCCGGGGAGGTGCCCGAGTACCTCGCGCGGCTCGAGGAGGCCCACGCCGAGCTGGTCCCCCTGGCCGACGACGTGGCGGAGTACCGCGCCGCGCTGCGCGGTGACCTGCACGCGCACTCGGACTGGTCCGACGGCGGCAGCCCGATCCACGAGATGGCCGAGGCGGCGATGGCGCTCGGCCACGAGTACCTCGCGCTCACCGACCACTCGCCGCGGCTGACCGTCGCCAACGGGCTCTCCCCCGAGCGGCTGGAGCGCCAGCTCGACGTGGTCGCGGCGCTGAACGAGGAGCTGGCGCCGTTCCGGATCCTCACCGGCATCGAGTGCGACATCCTCGTCGACGGGTCCCTGGACCAGACCGAGGAGCTGCTGGGCCGCCTGGACGTCGTGGTGGCCAGCGTGCACTCCGACCTGCGGGCCGACGGCGCGGCCATGACGGCACGGATGCTGGCCGCGGTCGAGAACCCGCACACCGACGTCCTCGGCCACTGCACCGGCCGGCTGCTGATCCCGCGCGAGCAGCGGGAGGGCCGCCGCCAGCGCCCCCGGCCGGAGAGCACCTTCGACGCCGAGGCGGTCTTCCGCACCTGCGCCGCCCACGGCACCGCCGTCGAGATCAACTCCCGGCCCGAGCGCCTGGACCCGCCGCTGCGGCTGCTCGCCCTCGCCCTCGAGCTCGGCTGCGAGTTCGCGATCGACACCGACGCGCACGCCCCCGGTCAGCTCGACTGGCAGGGCAACGGCTGCGAGCGGGCGGTCGAGGTCGGCGTCCCGGTGGAGCGCGTGGTCAACACCCGGACCGCGGAGGACCTGCTGGCCTGGACGGCGGCCTGAGCCCCGCCCCGTTTTCCCGGTGATCATGGGCTTCTGGCCGGCCGGCCCGGCGCGTCGCCGCGTGTCCCCGGCGAGAAGCCCATGATCACGGCGGGTGGGGCCGGTCGGGGCCGGGCGGCACGGCGGGGACGGCGGGGACGGCGGTCAGGGGGCGGGCGCCGCCTCCACCACGTGCTCGACGACCGTGGTCACGTACGGCAGCTTGAGCAGCGCGTTGTGGTCGCAGTCGACCCGCACCACCCGGCGGTCGCCCGGCAGCAGCCGCTGCCACACGGTCAGGTCGTCGGTGTTCTCGTTCGACAGCACCACCAGCGACCGGCCCGGCCACGGCGTCGGCCGGTGGAAGCGCACCACGCGGGCGCCCTGCTCGAAGAAGACCTGCTTGCGCAGCTCCGGCTCGTACCGGACCAGCCCTGCGCCGAGCACCTGCCACCGGGCCCGCCACAGCTGGGCCCGAGACAGCGGCGCCGTGGGCTCCCCCGGCTGCGGGGCGTCGCCGGCCAGCGCGTGCGGCAGGTAGGTGTCGAGCAGGGTGAGCAGCTCCACCCGGCGCCCGCGGCCCGACAGCAGGTGGGCCAGGGCCATGGCCACCAGCCCGCCCATCGAGTGGCCGACCAGCTGCACCGGCCCGTCGGGCACCAGCCGCTCGACCACCCGCAGGTACCGGCGGGCGGCGCGGCGCACGGTCCAGTCGGGGAGCCCGCGGGCGTCGTAGCCGTGCGCCTGGAGGGCGTAGACCGGGGTGTCCGGGCCGAGCGCGGCGGCGAAGGCCTCGAAGTAGGCGGCCTCGGCCCCGGCGCCGGCCAGGCAGAAGACCGGCGTCCCCGTGCCGGTGGTGCGCAACCGGACCAGGTTCGGCACCCGGTCGGCGCGCTGCCCGGCCCGGGCCGCCTCCACCCGCCGCGCGAAGTCGGCCAGGGTGGGGTGCTCGGCCAGGTCGCCGGCGGCCAGCGTGACGCCGAGACCGGCCTGCAGCCGCGCCAGCATCTCCTCGACGGCCAGCGAGTCGCCGCCCAGCGCGGTGAAGCTCTCGTCCCGGCCCACGGCCTCCAGCCGCAGCACCGGGGCCCACACCCGCTCGACCAGCCGCTCGGCCTCGGTCGCCGGCGGCACCGGCTCGGGCCGGGGCGGCGGGTCCGGCAGGGCCCGCACGTCGACCTTGCCCCGCTCGCTGCGCGGCAGCTCCGCCAGCAGGACGACGTCGCGCGGCACCATGTAGTCCGGCAGCACCCGCGCCACCGCACCGCGCAGCGCCGCCGGCGAGGGCGTGCGCCGGGTCGGCTCGGGCACCACCCAGGCCACCAGCCGGGCCGGCGCGTCGCCATCGCTGCGGGCCCGGACCACGGCGTCGACCACGTCGGGCAGGGAGCGCAGCACCGCCTCCACCTCCGCGGGCTCCACCAGGTAGCCGCGGATCTTCACCGCGTCGTCCGCCCGCCCGACCAGGTGCAGCACGCCGTGCTCGTCGAAGCGCGCGCGGTCCCCGGTGCGGAAGCGGGTCCGGCCGTCGGGCAGCGGGGTGAAGACCGCGGCGGTCGCCTCGGGTGCGCCCCAGTAGCCGGCCGACATGTACTCCGACGTGACGTGCAGGACGCCGACCTCGCCCGGCGGCACCTCGTGCCCGTCGGGGTCCAGCAGCGTCAGCTCGCGCAGCGGCACCGGCCGCCCGTTGGGCACCACGCCGTCGGGCACCGGGTCGCCGGGGTGGATCTCGAAGGTGGTGAGCTCGGCGGTCTCGGAGGACCCCATCCAGTTCACGAACACCGACTCCGGGGGGAGCCGGCGGCGGGCGATCTCGACGTCGGCGCCGTAGACCTTCTCCCCGGCGGTGGTGAGCAGCCGCACCGAGCCGAGCACCGCGTTCTCGGGCAGCGCCTCGTCGATCGAGCGCAGCAGGGACGGCGTGAGGTGCAGCGTGGTCACCCCGCTGGCCGGCAGCCACTCGAGCAGGTCGCGCAGGCCGTGCACCCGGGGGTCGCGGACGCAGACGGTGGCCCCGTTGAGCAGCGCCCCGAAGACCAGGATCTGGCCCGCGGCGAAGGAGGCGGGCAGGACCAGGGCGACGCGGTCGCCGGGCGCCAGCCCCAGCGCCGCCCGGCAGGTCACGCCGACGGCCAGCACGGTGCGGTGGGTGTACACCACGCCCTTGGGGACGCCGGTGGTGCCGGAGGTGAAGATGACGGAGGCCGGGGTGTCCAGGTCGGCGGCGGGCGGGTCGCCGGCCGGGGCGCCGCCCTCCGGCCGCAGCCCGCGCACGGCCTTCACCCCGGGCAGCCGCGCGGCCAGCTCCCGGCGCGCCTCGTCGGCCAGCACGACCTCGACCCCGGCGAGCTCGGCGATCACCGCGATGCGGTCCTCGGGCAGCGCCACGTCGAGGAGCACGCCGGTGCGCCCCGAGGCGAACACGGCGACGAAGGCGGCCATGCTCTCGGTGCCCTGCTCGGCGAGGATCCCGACCGGCCGGGTGGCGTCCCCCCGCAGGGCCGCGAGCTCCGCCCCGAGGACCTGCACCCGGTCCCACAGCCGCGCGTAGCTCATCGCACCCTCGGCGGAGTCGATGGCCGGCGCGTTCCCGCGTGCGGCGACCACCTCCTCGAGGCGGGCCCGCACGTCGGCCCACGGACCGGGCAGGGTCAGCTCGCGCAGGCTCCCGGGGCTGGTCGTCGCCATGGGCACCACCCTGACGTGCCCGGTCCCGGGAGCACAACGGCCCTCACCGGATCGGGCGCGGGGGGGTAGAACGTTGCCCGAGGTCCCACCGGAGGGGGTCAGCCGCCGGTCAAGCGCTCGCAGTCGTCGGCGTCGAGGTCGACGGGCTCGTCGGATGTGAGCTCCGTGACGGCCACGTTGACCGAGAGCGGGTCCTCGAGCAACTGGCTGTGGTTGATCTGCGCCCCCTCGCAGACGTCCTGCAGGCGCAGGTTGAGCGCTCCCTCCAGCTCGGAGGACTCGGGCGGTTCGACGGCGCCGTCGGTCTCCGACCAGATGGAAACCCACGTCGCCTCGCCTGGGGTCTCGTCCTGCGACTCAAGCTCGGCCAGGAAGTCACTGCCGGGGATGAGCTGCTGGCAGGCCTCGAGGCACTCGGCGAACACAGCTGAGCCGTCCGAGCCGTGGTGCGGGGAGCCGAGCGTGACCACCCGGTGTACTGCCTGGGCCCCGCTGGTCGACGCCCACAACCGGGTAACGATGCCACCCGCCGAGTGCGCAAGGACGTCGACGCTGTCGGTGCCGGTCCGCTCCATGACCTTCTCGGCCGTCTGGCCGAGGGTCCACGCCGAGTCCCAGAGGTCCACGGTGTTGTTCTCGGGCAGTTCCACGATGGTGACGTCGCGGCCGGCGATCCGGAGCGCCTCGGCCAGCGGCTCCATCTGCTCGCCGTCGCCCCCGTACCCGTACACGAGCAGCACCGGGCGGCCCTCGACGTCCTCGGCCAGGCGGATGCCGACGACCACGCCCACCACGACGAGGAAGGCGGTGAGGAGCGCGAGGAGCAAGAGCAGTGGCCGGCGGCTGCGGTGCGGGACGGTCACTCCTTTATCCTCCCTGGACGGCGTCGAGCCGGGTGCGGACCGCGGCGGCCACCTCGGTGACATAGGGCACTCTCAACAGCCCGAGGTGGTCGGTGCCGATCCGCCGGACGTCGAGTTCGCCGGGCAGCAGCTGACCCCACCACGCGGGGTCGTCGGTGTTCTCGTACGAGAGGTACACCAGTGCGGGGCCCGGCCAGGACGTGGGCCGGTGGAACCGCGCCACCCGGGCGCCCTGCTGGTGGAAGACCTCCTGCCGGAGGGCGTTGTCGTAGCGGAGCAGCCCCGCCCCCAGCACCCGGGCGCGGGTCGCCCAGATCTCCCGCCGCGGCAGCGGGTCACCGACCGGCCCCATCGTGGACGGTGCACCACGCGGCTTCGCAGCCGGCGGGAGGAAGGTGTCCAGAAGGGTGAGCAGGGAGACCGCGCGGCCCCGCGCACCGAGCAGCTGCGAGACCCGCAGCGCGACCAGCCCGCCCAGGGAGTGGCCGACGAGCGCGAGCGGCCCCTTCGGGTACTCCTGCTCGATGACCCGCAGGGCGCGGCGCGCGGCACGACCGACCGTCCAGTCGGGGAGGCCGCGGTTCTCGAACCCGTGCGACTGGATGGCGAACACCCCTCGCTCGGGCCCGAGGCCTGCGGCGAGGGCCTCGAAGAAGGCGGCGGCGCCGCCCGCCCCGGCAAAGCAGAACACCGGGGGTAGGGAACCGGGCGGTCGCAGGCGGACGAGGCCGTCGGATCGCCGGAGCCGGCCAGCCGCGGCGGCGCGGTCGACGAGTGCGGCGAACTGCTCGAGCGTGGGGTGCTCGGCGAGGTGCGCCGTGGTGAGCATGTGCCCCAGCTCCGCCTGTACCCGCTCGAGCATCTCCTCCACGCTGAGCGAGTCCCCGCCCAGCGCGGTGAAGCTCTCGTCCCGACCGACCCGGTCCAGTCGGAGGACGACCGCCCAGATGCGCTCGATCGTGCGTTCCGTCGCCGTCGCGGGCGCGGCCGGCTCCGGGCGGGGCGGCGGCTCGGGCAGCGACCGGAGGTCAACCTTGCCGCGCTCGTTACGGGGCAGCGACGCGAGGAGGACGAGGTCGCGCGGCACCATGTAGTCAGGCAGCGCCCGGCCGGTCGCCGACCGCAGGGCCGCGGCCGACGGCGTCCGCCGGGCCGGATCCGGGACCACCCACGCCACCAGCCGCTGCTCCCCGGATCCGTCGCTGAGCGCGCGCACGACGACGTCGGTGACCTCGGGCAGGGCCCGCATCGCCGCCTCTACGTCGGCCGGTTCCACCAGGTAGCCGCGGATCTTGGCCGCGTCGTCGGCCCGGCCCAGGAGGGTGAGCGTGCCGTCGGCCTCGATCCGGGCTCGGTCGCCCGACCGGTACTGGACGCGACCGTCGTCGAGGGGGGTGAAGCGTCCGGCCAGCGCCGGGTCCTGCCAGTACCCGCCCGGCAGGTACGCCGACGTCACGACCAGCGTGCCGACCGTCCCCGGCCCCAGCTCGGCCCCGTCGTCCCCGGCGACCGTGATCTCCCGGGTCGGCACCGGCCGCCCGGCCGGCACCAGGCCACGTGGAATCGGATCGCCCTTCCGGATCTCGTAGGTGGCGAGCATCCCTGTCTCGGAGGACCCCAGCCAGTTCACGAATCGGCCGTCCCGCTCCAGCCGGTCCAGCGCGGCGGCCGCATCGGACCCGAAGACCTTCTCGCCGCACGTCGTCACCAGCCGGACGCCGGTCAGCAGCTCTTCGGGGGCGAGGCCGCTGAGCACCGCGCGCAACAGGGACGGCGTCGCGTGCAGGGTGCTCACCCGGGTGTCGAGCAGCCACTCCACGAGGTCGCGCCGTGCCATGGACCGGGGATCCTGGACGCACAGCGTCGCCCCGTTGAGCAGCGCCATGACGACCACCTCCTGTCCGGCGGCGAAGGCCTGCGGCAGGACGAGCGACACCCGGTCCCCCGGGCCGAGGGCGAAGCGTTCGCGGCCGATGAGGGCCGTGGACAGCATCGTGGCGTGCCGGAGGACGACGCCTTTCGGCTCGCCGGTGCTGCCGGAGGTGAAGACGATGGTCGCCGGGTCCTCGAGCGAGACAGGAGGACGTGGCCCCGCCGCAGCTCCGGGACCGCCCAGGCCGACGGGGTGGACCACGGTGATGCCGGCGAGCATGGCCGCGGTGTCGGCGTACCGGTCGTCGACGATGACGACCTCGACGCCGGCGCGCGCGACGACCTGCCCGAGCCGCGCCACCGGTTGCGTCCCGTCGAGGAGCACGCACGGCCGGGCAGAGGCGATGACGCCCAGCATCGCGACGACGCTGTCGACCCCCTGCTCGGCGAGGACGCCGACCGGTCCGCGGGCTCCGTCGACGGCGAGCTCGGCCGCCATGGCGTGGACCCGGGACACCAGGTCGCGGTAGGTGAGGGACCCCGTCACGGCCTCTACTGCGACGACGTCCCCGAGGACGCCGGCCACCTCCTCGAGTCGGTCGACGAGCCCCCGGTGGGGACCGGGCAACCGGAGCTCCGGCAGCCCCGGCACGATGTCGACCTGCACGTCCACCTCAGCGCACCTCCCGGGCAGGACCCGCCGCGGGAACGGGTCGACCACGGGTCCCCGGGTGCACAGTCCCCCGCACGGCCGCCGTCCTACGGCGTCCCGGCGACCTCCGGGGGACGACGCTAACCCACCGGTTCCCCGCGGCTCGGCGCACGCCGGGCCGTTCACCCGATCGTCGGGACCGGCACGTGGGTCAGCGTCGGACCGCGCTCCGGGCGACGCCCAGGACCCGCCGGGCGATCCCGCGCGCGTCGCGCTCGAGCTCACGGACCGGCCACCACGGCGGCGCGAGGGCGGTGGCCACCAGGTCCTCGGGCGTGGTGTCCCACCGGACCTCGATGCGGGGCCAGGCGTACCGGTCCCGCCGCCGGCGCGGCGCCCGGCGTCCCTCGAGGGCGAAGGCGGCGACGTACCCTGCACGCCGGGTCGCGGTCCGGACCCGCAGGTCGTGCTCGCCGAAGGGATAGGCGAGCACCGCCTCGACCGGGAGACCGGTGGCCCGGAGATCGCGGAGCGGCCGGTCGAGCTCGCGTTCCAACCCGGCTCGGTCCTGCTGGGTGAGGTGGGCGTGTGTACCGGTGTGCACGCCCAGTGACCACCCGTGGTCGACCAACAACCGCAGCTGGTCGATGTCGAGCAGTGGGAGCTCGACAGCACCTCGCTCGGCGTCCCAGCGGTTGTAGCCCCCCAGCTGCTCGCTCACCAGGAACACCGCGGCGGGGACGTCCCGCGGGGCGGTCACCGGGAGCGCCCCGTCGAGGAGGCTGACGTAGCCGTCGTCGAAGGTGAGCAGGACGCTGTGCGCTGGGAGCATGGCCCGGCCGTCGAGATGCGCCAGGACCTCGGGCAGTCCGACGAAGGCGAAGCCCGCTCCCCGGAGTGCGTCGATGTGCTGTTCGAGCTGCTCGGCGCTCACGCACCAGTCACCGATCACCGGGTCGTCGACTTTCTGGACCGCGTGGTAGGCGAGGACGACGGGAGCCCGGCCGGTGGGGTCGAGGCCACCGCCCTCGTGTACTCCGCGCCAGTAGCACGCGTCACGTAGCCGGGTGAAGAGCCAGCCGGTGAGCCGGTCGATGCGCCCCGACTCGGCGGCGGCCAGCACAGGTGAGGCGAGGGCCCGGGCGGCTCCGGACGGGACGAGGTGTGCCCACCGGCGCAGCACCCGGCCGCTGGGCGACCCACCGCGATGCGCTCGGAACAGCTCGGACGACAGCTCCGGGTGTTTGCGGACCAGCACGGCGTCGGCCCGACCCCCTTGCCGCCACTGCCCCAGGTTCTGCCGCGGGGTGACGACATAGCGCTGATAGGAGACCGCTCCGGGTGCGTACCGGACCTGGGCGCCGCTGCGGAGCAGCCGGTGCAGGAAGTCGGTGTCCTCGGCGCCGAACTGTCCACGCGCGTTGAAGGTCTCGTCGAAGCCGGCGGCCCGCTCGAAGACCTCCCGGCGCACCGAGAGCTGGCCGGTGAGGAGGTCGCCGAGCGACAGCTGGCCGCGGGTCCGGGTCAGCCGCTCGTGCCTCGCATGCGCCCACTCCTCGACCCCCTTGCCGAGCAGCGTCCGGGGGGAGTCGGGGTGCAAGGGGATGTGGCCGATGACGGCATCGGCGCCCGCGCCGAGCACCGCGTCGTGGGCCAGGAGCAGCTGTGGGTCGACCACCATGTCGTCATCGAGGAAGAGGAGCACCTCACCGCGCGCCTCCGCCGCCCCGTGATTCCGGGCCGCGGCGGCGCCCCGGTTCTCCTGCTCGAGGACCAGGACCTCGAACGGCATGGGCACCGAACGGGCCGCCTCCGCGCTGCCGTCGGTGGCCCCGTCGACCACTACCACCAGCTCGACCGGCCACGGCGTCTCCAGCTTCGCCATCGCCCGCATGCTCGCAACGAGGACATCGCGACGCTGGTACGTCGGGACGACGATGCTGAACCGCTTGCTCACCCTGGTCGAACCCCATTCCTGCCCCCGTTGCGCAGCCCCTACCTCGGCCGCACGGCGGACACTAACCGCGTCGAACCCACGTGGTTACCTCTCTCACCGGTCCGGGTGATGGCTGCCTCCGGACCTCCCGCTCCACCGCGTACGTCCCGTGCGGTGGATCGTTCGCCGCTGCGGAGTCACGCTCGCCGCACCGTGTGCTCGGCGCTGGACGCGCCGGCGGCTGCGGAGGTAGGCGCCCGGGCCCTGCAGCGCTCCCCACCGTTCGAGCCAAACGAGTTCGCGGGGGGCGGGGGCGCCCAGTGGGGCCTCGACGGGGGCCGGTGCCGCGGTCGCGGCCGGGTCACCGCGCAGGGCGCGTCGGGCCACGCGCGGCAACTGGGAGAGGACGCCACCGACGTGCCACGGCTCGGCCACCACCAAGGAGGTCAGCATGGCGGTGAACCCGAGGCCGTAGGCCTTGATCTGGCCGCGCAGCGATGGGTAGTCGGCTCGGTGGGTGTGGTGGACGACGGCGCGCGGCTCGTACCCGATCGACCCCCCGGACGCGAGCAGACGGATGAAGACCGCGAGGTCCTCGCCACCGCGTGCCGGGGTACCGGTACCCAGCGCCTCGTCGAAAGGCCCCAGCCGGCGGAGCGCATCGGCACGGAAGGCCATGTTCGCCCCCGCCCCGCAGGCGCCAGCTCCGTACAGGGCGAAGCGGCGGATCTCGGCGCCCTCCCAGTCGGTCACGGCCACCTCGGCACGACGGGTGAGCCGTGAGCGGCCCGCCGCACCGCGGTAGGTCAGCGGCGCGAACACCCGGGCGGCGCCGAAGCCGCCGTAGTGGCGCTCGAACCACAGTTGGGCTGGGGTCTCCAGCTCCGCCGGCAGGATCAGCCCGGTCGCGGCGTCCTCGTCCGGCCGCAGGGCCAGCCGGCCGGCCAGTGCACGAAGCCACCCGGGGTCGACCTGCACGTCGTCGTCGGTGAAGGCGATCACTTCGCCGCGGGCGCTGCGGACACCGGCGTTGCGGGCGGCGGAGATCCCCGGCACCGGCTCGCGGACGACCCGGACCCGCGACAGGCCGGCGACCAGGTCGGTCAGGAGATCCGCAGCGCCCTTCGCCGAGTTGTCCACGACCACGACCTCGAAGTCCGGGTGGTCCAGGGCGTCGAGCGCCGCCAGACCGGCCCGCAGCTGCTGAGGCCGCGCCAGGTTGGTCGGCACGATGACGCTGGCGCTCGGCAGGGCGCCGGCCAGCCGGGAGAGGTCGGGCCTGGCCGGCGCCGCGGCGACCACTGCCGTCACCCGGGCGGCGACGTCCTCCCGCGGTATCGCATCCGCGCCGTCGAAAGGCACCTCGGCCACCCCAACGGGTGTGCCGCCCTGCCGGACCACCAGCCACACCCCCGACCAGCGGGTGCCGTCCTCGCGCAGCGCCGACAGGGCCGCCGGGCGGTCCTCGACGTCGACGACGGCGACACGGACGGGGAACTGCTGGGGCGCAGGGCGATCCACGGCCTCACGGTACGGCCGGGTCGACGCTGCGAAGGCCGAACCAGGTCGGACTCACCCGTTCGGTTCCCCCGGGACCGCAGAGGCCGCCGTCACGGAGGCGACCCCCTCCTCCAGACGGACGCGCGCCGCCCGCAACTGGTGGAACAGCCACGGCAGGCAGGCCACAGCGAGACCGAAGCGGACGAGGTTCCAGGTGGTCGTGTGGGGAAGCCAGAGGGTCGCCGCGCTGACCCCGGCCGAGATCACCACGCCGAGCAGGATGCGTCGCGGGACGCGGGGCAGCGCCACCGAACGGGGAACGGCAAGCCGGTAGCCGATCGACTCGACGGCGAAGGCCGCCACCGTCGCGGCGGCCGCGCCCAGGAGCCCCCACACGGGGACGAGCCCGATGTTGATGCCCACGTTGGCCACGGCGGCGACGATGGCACTCAGCGCCAGCCCCCGGGTGAGCTTCCGGCTCATCAGCTCCCACACCCAGCCAAGGCCGAGCAGGATCGGTAGTCCGGCGAGGGCGACGATGTAGACGACCTCGTGCAGGTCCTCCGGCCGGAAGGTGGCCGGAGCCACGATGGTGAGGACGAGCGGGGCTGCCAGCGTGATGCCGAGGATCACCGGACTCATCAGCCGCAGCAGACCGCTGCGGGCCAGGCCGATCACCCGCCACCGCGCGGCGTCCTCCCGGACGGCGGCGATGCGCGGCAGGAACGCCCCGTCGGTCATCCCGATGAGCAGCACGGCCAGGTTCCCGACGACGTAGGCGATCTGGTAGCGGCCGGCCTCCTCCGGGCCCAGGAGCCGCTGGATCACCAGCCGGTCGCTGGCGTTGAGCACGAACAGGGCGATGCCGCTGACCATGAGCGGCAGGCCCAGCCGCACCGCCCGGCGGGTGACCGCGAGTTCAGCCCGCCGCGGTAGCCGCGGCCGGACCAGTACGAGGCCGATCAGGAGGGTGGCGGTGAGGGTGATCAGGTTCCCGGTGGCGTAGGCGCTCGCCGCCCGCTCGTCGGCCAGGAACAGCAGCGTCAGTCCGGCCGCCTGCCCGCCCAGTGCGGCAAGCACATTGACCAGGGTGAATGCCACCAGGCGGTCCTGGCTCAGCAACAGCGCGGCCACCATGAACACGCCTGCGGCCAGTGGCGTCCAGGCCACGACGATCCCGACGATCGGGCTCTCGGCCCGGAAGCCGAGAGCGGGCGCCCAGGACGCCTGGGTGAGGAACGCCACCCCCGTCAGCGACAGGGCCACCACCAGACCGACGCCGACGAGGGTCCGGGCGGTGTGGTCGCTGCCCGTCTCCGCTCGGATGAGGATCATGGCCTGGTCGAGGCCGATCAACGCGAGGACCACTAGCACCTGGTGCAGGGCGATGGCCGAGGAGAGGTGGCCGAACTCATCCCCCGGCAGCACGTGGGCCAGCACCGGGGACACCACGGTGGCCGTCACCAGCTGCAAGGAGAGGACACCGACGTAGAGCAGGTCCCGCCCGAAGAGCCTCGAGCTGCGCGGGGGTCTCACCTCCCCATCCGGGGCACCCTCGGTCGCCAGCACCGGGTCGTCGGCCACCGACTCCCCGGAACCGGGGGCCTTGCCTCCGGAACCGTGCACGCGTGTCTCCCTGGTCTTCAGCCACATCGCCGGCGCCTCACCGGTCGAGGGGGGTGAGCGCTCATCCTGCGGCGAACCGCGCGCCGGCACCGCCCGCGCCGACCGACCGGCCCCTTGAGTGGTGCCTCCAGGAGGCTACTGACCCCTCCACGGTCGCACCCTCTTCCACGAGCCGACCCCACCCGGACGGGGAGATGAGTGTGATCCTCCGCACCGGTTCGCATCGTCCATTCGTTTTGGTCGCCCTGCGGCGATGTCACGATCGCGCAGGGTGACCAGAGGGCTGGGTGTCGGTCACACAACGCACCCGGTTGATTTGTCAGCCGTATGGAGAGTCGGTATCAATGTCGTGGAGCGGGGACGAAAGCCGTCACCCGCCCAGCGAGATCCACCACCACGGGGGAATGTGCGCTGGCCGTCCGGCCGGGTCGACGTCGTCCCTGCGCCACCCCCGTGACACACAGGCAGACACGGGCAGCGATGACCCGTCGGGCTTTCTCTGGTCGCCAAGTCGCCCGGCGGTGAGCAGTGGCGAAACCGGGCCCTCACCCAGCACCGACGAGAGGACCCTGCATGCGCTCCCGCCACGTTCCCGACACCTTTGACGGGACGGCGCCGGCACCCCGCGTGAGCGTGGTCATCCCGACGTACAACGAGGCCAAGAACCTCCCCCATGTCTTCGCGCTCATGCCCGAGGACGTGCACGAGGTCATCGTCGTCGACGGCCGCAGCGTCGACGACACGGTCGCCACGGCGCGGTCGCTGCGCCCGGACGTGAAGATCGTCATGCAGACCCGCGTCGGCAAGGGCAACGCCATGGCCTGCGGCTTCGCCGCCGCCACCGGCGACGTCCTCGTCATGCTGGACGCCGACGGCTCGGCCGACCCGCGGGAGATCCCGCGGTTCGTTGCCGCGCTGCTCGACGGGGCCGACTTCGCCAAGGGCACCCGGTTCGCCAACGGCGGCGGCAGCGCCGACATCACCCGGATGCGGGCGTGGGGCAACCGGTGGCTCAACCGGGCGGCCAACACCCTCTTCGGCACCCGCTACACCGACCTCTGCTACGGCTACAACGCCTTCTGGACCCACTGCCTGCCGGTGCTCGAGCTCGAGACCGGCGGCCGCGGCGACCAGAAGCTGTGGGGTGACGGGTTCGAGATCGAGACGCTGATCAACACCCGCGTCGCCAAGGGCCGCCTGCGCATCGTCGAGGTGCCGAGCTTCGAGTTCGAGCGGATCCACGGCCAGAGCAACCTCAACACCTGGCGCGACGGGTTCCGGGTGCTGCGCGCCCTGGCCGTCGAGCGGGTCAACGGCAAGGGCCGGGCCCGCAGCCGCGCCACGATCACCGCGGCCGCCGAGGCGGTCGAGGCCGCGGAGGCCGCCGTGGCCGCCATGGCCCCGTCGCCCCGCACCGAGGCCGACGTGGTGGAGATCCGGTCGGCCTGACCCCGGCGTCCCCCCGCGACGGCCGGCGGGCGGCGAGACTGGACCCCGTGCAGCGTCCCGCGGTCCGCGTCCTCGCTTCCCTGGCCGCGCTGGCGGCGATCTGCCTGCTCGACGCGGCCCTGGCGGCGCGTCGCTGGTCGGTCCCCGCGGAGGCGGTGATCGACTGGTCGGCGCACCTGCTCACCGCCGGGCTGCTGCTGGCGGCGGCCGGGTTCTCCCGGGGCCGGCTGGTCACCTGGGCGCTGGTCGGTGCGGTGGTGGTCGACCTCGACCACGTGCCGCTCTACCTCGGCGCCGAGGTGACCGCCGGGGGCGGAGGCGGGCGGCCGGTGACGCACTCGGTCGTGGCCGTGCTGCTGCTGGCGGCCGTCGCGGCGCTCTGGCGGGCGCGGCGCACGGTGGTCGCCGGGCTGGCCCTGGGGGTGGCGCTGCACATCGCCCGGGACGTCGCGATCGGCCCCGGCGTCCCCCTGTTCTGGCCGCTGGTCGATGACTCCTTCCGCGTCGCCTGGACGACCTACCTGGGCCTGCTGGTGGTCGCCACCGCCGCCGCCTGCTGGCGGGCCTGGCGCTCGGCCGGCGAGCGCCCGCCCGCGCCGTGCGCGGACCACCCGGCCGGATGATCCCCCGGCCCTCCTCCCCCTCCTAGGCTGGTTCGACGTGTCCCCGTCCCACCCCGCACCCCCGGTGACCGCTCCCGGCGGCGCCCCCGCACCCGCCCTGGGCCCGGTGACCTCGGTCTCCGTGGTCGTCTGCGCCTACACCCTCGAGCGCTGGCCGGAGATCACCGCCGCGGTGGAGAGCCTGGCCGCCCAGACCCGCCCGCCGGAGCAGGTGGTGCTGGTCAGCGACCACAACGACGAGCTGCTGGAGCGGGCGCGGGCCGCGTTCCCCGGCGTGCTGTGCGTGCCCAACGCCGGGCCGCGGGGCCTCTCCGGCGCCCGCAACACCGGCGTCGCGGTGGCCACCGGCGACGTGGTCGCCTTCCTGGACGACGACGCCGCGGCCGAGCCGGAGTGGGTCGAGCGGACGCTGGCCGCCTACGCCGACGGGGACGGGGACGTCATCGGGGTCGGCGGCAACGTGGTGCCCGACTGGCGCGGCGCGCGCCCGGCGTGGTTCCCCGACGAGTTCCTCTGGGTGGTCGGCTGCAGCTACCGCGGGCTGCCGACCGAGCGGGCCGAGATCCGCAACCCGATCGGCGCGAACATGAGCTTCCGCCGCAGCGTCTTCGGCCTGGCCGGGGACTTCGACCCGGACATGGGCCGGCTGGGCAAGGACGCCGCGGGCTGCGAGGAGACCGAGTTCTCCATCCGCGCCCGCAAGGCCCACGCGGCCGGCCGGATCCTGCTCGAGCCCGGCGCCACCTGCCGGCACAGCGTCTCCGCCGACCGGGTCACCCGCCGCTACTACCGGCGCCGCTGCCGGGCCGAGGGCCGCTCCAAGGCGCTGGTCAGCGGCCTGGCGGGTGCGGAGTCGGCGCTCGAGACCGAGCGGGTCTACGTGCGGCGGACCCTGCCGCGTGGGGTCCTGCTCGGGCTGCGGGACGCCGCCCGCGGTGACCGCTCCGGCCTCGGCCGGGCGTGGGCGATCGTGGAGGGCGTCTCGCTGACCGCGGGCAGCTACGCGCTGGCCCGGGCCCGCGCCACCGCCCGCCGCGCCCGCAGGTAGAGCACCGGGCCGGCCGCGAAGCCGCGCAGCTCGCTGGCCAGCGCGCCGCGGGGGGCCGACACGCCCGCGCCGAGCCGCTCGTCCGTCGTCCGCCGGATGCGGGCGATGCGGGCGGCGCCGCGGGGCACCCGCCGCAGCACGTCGCGGCGCACGTCGCGCTGCAGCAGGCACTTGGTGAGGTAGGCCGTCAGGCCGGTGCCGTAGCCGTAGAGCTGCGCGAGCAGCGCGGCCGGGTCGGCCCGGTGGTGGTGCCAGACGACGGCGGCCGGCTCGTAGGCCAGCGCGTGCCCGGCCCGCAGAACCCGCACGAAGACGTCGAGGTCCTCCCCGCCACGGGTGGGCGCGCCGGCGCCGAGGGCCTCGTCGAAGCCGCCGAGGGCGCGCAGCGCCGCGGTGTCGAAGGCGAAGTTCGCGCCGGTGCCGAAGATGCCGGCCGAGTAGGGGTAGAGGGCGTCGTCGCGGGCGTTGCCCGCCAGGTCGTGCAGCTCCGGCTCGCAGCGGGTCGACCAGGAGGCCGCGCGGGCGTCGAAGTAGGCCTCCTCCGGGGTGTCGACGCCGGCGGTGGCGACCAGGCCGGTCACGCAGCCGACGTCGGCCCGGCGGGCGAAGCCGCGCAGCAGACCCTGCACCCAGCCGGGGTCCACGGCGACGTCGTCGTCGGTGTAGGCGATCACCGCCCCCCGCGCCTCGGCCAGCCCCCGGTTGCGCGCGCGGGACAGCCCCGGCCGCGGCTCGAGGACGTGCCGGAAACGCGGGTCCCGGGCGGCGAACTCGCCCACCAGGCGGGCGGTGGTGTCGTCGGACGGCGCGTTGTCGACGACCACGATCTCCAGGTGCGGGTGGGTGAGGGCGGCCAGCCGGTCCAGGCAGTCGCGCAGCGCCTCCCCGCGGTCGCGGGTGCAGACCACGACGGTGACCTCGGTGCCGGACTCGAACCGGGCCGGGCAGCCCTCGGCCGGGGCCGGCAGCGGGTCGCCGGGGGCCCACCCGCTCTGATGGGTGCCGCCCTCGGCGGCGAGGTGCGTGCGGACCCGGTCGGCGTGCCGGGTGGTGGCCAGCCGGGTCACCTCGGCGGGGTCCGGGCCGGCGCCGGCCGCGGGCAGCTCGACGTAGCCCACCGGGTCGCCGTGCAGCCGGGCGAGCACCCGGGCCCGGGGCTGCCCGGCGTAGGGGCGCACGCCGGTGACCGCGCCGCCGGAGAGCTCGAGCTCCCCGCACCAGATCGCCGTCGTCGCTGCAGTGGTCCGCGGGCCTGCGTCCATCCCCTCACTCCCGTCTGTCCCGGTCCCGCCGTGCGGGCTCTCGGACGCTATCCGCGCGCCAGTCTCCGGCGCTGCCCCTCCCCCTTGCCGGGTGCAGGGGCTCGCTCAGGTGTCGCGCCGCAGCGTCCGGTCGATGGTGTCGAGGACCGACGCATCGGCCTCCGACGAGAACTTCCGCGCGAAGAGCACCGGCACACCTTGGGGCCGGGTGTCGCGGATGTGCCGCAGGTCTGGCAGGTCGGCCGTGGTGAGCCATGGAGGGCTCTTGCGAGGGGCATCGTCCCAGCGGATGAACCACGCGGTGCCCAGCAGCTGACGCGCTGCGAAGCCGGAGGTCAAGGAGGGGCTGAGCAGGACCGAGGGGACGAACGTCTCGTCGGGGATCCACGTGCTCCGCCAGAAACAGGCGAGGTCAGGCCGGTTGTCGAGAGCCTGGACCACGGCCTCGGCGTCCTGTCGGGCCAGGATCTTCAGCTGGGAGCCGCCGGCCGGAGTGACGTCGCGGGGTAGGCGTCTCGGGACCGGGAACACGAGCATCCGCTTGCCCCAGGCGCGGAAGCGGTACCGCAGGCGCCAGAAGCCTCCGTGTCGCCACTGTGGCAGGGGGAGAGGACGGGCATCGGTCAGCGAGCGCCCGGGGACGGCAGTGAGCTGCTCGGCGATCGCAGCCGACGAGGCGATGGGGTAGTCGCTGCCTGTGAGGAGGGCGACGTGGGTGGCCGCTGTCCGGTCGAGGGCTGCACGATAGCCGTCCACCTCGGCCAGCACCGAACCCCAGCTCCCCCAGGGCGTGGGCCGCCGGTCGAGGAGCGTCACCCGCCCCGGGAGGTCCCGGGTCATCTCCTCGTACGTCTCCTGCGCAGTGCGGGCGTCGCAGTGCAGAAAGACGGGAAAGGGGTCCAGTGCGGCCACGAGCCGGCGTGTCTGACCCGGGTCGGCGTGGGCCATCACCACGCAGGCCAGGACGGGCGCGTGGGCGCCGTTCACCGCGGCTGGGGTCGGGGACCGGGAGAACCCCGACGACCCAGGACTCACCGCGAACCTACCTCGATCCGTGAAGGGCTCCCGGCCGCGCCGCGCCCGGCGACGACCCTCGAACCGACCATCGCCGACGCTACCCGATGGCCACGCACCGACACGGCGCAACAGCGTGGACCGTCCCCATGGGTGAACGGTCCTCGGGAACCTCCGGCTCCGCCCGCGCGTTGGTGTGCGGGGGCGCGGAGGTGCGCTGGCCTGCGCCCCCGGCGCTCGCGAGGGACGAGCGCCGTCCTGTCGTCCGCGCGCTGTCCGGCGCCGACCCCGAGGAGTACGCCCTGTTGACGTCCGAGGAGACGGTCGCCCCGCCTGCCCCGCCGGAGCCGCCCGCCCGCCGCCCTCGACGCCGACGCACCGTGCTCGTCGTCTCGGTCGTGCTCTCGCTCGTCGCAGCCGTCGTGGTGACCGCGACGTTGTGGCCATCGGAGGAGCCGGCGCCATCGGTGGTCGCTGCCCTACACCCCGAGGACGTCGAAATGCCGGTGGGGGACCTGCCCGGCTGGCGGCAGGTGTTCGTCGAGGACTTCCTGCAGGAGACTCCCCGCGGCACCTTCCCGGGCCCCGCCTACGAGGGCCGGTGGACCGGCTATGACGGCTTCGCCGACACGTCGGGGGCCGGTACCTATGCCACCTCGGACGTAGCGGCCGTGACCGACGGGGTGCTGGACCTGCACCTGCGTACCGAGGACGGCGTGCCGCTGGTCGCCGCTCCCATCCCGCTCGTGCACGGTCGGTGGGGTGGTCAGCTCTACGGCCGGTTCGAGGTCCGCTTCCGCGCCGACCCGGTGCACGGCTACAAGACCGCCTGGCTGCTCTGGCCGGACTCGAACGACTGGGCCGAGGGGGAGATCGACTTCCCGGAGGGCCCGCTGTCGGCGGAGATGTACGCCGCGAACCTGGAGGTCGGGTCGCCAGGCGTCTTCGACCTGAAGACCGAGGGGTTGGCCACGTTCGACGAGTGGCACGTCGCCACCATCGAGTGGACGCCGGAGGCCGTCACGTTCTTCCTGGACGGCGAACAGGTGGGGCGCTCGACGAGCAGCCCCTCCACCCCGATGCACTGGGTGCTGCAGACGGAGACCGACCACGGGCCGCCGCCCGCCGACGAGGAGGGGCACGTCGAGATCGACTGGGTGACCGTCTACGAGATGGCCTGACCACCGGCCCCGGTCCAGCGCTGCGTCGGACCGGGGCCGGGGGTTGTCACTGCACGGGGAATCCGGGCGCGACGAACTGGAAGACGTACAGGTCACCCGACTGCCGGACGAGCCGCCAGTCGGGATCCGTGGACAGCCCGTCCAGGAGATCCTCGTAGGTCCCCTCCTCGTACGTCGAGTAGTAGGCGTCGCGCGCTCGCATGCTGGCGCTGAAAACCACGTAGGCGGGGTCCTCGGGCCGGGTCCACACGAGGTCCTCCAACTGGTCGACGCTGATGTCGAAGCCGTTGGGCTGTATCGTCCCCTCCGCCAGCACCGCGTCGGAGACGATGCCGTCGAGGGTGCCGTCCTTGTCTGGCTCAGCGAGGAAGTAGCGCTCGTAGTCCAGCCATGCCCGTCCCGGCCAGGTGAACACCACCGGGATGACGTTGGCGTCCGGGTGCTCCTCCGCGAGGAAGCGCGCTGCGGAGATGTCCTCGGAGCGCACGACGTTCATGAACCACTGGTTGAACGAGGCCTGCGCAGCGAGCCCGGCGATCACCGCCGTCCACAGCACCGCGGCCGCGTAGGGCAGGACGCGCCGCTGGAGGAGGGATACCAGCGCCGGGCCGAGGACCACGGCGCACCCGAGGCACGAGTAGAGGATGACCCGGTTGATCGCCTCGCCGCCGTAGTTCTGGCCTCCCAGCAGCGCGATCGGTGAGAAGGCGAAGGCCGCCGGGACAAGCACGTCGGTGTTGCGCCAGGCGCGGCGCCAGCCGCCCCGGTGCAGTCGGACGGCGAGGACGGCGAGGGTGGACAGCCACATCACGACGACGGTCGCCCGGGCGACCAGGCTGCCCACATCGCTGCCGAGCGCGGAAACGCCTGGGACGTTGTTCGTAGCGTTGCCCACCGGGTCGAAGCCGCTGAAGAGCCCGTAGGCCTCCACGACCTCCAGCCGCGGGAGGACGTAGGCCACCAGGACAGCGAGCATGATGAGCGGGAGCCAGAACGGCGCACGGCGGAACACGGCCACCACGATCGCGAGGCCGAGCACCCAGAACGGCGTGAGCTGGTGCGTGGGCACGAGCGCCCCGAACACGAGGATCGCCAGCAGGGCAGCGGTCGGGCTGGTCCGGGACTGCGCGAGCGTGACGAGCACCCCAGCTGCCAGGCACAGCGCGATCGCCTGGGGGGCGAAGTAGTCCTGCCCGACCCAGTTGAGAAGCACCACGAGCAGCGCGGCGCCGGCTGCGCCGGTGTGGCCGGCGCCGAACACCCGCGCCAGGGCGACGACCTGCAGAGCGAGCACGAGGTGGATCAACGGCGTGATCCACTGGGCGAGGGCCAGCACCCCTACCCCGGACATGTCGCTGAAGTAGGCAGCGGCCGAGAACATGCCCGGCCAGTTCATGTAGATGTCCGGACCCGGGAGGACGTGGTGGTCGGTGAGCAACTGGTCGACCACGCCGATGTGCTTGTAGGCCCAGGTAGGTCCGGGCGCCTCCACCCCGGCCGAGGCGGTGGTGCGGAGCACGACGATCAGAGCGGCGACCGCGCCGCCGGCGAGCACGGGGCGATTCCAGCGCAGCGCGGCGAGGCCGACGGCGAGCACGCCGACGAGGGAGACCAGGAACTGCGGCGGTGCCGTCGCGAGCAGGCCGAAGACGGACGGTTCGGCGGTCCGGATGCCGGGCAGGGACAGCAGCCAGAGGATCAGGCTGGCGACCAGGACCACGGCGCCGATGAGCGACGACGTCCTGACACCGCTCCCGTACGCCCTCGACCACCCCCGGGATGGGTGCCGGAGGAGCGGCACGGCGGCCAGCGCAACCGTGGCGACGGCCACGAGGACGGCACTGAGCCAGGGGGCCCAGGCCTCGGACCAGGCCCCGACGAGGGACAGGCCGATCAGGAGGGCGAGCCCGAGCACGGGCGCCTGGCTCACCTTGGTCGAGGCCCGGAGCCGCAGGTGGACCGCTATCGCCGCGCCGGGACCGGCCAGCCAGAATGCGACGAACACCAGGCCGCTGACCCCGGCCGGCACCGGCAGCCCGGCCAGCACGACGAGGGCGAGGGCCGACACACCGAGGGCGGTCCATGCCAGGGCCTCATCGACCGGTGCGAGCGGTGACCGGTCGGCACGGGTGCGGCCACGAACCCTGCCGCCGTCACCGCGGTCGAGCATGAGGGTCGACCCGGTCCGGCCTGCCTCGTCGGACGCGGCACCGGACGTCTCCGCCCCACGGCTGGGCGGATCACCGGGCTGATGCGACGGGTGGCTCATGCCCCCATCGTCCCTCACCACGCTGCCACATTCCGGGGCCGAGCGCTCGCCCACGCTCGACCGGGTGAGCGATCCACCACACGGCGCTGCACCTGGAGCCGCCGCGCGACGCGGGCCCCGCCGGGTCCGGGGGGGGCCGGGGGACGGTGTGGTCAATCGATGGGGTCTGGGTTTGTGTCAGGGGGGTCGTAAATGATTTGGTTGACCAGCACGTGCCCGGACACGGAGCGGTCCGGCTTCTGCCCCTCGGAGAGGGTGTTCGAGAACTCCACCTGGAGCACCGGGTGCATGCCCTGCTGCGGCACGTTGCCGGTCACTCGCGTCACGAGGGTGCCGTCCTGGTAGAAGGCGACGAAGTCCGGACCCCACTGCCAGGTGTAGTTGTGGAAGCCGGGGTCGTTCCAGCTGTGCGGCACCGGTGTGGTCTGCGCTGGTGCGAACCGGACGGGGTCGGTCGACTGCAGCACCGCCGGGTAGGGGTGGCTCGAGCCGGTCTCGCCCTCCGGCCCGTCCAACTCGTGCGTCCACTGGTCGGTGTTGGGCCACAGGAGGAAGGCGATGTGGTAGCCGGGAAAGTTGTCGGTCCGCATGCGCACCGTGTACGTCCCGTACGTGAAGCCCTCGTAGCCGAACGGGAGCACCGCAGCGGCCTTGCCGTCGTGCACGTGCCAGTCCAGCACCCCGTCGTGGACGGAGAGCACCTCCGAGGGGTAGTACTTTTCCGAGGTCCCGTCCGGGTAGGACATGTAGTCCGGGTACGCGGAAGGGCCTTGCCCGTTCGACGGCCAGGTCCCGGCGGGCACAGGGGTGGCGAACTCCTCGACGGAGGCAAACCCGGCCGCGCTCGCACCGGGTGTGGTGCTACCCCCGGTCGCCGACGGAGTGGGGGCGGCGGCCTCGGCAGTCGCTGGGGCTGCTTGGTCGGGGGACGTGGACCGCGCGGCGGCACCCGCTGACCGGGCGGTCGTGGACTCGTGCACGGGCTGCTCCCCCGCTGTCGGCGACGGTGGTTCGGCGGCGTCACCCTCCCGGCTGGACGAGCGCCAGCCGCTCACATCCGAGCGGACCTGCCGCTCGGAGCGCAACCCGTCCCGGTCCCAGCGGCCGGAGGTCCACTGCCGGGCCCAGCCGGCCTGGGCCAGCGCCGTCTCCTCGGCGGTCTCGGCGGCGGGCTCGGCGGTCAGCCCGCCGACCACGCCACCCCCGGCGATGACCAGGGCGAGGATCGACGTCCCCACGAACGTCCGCCGTCCATGGCGGTACCTGCGCGTCCCGTGCTGCATGACCGGGGACTGTAGCTGTGCGTGAAGGGTCGACTACGCCATGCAGGGAGTTGCCGAATTCCACGCTTGACATTCGTGCAGAGCTGGTCCTGCGCCGGGACCGGGTCGATACGTGCAGGTCAGGGCCGGGACGAGGGAGGATCCGGGCGTGGACGACGGGCGGCCGGCCGCCGTCCCACGTGTCGCGCGCTCCCCGCGCAACTCGCTGGTCACCGCTGCACCACCCGCCCCGCCCGTCCCACGCGTGGCCCGCGGCCCCGGAAGACCGCACGCGTCCGGTGATGACACCGTGACGGAACGTCGACGCCCGCCGGGCCTGGGGCCGGGCGGGCGTCGGGGACGGACGTGTGGTCGGGCAGGTCAGCGGCTCCCGAGGAGCCGCGCGAGCAGCGAGCGCCGGTACCGGCCGCACGCGCAGTGGGCGCAGTCGGTCCCCCGGCGGTAGTGCTGGTGGGCCTGCCGGCCGTGGCCGCAGTCGCTGCAGGCGGCCCCGCGGGCCTGCGGGACGAGCGCCGGGGCGGGCGCCGGCTGCGCGAGCGCGGTGTTGCCCGTGATCACGGCTCGGCGGGCGGGCTCCATGGGACCTCCTGGGCTGCGGGCCTGCCCGGGTGGGCCTGGCGACAGCTCAGCGTACGGCTTCGCTATGCACCCGACCAGTTACTCAGCGTCCGTAAGAGTGAGGTGCCGCAGCCGTCCCACCCGTCACGGTGGTCAGCGCCCGCGCCGCCAGGAGGGCCCGGGCGGGAACCCGGCGATAGCGCTCGCAGGTGCAGAACGCGCAGTCAGCACCCGCGCGGTGGTGCTGGTGCGCCGTGCGGCAGTGCCCGCACCGGCGGCACGGTGGCGTCGTCTCGCCCTGGGTCGGGGGCAGCTCCCCCACGACCCGGAGGTGCGCCGGACGCCGGCTCGGGCCGGACGACGCCACCATGCCCCCATCCTGCCACCACCTGCGCCTGCGCAGGTGGTGGCAGGCGCGACCCCTGCTCCGCCCCGCCCCCGTGCCGGGGCGGAGCAGGAGGTCACGCCGTCCGGCCGGCCCGCTCCGCGGCCGCCTCGGCCGGTGCGGCCACCTCGTCCCCCGGCTGCCGGGCGACCGGGAGCTGCACCGGGGTCACCGGGACGCGGCGGCCCTTGGCGTTGCACCGCTCGACGACGAGCGCGCGCAGCACCCGGAAGCCGTCCCGCCAGGTGTTCAGGTTGCTGATGCCGTGCACGCGGGGGAACTCGAAGCTCGGGACCTCGGTGATGCGCATCCCGGCCTTGGCCATGCGGGTGTTGATGATCGTCTCGATCTCGAACCCGTCGCCCCACAGCTTGCCGCCGTGGGTGCGGGTGCCGGGGTCGAGCTCGAGCGCCGGGAGGCAGTGCACCCAGAAGGCGTTGTACCCGTAGCAGAGGTCGGTGTACGACGTCCCGAACAGGGCGTTGGCGATCCGGTTGAGCCAGCGGTTGCCCCACTGGCGCAGGGCCGTGATGTCGGTGCTGCCGCCGCCGGGGGCGAACCGGCTGCCCTTGGCGAAGTCGGCACCGGCGACCAGCGCCGCGACGAACCGCTCGATCTCCGCCGGGTCGGCCGACCCGTCGGCGTCGAGCATGACGACGACGTCGCCGGTGACCGCGGCGAAGCCGCAGGCCATGGCGTTGCCCTTGCCGTGCCGGTTCTGCAGCACGACGCGGACGTCGGGGCGCAGCGAGCGCGCGACCTCGATGGTGCCGTCGACGCTGTGCCCGTCGACGACGATCACCTCGTGCACGTCCGCGGGAATGGCGGCGAAGACGTGCGGGAGGTTCTTGGCCTCGTTGTAGGTCGGGATCACGACGCTGACCCGGGGCGGGACGGCGCGGGCAGCGGCGGGGAAGACGCTGGGGTGGAGGACGACCTCGGCGGGCGGCCGGGCGTCGCGGTACGAGTGGTCGGTCATTCCTCTGCCTTCGTGCTGTCTCCGATGCGGGTGGACCCGCGCGAGCTGGGTGCGCGGGCAGACCCGCGGAACTGGTTCGGACGCCGGAGGGCGTCGGCGCGCGCTCTGGGCGTGCCGGGGACCGGCTGACGACGGGACCTACGCACCGGGCGCGGGCAGCGTTCAGCCGGTGGGCTACCTGGTCAGTCGGGAGAGCAGCCCGGCTCGTCGGCGGGGTCCGCGGGAACGGCGGCAGCGCCGGCCCGGATAGACCCGGCGGCGGGCGCCTCGGGAGCGGTCACCTCGCTGCCGAGGACGGCGGCGAGCTGACCGGAGGGGTCGTGCGAGCCCGCACCCGTCAGCACGGTGCCACCCGGGGTGGCCGTGCACGGCGCGACGGGAGCGGCGGGCGGCGGCGGGGGGGCCGGCGGCGGCACGGGCGGGCCGACCGGCGGGCCCGCGTCGACGGCGAGCAGGACGGGCGCCTGCGGGTCGGCCGGGGCCATCACGGGCGTCACCGGTGCGGCGGGCGTGGCGCGGGCCGGGGCCACGGCGGCGGAGCCGGTGTCAGGAGAGGTGGACGAGCGGGCCGACCCGGCGCGGGGCCGGGCGTCCTCGGGTGCGGGGCCGGGTGCCGCGTCGACGTCGGGGGCGGTCGCGGTGGGGGTCGCGGGAGCGTCCCGCGGCGTCGGCGTGCAGGTGTCCGGCTTGGGGCCGGCCACCTCGATGCCGGCCTCCGCGGCGGTGCCCTCGGCGGCCGCGGGGCCCGGGGCGCCCTCCTCGGCGACCTCGTCGGCAGGGGTCTCGGCTGGGGTGTCCGGCTCCTCGGCAGTGGCCGCCGGTGGGGTGGCCGGCGTCGGGACGGTCGGCTCGGGGGTCGCCGGCTGCGGCGTCGCGGGGGCCGTCGTGGGGGCCGGCGTCGTCGGCTTCGGCGTTCCCGGGGCCGTGGGCGCGGCGGCGCCGGGCCCGGGGGTGGCCGGGGTCGCCGGGGTGGTGGCCGGGTCGGGCGTGGTGGGGCTCGTGGGCGGGTCGCCGGTGACCGGGGTGGTCGCCGGGTCGGCCGGCTCCTCGACCACCGGCTCCTCCGTGGCGGGTTCCTCGGCGGCGGGTCCACCCGTGGCGGGTTCCCCGGTGGCGGGCTCGTCGGTCACCGGCTCGTCCGCGGCCGGCTCCTCGGCGGCCGGGGCCTCGACCGCGGGCTCCTCGGCGACCGGGGTCTCGACTGCCGGCCCGTCCGCCTCGGGCTCGTCGGCGACCGCGGGCTCGACCGGCGGCTCCTCCGCCTTCGCGGGGACCGGCTCCTCGGCGGCGGAGGGCTCGGCCGGCGCGGGGGGGTCCTCCTCGACGGGATCGTGGTGGCCGCCCTCCCCGTGCTCCCGGTGCTCCGCGGTGGCCGCCTCGGCCCAGGGCTCGGACGTCTCGTGGGCCCGCGCCTGCCCGGCGAGGGCGACGGCGAGCACCCAGATGCCGAGGAGCAGGGCGCCGGTGAGCAGGACCCGGCGGGCGCTCTCGGGCAGGCGTGGGCGCGCGACAGCCCCGGCTGTCCCGCGCACTCCGCCGACCGACACGACCGACCCCCGTCCCACATCCGCTCGGGCGGCGATGTGGGTGGGTGGACGGGCATCGGACCCGCCTTCACCCCACGAAGACCTTCCGGGAGAAGGTGGGGGTGATCAACCGATCAGGGGGACCCATCCGGACACGCCGTGGCGTCTCCTACGCTCCGTGACCGGGCGCGCGTAGCCGGCAGCGGGAGGCCGTGGCGGGCGCCACAGCCGCCACCCGAACGGGTGACCAGCGCCGGGCGGTGCCCGGAGGCACCGCGGGCCACGGCCTGCTCGTGACACGCGATGGAGGCTGGTCGTCGCGCGCGATGCCGATCAGCCGGCGATCCGGGTCAGCTGTGGTACCGGGGCGGCAACTGGTGGCGGTCGTTCCCGGACCGGTCGATCACCGGGAGCCTGTTGAAGGCGTTGGGTGCGATCACGATGTGGTCCGCTCCGGGCGCCAGGGTGATCTGCGCCGCGATGTCGCAGCCGACGATCGTGATCCCGTGCCCGGCGATGGTGAGCTCCTCCTGGTTGAGCAGCCGGCTGGCGCTGATGTTGACGCCGCGGGACTCCGTGGTGAACCTCAGGTCGCCGAGCGTCGAGGCGACCACGTAGAAGTCGTTGCACCCACCGAAGTCGATGGCGCACTGTCCCTGCGTCTCCACCTGGACGAACGACCGGGGCACGGAGGCCAGCTGCCGATCAGGGGCGACGTGGACGGCGTAGCGATCCGTACCGGTCCCCGCATCGACCCGAGCGACGTCGAGCTGGGCGGCACGGAACTGGGAACCCGCGTCCGGTGTCTCGAAGTCGATGCAGTAGCCGTCGAACCCGACGACCGCCACGGACTGGAGTGACTGCTGGCCGTCGTTCTCGGGGATCACCAGCCCGCGGCCACCGAACTGCCCTCCCTGGCCCTCGATGGACAGGTCGGACAGCGAGGAACGCGCCGTCAGCCGGGCGAAGTCACCGTCATGGGCGTGCAGCAGCTGGGTGTTGTACTTACCGCCGCCGACGAGCCGCGCCATGGGAGGGACCACGAGGGTGCGGCGCAGGACGTAGGTACCGGGGGGCACGTGCACGTGCGTGGAGGACTGCAGCGCGGCCTCGAAGGCGGCGGTGTCGTCCGTGCTCCCGTCCCCGACCGCGCCGTGCTGCCGGACATCTGCCATGACCGAGGGAGGGGGCGTCACCGTGGGTGTCGGCGGCCGGCTGGTCGAGGGCGCGGGCGGCGACCCGTCACCGCCTTCCGCGGCGACCACCCTCCACCCGACCACTCCGGTGGCCCCGGCAGCCGCAGTCGCGGTGAGACCTTGCAGGAACCGCCGCCGCGTGCGCCTGCCCGCTCCCGGTGTCGGCTGGGGGTCCGACCCGTCATCGCCGACGGACACTGCCGCCCAGCCCGCGCAGCGCCTCACCGGACGTCGTGTGCGGGGATGCGCTCGTGACCGGCGGGGTCGGACCGAGGCTTCGCCCACCGCCGTTCTCACCGCCACCGACGGCCGCCGCCGCCCAATCGACCATCCCGTGAGACCGCCCTCTCGACACGTGAGTGCCTGCAAGCCTACGGGAGGCCCCGACCCGTTCCGGCCGTCACGCCGTCCGCGGCCCGGCGCTGGTCCGGTCGGCGCCCGTCGCCGGGGGCTGCGCGGTGGCCACGCCCGGCCGGGTCCTCCCCGCCCACCAGATGACCAGGTAGAGGACGATGCTCATCACGGCGGTGTACCGGTTGACGAAGGTCGCCAGCCCGGTGAACCCGAGCAGGGTCCCGCCGAGGACCAGCGCCCGCGGCGATCGCCCCGCGAGCCGGGCCGCGCTCCCGACCAGCATGCCGACCACGAGGGCGCCCAGGATCGCACCCGGCGCCCGGAGGTCCCGGTACCAGGGCTCGAGCCAGGTGTAGACGTTCGTCTTGGTCGGGACCGCGGTGAAGGGGGCGATCTCCTCCCAGCGCTCGACGCCCGGGACCACCTTGAGGGGTGCGGAGAACGTGGCGGAGCCCCAGGTCTGCGGGTTGTAGTCCCCGTAGGCGTTGCCCAGGTCGTTGGGGTCGGGCCAGCGCTCGTCCCGGCTCTCGACGAGCTTGCTGAAGGCCGGGATCCCCGAGGCGGCGTAGTGCAGCACCCCGGCCAGGGAGCTGTCCCGCAGGGCCGGGTCGACCGAGTAGGTCACGGAGGGGTCCTCGGTCCCCGTCTTGCCCAGGGCCAGGGCGATCCCCTGGAACGCGATGACGCTGACCACCCCGAGCGCGAGCAGTCCCGCGAGCCGCTTGGGGTCGGGACGTCTCCGGCGCCCGGTCACGGAGCCGGCACGCAGCAGGACGATCCCGACGACCATGACCACCGAGACGAAGATGTGGGTCCGCTGCAGCGTGGCCGCCTGGGCGAGCAGGATGACGGCCGCGACGGCGACACGCAGGGCCACGGGCTTGCCCCGCAGCCCACGGACGAGGTCGGGGACCACCGTGAGCGCGAAGCAGAGAGGGCCGAGGTAGAACAGCACCTTGCCGTAGAGGGGGAACCTCTCCAGGTAGCCCGGCCCGTCCTCCGAGATCGCGCGGATCGAGGACGGATCGGTGATCAGCTCGCCGAGACCGTAGTTGGCGCCGATGGTCCACAGGTAGACGCCCAACCCCGCGGCGAAGCCGAGCAGGAGGAGCACGTACACCCGCAGCGACGTCAGCGGGCCCGCTCCCCCGCCGCCGACCTCCGCGCGCTCGGTCCTCCCGCGGCTCAGGACCACGCCCATGTTGTAGGCCACGACGGCGCCGGTGATGACAGCCCAGGCGAAGGGGGACAGGGGGTCGTAGTTCATGACGCCGGAGCCCACGACCGCGAGTGCGGCGGCCCAGGCCAGGTTGTGGGGCAGCACGGCGAGGACGAGGCGCCGGTCCACGTGCGCCGCGACCAGCGTCCACGTCGTCAGGGCCACCGCCAGGACGGATGCGTAGGTGTCGGACACCGAACCCCCTAGGTCCGGGGGCCGACGCGGGGCCAGCCGACAGCGACGACCCCTCCGCGATCGGCGTCCGCCTCGTAGCGGTGGCTGCCGGCGAGCCTCGTGGTGACCGCTCGCGGGACCCGGGTGAGCACCACACCGCACGGCGTCGCCGCCCCGCGGGACAGCGCCTCCACGGCATCGGTCAGCCGATCGTGGCCGGTCCTCCCGAACCGGGCCGTGACCAGACCGACGTCGGCCGATGCGACGAGGACGCGGGCGTCCGCGGAGCCCGTGAGGGGGGGCGTGTCGATGACGACGTGGTCCTGCCGCGCTCGGAGGCCCTCCAGCACCGTGCGCAGGTCGGGCGACCGCGGCCGGCCGTCCGCGGTCGCCTGCTGCCCTCCGACGGGCACGAAGGACAGCCCGCCCTCCAGGGGTCGCCGGACCGCCTCGACGGAGGTCACGGCGCCGGAGAGGAGGTCCTCGAGCCCCTCGGCGTCCTCCAGGCCCAGGGCGCGCGTCAGGTGCGGGGAGTCGGTATCGGCGTCGACCAGCGTCACCCGGGCGCCCGTGGCCGCCAGGGTCCGGCCGAGGTGGAAGGCCAGGGGCGACGCCCCGGCTCCCGGGGCGGCGTCGGTCACCACGATGACACCCGGGGCCCGGCCGCCCGCGAGGAGGTGCAGGTTGGCGCACAGCACCCGCAGCGCCTCGGCCGCCGGAGAGGCCTCGTCGTCCCGACCGGGCAGCCGGCTCACCACCAGCGGCGGCGCGTCGGGGATGACCCCGACCACGGGGTGGCCCGTGCGGCCGAGGACGTCGTCGGGGTCGTCGACGGCGCGACCGGCCCGCCCGTGCCACACCGCGACGGCCAGGCCGAGCAGGAACCCGAGCGCTCCCCCCAGCCCCAGGTCGCGCGCGGTGTCCGGGCTCACCGGTGCGGGGTCCAGCGTTGCCGCCTGGATCGTCGTGACCCCGGCCACCGGCCCGTCCTGCTCCGCCGACGCCTCGACCTCGGCGACCCACCGGGTGAACGCGCGCGACAGCGCGTCGGCGACGTCGCGTGCGCGCGGCGCGGACGAGTCGGTCACGGTGACGGTGACGATGGCCGTGTCGCGCGGGACGACCGCTGTCACCCGTGCGGCGAGCTCGGACGCCGGGGTGTCCAGGCCCAGCTCCTCGGCCACCTCGGCAGCCAGTTGCTCGCTCTCGATCGCCTGGGCGTAGGACGCGGCGCGCCGCTGCGAGTACAGGTCCGCCTGGTAGGCGGCGTCGGTGTCGGGCCACCCGCGCATCGAGACGAACAACTGGGCCGAGGAGGCGTACACGGGGGTGGCGGAGGAGACGACCGCCGCGGCGACGGCGAGCCCGAGCAGGATGCCGCCGGGCAGTGCCCACCACACACGCCGGACATCCTGGAGCACGTCACCGAGGTCCACGGGGTCCCCACCTGCCGGGCGGGCCCTCCCTCGGGCCCACTGGAGCCTCCGGCCCGCGGGCCGGGGCGGAGGCAGCCGCACGCTACCCGTCCGGGCCGCCGCATCCGGTGCGCGATGCGCCGACGAGAGGCGCACCCGCGGTGCGGCACCGCCTCCCCAGGCCGCTGACGACCACGGTGAGCTACGAGAACCTGACATGCGGGAGCGACAGGCCGCTCGCGCCCCGACGGGGCCGCCTTCCGGTCGAGGCCCGCACACGGGCGCGGACCTGCAGGTCTGCCGCGGCGGGGAGACTGCGGCCTGCCGAGCGGCACCTCCGGTCACGCGAACGGGTGGAGCGGAGGCCGGCCAGTACTACTGTGCCGTGGATCTCTGTCCCCTGTGAACTGGTCGGAGATCTCTGCGGCCGCCACAGGTGGAGGGCCGTCGACGGAACGGGGTGTTACGGCTGAACGACGTACTCAGGGCCATCCGTACCAGGTGGTGGGCGGTGCTCGGCGGGACCGTGGCCGGCCTGGCCGTGGCAGGCGCGCTCAGCGCCGCCGCGGAGCCGACCTACGAGTCCTCCACGCGGCTGCTCGTCTCCGTCGCGGGGCCGCCGGATGCACCCTCGGCCTATCAGGGCTCCCTCTTCACCCGGGAGCGGATCGACTCCTACGCCGAGCTGCTGACCACCTCGCAGCTGGCCCAGCAGGTCGTCGAGGACCTGGGGAGCCCGTCCCTGACGGCCGAGCAGGTCGCCGGCACGGTGACGGCGACCCCGTTGCCGAACACGGACATCCTCTCCGTCACGGTCACCGACACCTCCGCCGCGCGCGCCCAGGCGATCGCCACGTCGCTCGGCCGGCAGTTCACGGAGACGGTGGCCGAGCTCGAGACCCCCGACGACGCGCAGGCGCCCCTGGTGGAGGTCCGGACCGTCGAGCCCGCGACGTACGAACCCGCGCCGGTCAGTCCCGACGTCCCCCGCAACCTGGCGCTGGGCACCGCGCTCGGCTTCCTGGCCGGTCTGGGCCTGGCACTCCTGCGCGACCGGCTCGACCCGCACGTCAGGAGCACGCGCGACGCCCGGGACGCGACGGGCGCATCGCCCGTCTTCCGCCTGCCCGAGGACAGGCAGCTGTCCCGGAGCCCGCTGGTCGACCGCCTGGACCCGTCGTCGCCGACGGCGACCGCCGTGCAGACGGTCGGGCTGGGCCTGCAGCACGGGAGCACCGCCGTCGCGAAGGTCGTCGTCGTCAGCAGCGCGGTCCCGGGCGAGGGCAAGTCGACGGTCGCCGCGGCCCTCGCCGGCTCGCTCGCCCGATCCGGCCGGAGCGTCCTGCTCGTCGACGGCAACCTGTGGCGGCCCCGCCTCGCCCGGTACCTGGGGATCGAGGACGGCGGGCCCGGGCTGAGCGACGTGCTCGCCGGCCGGGCCGAGGTGTCGGACGCCACCCGCGTGCTCGAGGACCGGTTCCACGTCCTCCTCGCCGGCTCCATGCCCGAGGCGCCCGGCGCCGCCCTTGCATCGGCGGGGACGCGGGACCTGCTCGACGCCATGCGCGAGTACTACGACCACGTCCTCATCGACGCCCCCGCCCTGCTGCCGGTCGTCGACGCAGCCGCCCTGAGCGCCTCGTCCGACGGGTGCCTGGTGATCACCAGGTACGGGAGGACGACGAGGGACGAGCTGGCCGAGGCGGCGACGACCCTCGCCGCGGTCGGGGCGCAGGTCCTCGGCGTGGTGGTCAACCGGGTGCCGGGGAAGCGCGCCGCACACAGGAGACGCGGGGGGTACACGGCCGACCCCGACCGCGGGGTGGGCGATCCCCACGGCTCCTCCGTCGACCGGGCGTCCCCCACGACCGGGAGCCCGGACCCTCGGGGGCTCCACGCCGGCTCGGTGGCGCGGTACCGCCGCACCCCGCGCACCACCTGAGCCCTCCGTGCCGGTGGCTGCCCGGAGCTGGGGTCCGCCCCGGGTCGACCGTCGTCGCGTCGCCGGGTCGACTCCCGCCCTCCCGGTCCACGGTGCGCACAGCAACCTTGCGTGAGGTCCTGATGCCGGTGGGTCACTGCCGATCGTGTCCCGCCGGGGTGTCGCCTGCCGGGCCCGGACGCCGACGTCACGGGGGTCATCCACCGGCCGCCGACCGCATAGGCTGCCCCGGCACGTCCGGCCGGGGACGGTCGCGACGGCGCGCCGGCCGGACCTGCCGCCGAGCGACCAGGAGGAAGCGACGATGACCTTCGGCCAGGGGCCGGTGTACGACGTCTACGGGGCCGGCGGGCACGCCCAGGTCGTCATCGACGTGCTCCGCGCACAGGGGATCCGGGTACGGCGCCAGTACAACGACCGCCCGGAGGTCCAACACCCGGCCAGCACGGACGTCGTGCCGGGGATCCGGCGCGTGGGGGTCGACGAGTTCCCGCCGATCGAGGTCCCCGTCGTCCTGGCCGTGGGCATCAACGGCGAACGGGCGGAGCTGGCCGGCATGCTCGACGCCCGGTTCGGGCAGGCCGTCCACCCGTCGGCGATCGTGGCGTCCTCGGCGCGGATCGGCGAGGGCACGGTCGTGCTGCACGGCGCGGTGCTCCAGCCGAACGCCTCGGTGGGCCGCCACGTCCTCGTCAACACCGCGGCCAGCATCGACCACGACTGCGTCGTCGGGGACTACGCGCACGTCAGCCCGCACGCCACGCTCTGCGGGCACGTCAGCGTGGGCGAGGGGACGCACATCGGAGCGGGCGCCGTCCTGATCCCGAAGGTCAGGGTGGGGCGGTGGTGCCGCATCGGAGCGGGCGCGGTGGTGGTGAGCGACGTACCCGACCGCTGCACGGCGGTCGGCAACCCGGCACGGGTCCTCCCGGACCGGAGCGGGGAACCGCTGCCCGACCGGACGCTGGTGGGCTCCGGCCACCGGGGACGGCGCCGGGCGGTGACCCGTTGACCACCGCGGTCCTGCCGGGCCGTGAGCCGTCGGCGACCGCGGCACCGGCCGACCACGACCTGCTCTTCGTCGGGGCCGGCGCCTCGACCTCGTACGTCCTGCTGTCCCTGCTCGACACCCTCCGCGCCGGCCCTCGGCGGGCCCCGGTCCGCATCGGCGTGGTGGAGCGCGCTCCCGACCCCTTCACCGGGGTGCCCTACGGCCGGCGCGCCGCACGGACCTCGCTGCTCATCACACCCCTGCGCGACTTCCTCCCGGACCCCGAGCGAGCCCTGTTCGTGCAGTGGCTCTCCGCCAACAAGGAGTGGGTCTTCGACGAGTTCGTGGCGCACGGCGGGCCCTTGTCCCGCCGGTGGTGGTCCCGGCACCGCTCGGACGTCGAGCGGGACGAGTTCGAGTCCCTCTACCTGCCCCGGTACACCTTCGGTGAGTACCTGAGGCGGCGCACCGGCGAGGCGATCTCCCGAGCCGCGGCCGCGGGGGTCGCGGTCATCGAGGTGTGCCGGGACGAGGTGCTCTCGATCGAGGCGGCGGACCAGGTCTACGCCGTGGGCTGCCGCGATCGCACGCTGCGGGCCCGGCGGGTGGTCCTCGCGACCGGCTCGCCGCCCGTGCTCCCCCGGCTCGGGGCAGCCGGACGGCCGGGGACCGCCCTGGTCGACGACCCCTTCGACGAGATGGGCACGGCCGTCGAGCGCATCCGCGAGGCGGTGGAGCGGCGCCCGGGCGGTCGGCCGCCCCACGTCGTGCTGATCGGCGGCAACGCCGGCACGATGGACATGCTGTACCAGGTCAACGACCTCGCCGTCCCGCGGATGAGGGAGGCCGTGTACACGGTCCTCTCCCCCCGCGGGGAGCTCCCGGAACGGATCGACGACGTCCACGTCGCCGCCCCGTTCCGGGCCGAGCACCTCGAGGCCCTCCAGCGGGTGGACGCGGTCGACGCGGTCTCGGTCTACGAAGCCGCCCTCGCCGACATCGCGCACGGCCGGGCGTCCGGCCTGACGGTGACGGACACCCTCCGGCCCATCTCCGAGGGCGTCGGCGCGCTCATCCGCCGCCTCCCGGAGGAGCAGGCCCGTGAGTTCGCCGGACGTTGGGGGGTCGAGCTCGGCCGGCACCAGCGGCGCGCGGGGTGGGAGTACTGCGAAGTGGTCGAGCAGCTGCGCGCGGAGGGGCGGCTCGGGCTCGTCGCGGGGTCCTTCGTGGACGTCGTCGACCTCGATGCGGACGGCGTCCACGTGCGGTTCCGACGCGACGGGGTCCTCGACCGGCTGGAGACGCCCGCCGATGCCGTCATCAACTGCGGCGGCCCGGGGCAGGACCTCGTGACCGGGGGGCAGCCGCTGCTCGCCCAGCTCGTCCGGGATGGTGTCTGCCGGCCCACACCGTCGGGAGCGGGCATCGCCGTGGACCCGACCCTGGCCGCCGCCCCGGGCCTCTACGTCATGGGCCCCCTGCTGGCCGGGAACCTGGTCAACCGTGCACCGGTGTGGCACATGGAGCACTGCGGCCGCATCAGCGCCTTCGGCTCGGCCCTGGGGAGCGACCTGGGCCGGGCGCTGACGAGCGCCCCCGCCTGACCGCACCGGACGACGGGAGCCCCCCGCCTCGCGCGGAGGGCTCCCGTGGTCCGGGGTCAGCGGTCAGGCACCGCCCCCCAGCGAACGCCACTGGGCCCGCAGCCCCGTGGCGATGTCCACCGTGGGCTGCCACCCGAGCACCTCGTGGATCCTGTCCGCCGAGCCGCCGGTCCGACGGACGTCACCGGCCACCGCACCCGTCCGGCGCACCGTCAGCGGTCGCCCGGCGATGCCGGACAGGACGTCGAGCACCTCGTTGACGCTGATGCTCGTGCCACCCGAGACGTTGAACACCGACCCCGGGGGCACGTCGCCGCCGGCGGCCAGGAGGTTGGCCGCCACGACGTCGTCGACGAAGGTGAAGTCCCGGACCTGCTCGCCGGTCCCGTAGACCTCGATCGGCTCGCCGGCGAGGGCCGCCCGGATGAACCGGTTGAACGCCATGTCCGGCCGCTGACCCGGGCCGTAGACGGTGAAGTACCGCAGGGAGACCGTCGGGACGTCGAAGTTGTCGGCGTACAGGGTGCAGAGGTGCTCGGCGGCCAGCTTGGTCACCCCGTACGGGCTGTGCGGACGGGGCAGGTCCTCCTCCGTCGTGGGGTACGCCCGCGCGTTGCCGTACACGGACGAGGAGGACGCGTAGACCAGCCGGGTCAGGTCCGGTGCCCGGCGGCAGGCCTCGAGCAGGCGCTGGGTGGCGAGGACGTTGGCTTCGGCGTAGGTCCCGAAGTCCTCCCCCCACGACTTCCGCACGCCCGGCTGCCCGGCTTCGTGGAAGACGACGGACACGCCGGCGAGGAGGCCGTCGAGATCCGCGGTGGTCAGGTCCGCGTTGACGAAGGAGAAGCCCGCGGACGGGATGGTCGACAGGTTCTCCTTCTTCAGCACCGGGTCGTAGTAGTCGGTGAGGGAGTCGATCCCGACGACCTCCTCCCCGGAGGCCAGCAGGCGGCGGGCCAGGGCGCTGCCCACGAAACCCGCGACCCCTGTGACCAGGACGCTCATGGTGCGCTTCCGACCGAGAGGCCGCGGGGGCGTGCCGCCCACCGCGCGAGGACGATGCGGTTCCCTGTCACGAGCGCAGAGGCTAGCCGCGCACCCGACCCGGCAGTAGGTGTCACGGTCCGTCATCGCGGGCTGCGGAGGCCCGACCGCGTGGACCGGTCACCGCCCCCGGGTGGCCGGGGCGCGCGCTCCCCGCGGCCCCCGCCCCGGCACCTGACCTGCGGCTTCCGCGACCGCGCCGGCTCCCTCCCCCGGATCGGGCGCTCGGCCCCGCCGTCTCCGCGAGTGACCTACGCAACGCTGCGTGCTCACGGAGATCGAAGCGGTGACGACAGGCCGTCGTGACTCTTCGTGACAACACAGCGCCGATGGGCATATCCGAGCCCTGAGCAGCACGAATGCGTCTCACGCGCCGCGAGCGGCGGGGACGGACGGCGAGGCCGCGCGCATCGGGGTCTCCACAGGTCCGGGCCCAGCACTACTGTCCGTGGCCGCAGTGTGGAAAGCACGACCGGTGCGTTACGGGGGCCACCGTGCTCCCACTTGTCGAAGTGGGGCGATCCGAACTGAACGACGTGCGCAGGACACGGGGCGGGGATCCGATGAGCCCCGCCGGAGTCGCTGGAGGAGCAACCGAGCACCCGGGCCGCGGCCGGTCCGGGGCGGGGACCGGGCCCGGCCCGGTCGTCGTCACCCGCGCGGGTGCCGACCGCGGGAGGCCGGTGTGACCGGCGTGCTCCCCGTGTCGCGGTGGACGCTCGTCCGCTGCCTGGTGCTGGTGGTGGACCTCCTCTCGCTGTCCGCCGGCCTCGTGCTCGCGACCGCGGCCAGGTACACGGGCTCCCTGGACGACGCCCATCCCCTGGGGATCCTCGCGGGGGTCGCCGTGGCCGCCGTCGTCTTCCCCGTGGCGTCCGCGGCGCTGCGGCTGCACCAGGGGCGCTACGCCGTCGGGAGCGCGGACGAGCTCAAGGCGCTGGCCGTGGCGGTCGGGGCGACCGCCCTGACGGTCACCGTGCTCGACGTCGCGGCCGGCGCACCCCGGTTGCTGCCGCTGAGCGTGCCGCCCGTCGCCGCCGTCCTGTCCTTCGTCATGATGATGGCCTTCCGGCTGGTGATCCGGAGCCAGCGCGAGGGGAGCGTCCGGCCGCGGACCGGTCAGCCCACCCTGGTCTTCGGTGCCGGGGACGCCGGCGAGCAGCTGATCCGCTCCATGCTCAGCGACCCGGGCAGCCCCTACCTGCCGGTCGGCCTCCTGGACGACGACCCGACCAAGCGGCACGCGCGCATCCGCGGTGTCCGCATGCTGGGCGGGCGCGAGCGCATCGCGGCGGCCGTCGGCGCGACCGGTGCGCAGGTGCTGGTGATCGCGCTGCCGTCGGCCGATTCCGAGCTGGTCCGCGACATCTCCAAGCGGGCGACCGGGGCGGGGCTCACCGTCAAGGTCCTGCCGCGGTTCGCCGACCTGCTCGACGGACGGGTGGGCATCCGCGACGTGCGGGACATCGACGTCGCCGACCTCCTGGGGCGCCGTCAGATCGACACGAACGTGCAGGCCATCGCGGGCTACCTCACCGGCAAGCGGGTGCTGGTCACCGGAGCGGGCGGCTCCATCGGCTCCGAGCTGTGCCGGCAGATCGCCCGGTTCGGCCCCGCCGAACTGCTGATGCTCGACCGCGACGAGTCGGCCCTGCACGCGCTCCAGCTGACGATGTTCGGGGAGGCCCGCCTGGACCTCCCGCAGGCGATCCTCGCGGACATCCGCGATGCCTCCCGGTTGCGGGAGCTCTTCCTCGAGCGGCGGCCGGACGTCGTGTTCCACGCGGCCGCGCTCAAGCACGTCAACATGCTGGAGCAGTACCCGGCCGAGGGGTGGAAGACCAACGTCCTCGGCACGAGGAACGTGCTCGCCGCGGCCACCGCCGTCGGGGTGAGCCACTTCATCAACGTCTCGACGGACAAGGCCGCCGACCCGGTGAACGTGCTCGGGCGCACGAAGCGCACGGCCGAGCAGCTGACCGCCACGTACGCGCAGGAGGGGGCCGGGCGCTACCTGTCGGTCCGCTTCGGCAACGTGCTCGGCAGCCGCGGTTCGGTCCTGGAGACCTTCGCCGCGCAGATCGCGAAGGGCGGGCCGGTGACCGTCACGCACCCGGACGTCACCCGGTACTTCATGACCATCCCGGAGGCGGTGCAGCTGGTGATCCAGGCCGGGGCCATCGGCAACGGCGGCGAGGCCCTCGTCCTGGACATGGGCACGCCCGTCCGCATCGCCGACGTCGCGGCCCAGCTGATCAGCATGGAAGGACGCCCGATCAACATCCTGTTCACGGGGTTGCGCCCCGGGGAGAAGCTGCACGAGGACCTGTTCGCCGCCGGCGAGCGCGGGTCCCGTCCCGTGCACCCGATGATCAGCCACGTCCCCGTGCCGGGCCTGACGCCCGCCGCGCTCGCCGAGCTGGACGGTCCGGGGATGTCCGCGGGCGTCCACCCGGCCTGGGGGGCCGAAGCCGGACCGCTGGTCGGGGCCCGGCAGCAGGCCGCCCGCGCGAGCTCCCGGTGATGTCCACGGGGACGCAGGCCCGCGGCCGCATCCTCCTGTCCTCGCCCGACGTCGGCAGCAGGGAGGAGGAACTGGTCGGCGAGGCGATCCGGTCGGGGTGGATCGCCCCGTTGGGCCCCATGGTCGACGCCTTCGAGGAGGAGGTCGCCGCCCGCTGCGGACGCCGCCACGCGGTGGCCCTGTCGTCGGGGACCGCGGCGCTGCACCTCGCGCTCCTGCAGGCCGGGGCGGGCCCGGGCACCGCGGTCGTGGTGCCGACGTTGACGTTCGCCGCCACGGCCAACGCGGTCGCGTACACCGGCGCCGAGCCGGTCTTCGTCGACTGCGACGCGGAGTCGGGGACGCTCGACCCGGAGCTCCTGGAGCAGGTCCTGACCGGGATGCGGGCCGAGGGCACCCGGGTGGTCGCGGCGGTGCCCGTGGACCTGCTGGGTCGGTGCGCCGACTACACCCGGCTGGAGCCCGTCTGCGAGCGCTTCGGCGTCCCCGTCGTCTCCGACGCGGCCGAGTCGCTCGGTTCCCACCACGCCTCGCGGCCGGCCGGGTCGTTCGGGGTCATGGCCGCGCTGTCCTTCAACGGCAACAAGATCATGACCACCAGCGGTGGCGGGATGCTCCTCACCGACGATCCCGTGATCGCCGCCCGCGCCCGCTACCTCAGCACCCAGGCACGCCAGCCAGCGGTGCACTACGAGCACACGGAGATCGGCTACAACTACCGGCTGAGCAACGTCCTGGCCGCACTCGGTCTGGCGCAGCTGGAACGGCTGGAGGGGATGATCGCCCGCCGCCGTGGGCTGCGGGAGGAGTACGCCCGGCTCTTCGCGACCGTCCCCGGGGTCCGGGTGTTCCAGCGCTCCGGCGACGAGGCCGACAACTGCTGGCTGACCGCGATCCTGGTGGACCCGCAGGAGGCCGGGTGGTCGGTCGACGACCTGAGGTCGGCCCTCGACGCGGACGACATCGAGTCCCGGCCGCTGTGGAAGCCGATGCACCGCCAGCCCGTCTTCGCCGGCGCCCGCGCCTACCTGAACGGGGCCTCCGATGCGCTGTTCGCCACCGGGCTGACGCTGCCCAGCGGGTCGGCGCTGACCCGGGACCAGGTCGATGAGATCACCCGCGCGCTGCGCTCCTTCCTCGGGCGGCGCCGGTGACCGTGCGCCCGCCCACCCGCCGCACCACGGGTCGCCGCCCGTACCTGGCCGTGAAGCGGGCCGTCGACGTGGTCGTCGCGGGCGCGGGGCTGGTGGTGTCCGCTCCGGTGATGGCCGCGGTCGCCGTGGCCGTGCGGCGCGACCTCGGGTCCCCGGTCCTGTTCCGGCAGCGGCGCCCCGGCCGCGACGGGGTCCCGTTCGAGCTGGTCAAGTTCCGGACGATGCGCACCCTGGGCGACTCGGACGGGGTCGACACCGATGCCGTCCGGCTCACCTCGCTGGGCCGCTGGTTGCGGAGCACGAGCCTCGACGAGCTGCCGACCCTCTGGAACGTCCTGCGCGGCGACATGAGCCTGGTGGGACCCCGGCCGCTGCTCATGGAGTACCTGGACCGGTACACGCCCGAGCAGTTCCGGCGGCACGACGTGCGGCCGGGCGTCACCGGCCTGGCCCAGGTCCGGGGCCGCAACGCGCTCAGCTGGGAGGAGAAGTTCGCCGCCGACGTCGAGTACGTCGACGCCGTGGGGCCGCGCCTCGACGCCCGGATCCTGCTGTCCACGCTGGTCACCGTGCTCCGCCGCCAGGGCATCTCGGCGCCCGGGATGGCCACCATGGAGCTGTTCACCGGGACCCCGGAGGCACGGGTCGCGGCCGGCGAGGAGCGGGACACCGGTCCCCGCGCGGGGCGGACGGACGACGGTCGGCACCGGGTCGGCGCCGACCGGGGTGATGCCGCATGAGCACGGGCCGCACGAGCACGGGCCGCACGAGCGCAGGCCGCCCGACGGGGGCCTCGCCGTGACCTCGGTCTCCGACGGCGCACCACCGGAGGTGGCCGCCGGCCCCGCGCCGGCGGGTGGCCGGCTGCGTCCGCTGCTGCGCGGGCTGCAGCTGCCGATCTGGTCGGTCGTCCAGATGGCGGTGCAGATGGCGGTGGCGCTGCTGTCCGCCAGGCTGCTGGGACCCGCCGACCGCGGTGACCTCGTGCTGGCCACGACCATCGCCACCCTCATGCTGCTGGTCAGCAGCCTGGGCGCCGGGCAGGCATCCCGGGTCGTCCTCGCCGAGCCGGGCCGGTGGTGGACCTGGTCGCGGTTCGTCGCCCTCTCCGCACTGCTCACCGTGCCGCACGTCCTGCTGAGCGCGACGGTGGGCCTCGCCGTCCTGTTCTCCCTCTCCACGGGGGACACCGCCCTCGCGCTGCCGTTCGTCGTGTACTCGGCCACCGCGCTGGGTGCCCACCTGCTGCGGGAGGGCCTGCACGGGCTCGGTCGGCACCGGACCACGATGGCCATCGACGTGGCCAGCGCGGGCACCCAGCTCCTGCTGATCGTCGGGGCGCACCTGGCCGGGGTGCTGAGTCCCGCGACGGCGCTGTACATCGGCGCGGCCTGCTACGCCGGCTCGATCACCACGCAGGTGCTGGTGGGTCGGGCCGCGGACGTCGAGGGCCGCGCCCGGCCACCGGTCGGCGTCGGCGAGTGGTGGCGCGAGGCCCGGGGGTTCGTGGGCGTCAGCCGCTTCGCGCTGGTGGCCGCGCTGGGCCAGTCCTTCGTCGTCAACGGGGACCGGCTCGTCCTCGGCGCCGCCGGGTCCTCGGCGCAGGTCGGCATCTACGCGGTCGCCTCCTCGCTGGCGCAGATCGCCTGGGTCGCGCCCGTCGCGCTGACACCCATGCTGACCCGGCGGACGGCCGCCGCCGGGGGCCTCGACCCGTGGCGACGCATGCACCTGCGCGTCCTGGCGCTCACGGGGGTCCTGGCGGTCGCGGTCGCCGTCGCCGGGTGGTTCGCCATCCCGTTCCTGCTCGGCGACGAGTTCCGGCCGGCGCGGGACGTGCTGCCCGTCCTCTGCCTCGCGGCGATCCCCTACGCCAGCTACCACGTCGACTCCGCGGCCTGCGCCGGGCTGCGCGACCTGCGGACCGGGGCGCTGGGGGCCCTGGTCGGCTGCGTGGTGCTCGTGGCGGCCGCGACCGGCGGCTACCGCCTCCTCGGCACCGCCGGGATCGCCGGCGGGGTCGTGCTGACCTACGTCGTGATGGCGGCGACCGCCCGGTGGCGCATGGCCGGGCGCCTCGCGGCGGCCGTTCCCGGGCACCGGTCGTAGGGCGATCGTGGCCGCTCCGACGATCGACCCCCCCGACCGGGGGCTGCCCGGTGACGTGGTCTCCGTCGGCGCCGTCCACGTCGTCCCCCCGGCCCGGTGGGACACCCTCGTCACCGGCCTCGGCGGGCTGGACACCTACACGCTGGCCGCGTACCAGGCCGTGTCGGCCGTCCTGGAACCGCCGGGTACGCGACCGGTGTTCCTGCACTTCCGCGGCGGGGACGGCGACGTGGCACTGCCGCTGCTGCTGCGGCCGCTGCCGGACGGGAGCGGCTGGGACGCGACGAGCGCGTACGGCTACGGCGGCCCGGTCGCGCGGACCCCGCGGGGGATCGCCGCGTTCGGCGCGGCGCTCGACGCCTGGGCCCGGGAGAACGGCGTGGTCGCGACGTTCCTGCGGCTCCACCCGGTCCTCGGCAACGCCGGGCTCACCCCGCCGGGCGCTCGGCTCGTCGAACTGGGGTCCACCGTCGGGTGGGACGTCTCCCCGGGACGCGACCTAACCGGCCGGATGCACGCCCACCACCGGAGGGCCGTCCGGCGTGCGGACCGGGCCGGGCTCGTCGTCTCCGTCGTCCCCGATCCGCCGTCGCTCGAGGGGTTCCGGCGGCTGTACGTGGCGACGATGCGCCGGCAGGACGCCCACCCGTTCTTCTACTTCCCGGACGCCTACTGGGAGGCCGTCCTCGCCAACGGTCGCGCGCTGGAGCCCGTGCTGGTCGAGGGGCGGCTCGACGGTGACCTCGTGGCGGCGCTGCTGTGCTTCCGGAAGGGCTCCTGGCTGCACTACCACCTCGGCGGCTCCGACGACCTCGCCCGGTCCACCGGCGCCTCCAACCGGTGCTTCCTGGCGGCGGCCGAGTGGGCCCAGTCGCACGGCATGACCGGGTTCCACCTCGGCGGGGGCGTCGGTGGCAGCTCGGCGTCCTCGCTGTTCGTCTTCAAGCACCGGTTCGACCCGGGGAGCACCCCCCTGCCCTTCCACGTCGCCAAGCTCGTCCACGACCCCGCGCGCTACCGCCGGCTGGCCGGGACGGACTCGACGGACGGCTTCTTCCCCCCGTGGCGCGGCGACGGATGACCGCCGCGGACCGGCGCAGGACGGCCGACACCTCCGGCACCCCGGCCCCGGTCACCCGTGCCGGTGACCGCGGGCGCCCCGGGGACCCGGGGCCCGCCACGGCGCGCCCCGGCCAGCTAGTTTGCTCCCCGTGTGCGGGATAGCCGGGCTCGCGGGGGGCCTGGTCGGCCAACCAGCCGAGACCCTCGACCACCGGATCGTCACGAGCCTCGACGCCCTGCGGCACCGGGGCCCCGACGGGGAGGGGAGGTGGACGTCCCCGACCCTGCCGGTCGCGCTGGGCCACCGGCGCCTGGCGATCATCGACCTCTCGACCGATGCCACCCAGCCCATGGCGTCCCGGGACGGCGAGCACGCCGTCTCCTTCAACGGCGAGATCTACAACTACCGAGAGCTCCGCGCCGACCTCGAGCAGCGCGGCCACCGCTTCGGCACCAGCTCGGACACCGAGGTCCTGCTGCAGGCCTGCCGCGCCTGGGGACCGGTCGAGACGGCCCGGCGGGCGCGGGGGATGTTCGCCTTCGCCTACGTCGACGGGGCCGCTCGGCGGCTGTGGCTGGTCCGGGACCGGTTCGGTGAGAAGCCGCTGTACTGGTCGCACCAGGGGTCGTCCGTCGCGTTCGCCAGCGAGCTCAAGGCGCTCGGCGCGCTGACCGACCACCGTCCCGGCATCGACCGCGTGGCCCTGGCCACCTTCCTGGCGCGCAGCGCGGTCCCGCAGCCGGCCACCATCTACGAGGGGGTGCACCAGGTCCCGCCGGGCGGGGCGGTGTGCGTCGAGCTCAGCGACCGGATCGCCGCCGGCGACATCAGCCACCACGTGCACTGGGACGCCGTCAGCGAGGCGGTGCGCGCCCGCATGGCCCCCTTCGAGGGCTCCGTGGACGACGCCGTGGCGGCCGTGCACGCGCAGGTCCGCGACAGCGTGCACCGTGCCACGGTGAGCGACCGCCCCGTGGGGGCGTTCCTCTCCGGCGGCATCGATTCCACGGTCGTGACCGCGCTCATGCAGGAGGCCTCCGACCAGCCGATCCGGACGTTCACCATCGGCTTCGACGACCCGCGGCTGGACGAGTCCTCCTACGCCGCCGCCGTCGCCGCCGCGCTGGGCACCAAGCACACCGCGGTGACCCTCTCCGCCGAGGACGTGCTCGCCGTCGTCCCGCACCTGCCGACGATGTACGACGAGCCGTTCGCCGACCCCTCGCAGCTGCCGACGCACCTGGTGGCCCGGGTCGCGCACGAGGACGTCACGGTGGCCCTCTCCGGTGACGGGGGCGACGAGCTGTTCGGCGGCTACAACCGGCACATCACCTCCCAGCAGGCCTACGGGCCGCTGGCACGGGTCCCCCGGGCGCTGCGCGGCCTGGCCGGCTCCGCGGCGCTGCGGGTGAGCCCCGCCGCCTGGGACGCGGTGGGCCGGTCCGCGGGCGGGCGGGCGCCGACCGGCGGACTCGGCGCGCGCGTGCACAAGCTGGCGGCGATCGCCGACTTCGCCGACGCGGCCGACCTCTACGGCAAGCTGACGTCGGTCACCGACCGCCGCTACGTCCTCGGCGACGTGGCCCCGCTGTCCCCCCGCCTGCCCGCCCTCGGCAGCGCCGCGGAGTCCTTCATGCTGGCCGACGCCCTCGGCTACCTGACCGACGACATCCTGGTCAAGGTGGACCGTGCCGCGATGGCCGTCTCCCTGGAGACCCGGATCCCCCTCCTGGACCCGGCGGTGTACCGGCTGGCCTGGTCGCTGCCGCTGGAGTACAAGCTGGGCGGCGGTGTCGGCAAGCTGGTCCTGCGGCGGCTGCTGCGGACGGTGCTGCCCCCGACCCTCATGGACCGGCCGAAGATGGGGTTCGGCCCGCCGATCGGGGACTGGCTGCGGGGACCGCTGCGGCCCTGGGCGGAGGACCTGCTGGACCCCGGGACCCTGCGCCGCCAGGGGCTGCTGGACGTCGCAGCGGTGCGTGCGACGTGGGAGCGGCACTGCAGCGGGAGACGTGACCACACCCACGAGGTCTGGAACCTGCTGGTCCTGCAGGGCTGGCTGGCGCAGTGGCGAGGAGCCTGATGAACCGTCCCCGGCCGTCCGCGTCCGGTGCCCGCCCTGCCGCCGGGCAGCCGGGCCGCATCGTCTACGGGATCACGGTGCCCCAGTCCGCCGCGACGCTCCTGCGCGGCCAGCTGGGCTGGTTCCGGGAGCAGGGCTGGGACGTGCACCTGGTGACATCGCCGGGAGACCCGCTGGGCACCGTGGCGGAGCGGGAACGCGTGACGATCCACCCCCTGCCGATGGAGCGGGACACCGCCCTCCGGCAGGACCTCGTGGCGCTCGCCCGGTGGGTCGGCCTGCTCCGCCGGGTGCGGCCGGACGTGCTCAACGTGGGGACGCCGAAGGCCGGCCTGCTGGGTGTCGTCGCCGGCTGGCTGACCCGGGTCCCGCGGCGGGTGTACATCATGCGGGGCCTGCGCCTGGAGGGCGCGCGCTCCCGGCCGCAGCTGGCCGTGCTGTGGCTGGCGGAGCGGGTGACGGTGCTGCTGGCCACCGAGGTGGTGTGCGTCAGCCCCAGCCTGCGCGACGAGGCCGTGCGCTGGCGGCTCTTCGGGCGCCGCGACCGTCCCGTGGTCATCGGCGAGGGCAGCAGCAACGGCGTCAACCCCGAGCGGTGGGACGCCGGTCTCGCCGCCGTCGACCGGGCGGCCGTCCGCGCCGACTGGAAGGTGGACCCCGACGACCTGGTGGTCGGGTTCGTCGGGCGGATCGCGTACGACAAGGGCGTCCAGGACCTGCTGGAGGCCTTCGCGTCGCTGCGCGACCTGCCGGTGAAGCTGATGCTGCTCGGCCCGGTCGAGGACGAGGACCTCGGCGCCGCCGTCGCCGGGCTGTCCGGGAGCGCCGTCCGCGTCGACGACTGGACCTTCGACCCGTACGAGGCCTACGTCGGCATGGACGTCCTCTGCCTGCCGACGCGCCGCGAGGGGTTCCCCAACGTCGTCCTCGAGGCGGCGCTGGCCGAGGTCCCCGCCATCACCACGACGGCGACCGGTTCCCGTGACTCCGTCGTCCCCGGTGTGACGGGGTGGCTCGTGGAGACCGGCGACGTCCCGCAGCTGGTCGACGCGATCCGGAGCTGCGTCGAGGACCGCGGAGCAGTCCGGGCCGCGGGACGCGCCGCCCGGGAGCGGGCCCTGCGCGACTTCCGGCCGACCAGGATCTGGTCGGGCCTGCAGTCGCTCTACCTGCGCGGCTCGGCCGGCGCCTCCTGAACCGCCCGCTCCCCGGCCCGGCCGTCCGGCAGCCGCAGGGCCCGTCGGAACGCCGGGCCCCACGCGGCGTAGCTGTAGCGGTCCTCGACCGCGCTGCGGGCAGCCCGCCCCCGGGCCCGGCGCGCGGACTCCGGCTCGCGCAGGAGGGCCACGACGGCGTCCACCCATGAGTCGGTGTCCGTGGCGGCGTGTCCGCCGAGCTCCTCGATCACCTGCGCGTTGACGCCCACGGGTGAGGCCACCGCGGGCAGCCCCGCCGCGCCGTACTGGAGGAGCTTGTACGCGCACTTCCCGCGGGCGAAGGGGGTGTCGGGCAGCGGCATGATGCCCAGGTCGGCCGTGGCCAGGAGCGCATCGGTGCGCGGGCCGTCCCAGGTCACCCGGTCGGTCACGGGCGTGAGGTCGCCGAGCGGCTGCGCCCCCGCGCTGACGACCGTGAGCCGGGCCCCGGTGAGCCGGTGGACCTGGAGGAGGGCCGGCGCCACGGCCTGCAGGTAGCGCTCCGTGGAGGGGGACCCCATCCACACCAGCCGCGGCACGGGCCCGACGGCGTAGTCCTGCTTCAGCGGGTAGGCGGCCGGGTCGATGCAGCTGGGGATGACCTGCACGTTCGCGTTGTGCTCCGCCGCCGCCTCGGCGAGGGAGGGGTTGCCGGCGATGACCAGGTCGGCGGCGCGCACGGCCGGGAGCCAGCCGGCCGCCTCGCCGAAGAACCGGTGGACCCCTCCGCGCGTGTCGCACTGCAGGGCGTCGTCGAAGTCGTACACACCCCACGCCGCCCGCTGCACGAGGTCGGCCTCGATCCGTCCGCGGGTGAAGGGGCCCATGGACCGGGAGACGAGCAGTCGTCGCGGTGCCGGTCGGTGCCGGAGCCGGCGCAGCCGCACCTCGGCCCGGAGGACGCCGACGGGACGACGGGCGAGGGTGCCGGGCCGGACGTTCGCCGTGCCCAGGTAGTCGAGGACCTCGGCCCGGAGGCCGAGGTGACGGATCCACTCGAGGACGCGCACCCGGCTGCTCGCCCCGGCGGGACCGTAGGAGGACGCGACGACGAGGTCGGGAGCGGTCACCGACACCGGGTCCACCAGGGCTCGATCACCGGGTCACTGTAGAGGCGTCCCGGTCCCGGGACGGGCCCCGAGCCTCCCGCGGTCGCGCAGGGCGGAGGAGGCCGGTGCCCGGCTCACCCGACGGGGACGACCGCCCGCCGCCCGTCGCCGCCCATGCGCTGCCGCCGCTGCGACCGCGGCCCCGGGGGGGCGGCCGCCGGGGAGAGGGCGCGCCGCTGCTCCTCCTGCCGGTCTGCCGACCGGAGCAGGCGCCCGACGAGCAGGCCCAGGACCAGGACGAGGAGGGGCCAGACGATCGCGGCCGTGAGCACCGTCGTCATCGGGACCTCCTCGGGGCCGGCTGGTGGGCCCACCCGGAGGACGCCTCGACGTACCGGGCGGTGCACGACCCACCTTACCCAGCGAGAGCACCCGATCACGCTCGATCGACTGACGCGCCGGTCACCTTCCGCCCCACGGGGGGACACGGGCCACGCGTCCGGGCGACGTCCGTCGTCGGGCGGCGGACGACCGCCCCCGGCGGATCAGCCGCAGTCCACCGGCGCGGAGAAGGTGATGGTGACCTTGCGGTTGGCGGCCGCCGCGGACGGGATGAGCTCCCCCTCGGCGTCGCGGTCCGGCACGTAGCCGGGGAAGTCGCTGCCGAGCCCCACGACGACGAGCTGCCGCTCCGGCACGCCCTCCTCCAGCCACATGTCGGCGATGGCCTGGGCCTGCAGGTAGCTCAGCATCTGCTGCTCCGCCGGATCCCGGACGTCGGCGGTCATCCCGTGCAGCACGGCGGACAGGCCGCGCGCCTTCATCTCCTCGGCAAGGGGGCGCAGCACGTCCCGGGCCGTCTCCGGGTCGAGGAAGGCGGAGGTGTCGTGCCGGTAGGACATCCTGCCGCCTGTGAGCGTCATGGTGGTGCCGCTGCAGACGTACCCCGGGGGAACCGGGACCGGGGTCACGGGTGGCAGGTCCCCGGCCGGCTCGCCCCCACCCTGCCCGCGCTCCACCTGGACGTGCGAGGCCCCGGCGGTCCTGGCGACGGTCGTCCACAGGTCCGTGAGCTGGGCGCGGCGGATCCGGTCGAGCTCCGCCTGGGGCTCCGCCGTGGCGCCGAGGCCCGAGAAGAGCACGGAGACGCCGCCCAGCCAGGGCAGTTCCTCCGACCTCCCCAGCGTGTCCGCGACCTCCTGGGGAACCGCGTCGAGCATGTCCGGCTGGGTGAGGTCGAGGGCGCCGGTGGTGGACAACCCGGAGTCGAGGACGACGATGGTCCGCGGCCCCGGCTGCGCGGCGATGCTGTCCGCCGCCACCCGGAGAGCCCCCAGGAGATCGGTCTCCGGCGTCCTGGCCCGGGCTGCGGCGACCGAGTCGTCGAGACGCTGCCGGTTGCGGGCGTGCCACGCGTCCGGGTCGGACCCCGCGCCTCCCTCCGCTGCCAGCAGGCCCTCGTCGGCGACGTAGGGGGCACCGTCGGCAACGACCACGGAGAAGTAGGACTGCTGCGCGGCCGCCTGCCCGAGGGCGGCTGCCGCCTGCCCCGTGACGGTCGTCGAGGGCATGTTGCTGCGCGCGCCGACGACCACGGCCAGCGCACCCGTCGGCTCCGCGGCCTGGCTGCTCTCCGCGCAGCCCGCCAGGGCCGACGTCAGGAAGAGCGCGGTGAGGGCTGCCGAGGTGCGGCGCAGGGCGGTCGTCCGGTTCACGTGCACCCTTCTCGAGGAGGTCGGGCCCCCGGCGCAGGACTCTGGACGGCCGCGGGTGGGCTGGAGTCCGGGAGATAGTGACCCGCACCCCCCACGGCACACAACCTCCCCGGCCGGGGAGGCCGCCGTGACCGCCGTGACCGTGCGGCCGGCCGCTCGCCGGATCAGCACGTGGAAGCGCGTTTCGCTCACGGTCCGTCATCGCGTGCCGGACGGGGTGCCGTCCACCCCCGGAGAACGGTTGCCCCCTGCCGTAGCCCGGCGGAGGGTGCGGACCACGTGCGGCGTACGCGTACACAGCAACGGCGCGGCGCCGCACGCAACGGGGAGGGGCTCGGGTGATCGGCGGCAGCCCGGTGCGATCGTCCGGTGCCACGGCGGCATCGCAGCGGGTCACCGTGACCGGACTCCGCCGGGCCCTCCACCGAGCGCGCGAGTCGTTCGCCGGCGGGCGCCGTCTCGTCTACCTGGTCCTCCTCCTGGCGTGCGGTTGGGTCGCACTGCTCGTGCTGGCCGGACCGGCGCTCGCCGAACCGCTCGCGGTGGAGGAGGAACCGGCGGCCGTGACCCCCTCGGGCACCGTGGCCGCCCCTCCACCCACTGCCGTGCAGACGTCCCCGCCGGTCGACCTCCCCCCGGCCGCCGACGCGGCCGGGGCGGACACGGCCCCGCCCCCGGTGGTGGCGCCGCCCCTCCCATCCGGGCCGGCGACGACACCCGCACCGGCCGCACCCTCCCCCTCCGTGCCGAGCGCGGGGCCCGTGCCCTCCCGCGTTGCCGACGCCGGGGCCGGTGCCCCCACCGCGCCCGCCGACGAGGACGTCGCCGCCGGCCTCGCCGAGCCGCCGGCACCCGAACCGGTCCCGTCCGGCCAGGCCCCCTCCGCCGAACCCGGGGAGGCCACCACCGGCCCGACCGGACTTCCGCAGCCCCTCCCGGCCGCACCCTCCCCGGCAGCGGAGCCGGCAGGGGGGCCGCACCCACCGGTCACTCGACCGGCCCCACCCGCCCCCGCATCCGCCGCGTCCAGCGGAACACGCGTGCCACCGGCCCCGGCAGCGGTGACCGGTGACAGGACTGCCCTCCTCCCCCAGGAGCTCAGCACGGTCGGCCCGGGTGCACCGGTGGAGCCAGCCGTCGAGGAGGCCATGACGACGGCGGGATCCCGGACGGCCGGGAGCGAGGCGACGAGCGACCCCACGGACGCCGCCCCGCTCACGTCTCCCGCCGCGTCACCGCCCCGTGACATCCCGGAGCCGGGCAACGCGGTCGACGCCGGAGCCGTGCCGACCGGGGTGCTGCTCGTGGATGCGGAGCCCGTCCCGGACGTCGAGTCGCAGGCACCGCTCGGAGAGGCGACCGGGCCGGCCGCGGTGGTCGGCGTCGTGAGCCCCGTGGCGGGGCAGTCCCACACAGGGGATCAGCCGTCGACGTCCGCTGCGAGCGGGCACGCGTCCCCCGGGGTGGACCCTGTGGGTTCCGGGGCCGCGGCCGGCCCGGCCCTCCTCTCGACCGCGTCCACCGGTGCACCTGCCCCCACGACCGCCGCGCCCGCCGTGTCCCCGACCGGTCAGGCGGCCACCGGCTGCTCGGAGGGGATCCCGCCGGCGGCCCCCGCACCGGCCCCCTCCGCCGCGGCGGGGTCCCGGAGCAGTGCCGCCGATCCACCGACTCCCTCGCCACGGCACGTCGGCTCCGCCGCCGACGGCCCGGCCGCGACCGCGGTCGGCGGGCCCGGGTTGCCGCCCGGACCCGCCGACGCACCGGAGGCACCGGCACCGCCCGTCCCGCCGGCATCGCCCGTCGCGCCGGCCGGCCAGCCCGCGGCCCCGGCCCCATCCGGGGTCGGGGCCGGGGCCGGTGGCGCCTCGGTGTGCGGCTCGGGGAACGGCGGCCACCCGACCGACGAGCTGGCGGTGGTCGACGCGGTCCGGACGGCGACGTCCGCCCGGGCGTGGACCAGGATGTCCGCCTCCGCCGTGGGCAAGGTGCTCACCGGGGTCGACCGGGCCGGCGCACGTCCCGACTAGCAGGACGCGCCAGGAGAAGCCGAGCGCCCGCTGCACCCCGGCGGGCTCCCACGCGACTCGATCCCGTGAGACAGGGACGTCCGCGTCCCCCCACACCTGCCACCCTGCGCCAGGCGCACCCAGCCGAGGAACCGTCACGATGAGGCAGCCCAAGTCCCTGCACCGCGTGCTCACCCACTCACCCGGACGCGGGTCCCGGAAGGGCCCGCGCCCCGCTCCGGGCGGGCCTCCGGCCTCCCTCCAGCCGGTCCCGGCCCACGAGGCCGCCGCGCCGAATGCCCCCGGCGGCCCGTCGCCCGGGCACCGGAGGGGACGCACCGGCCTCGTGGTGCTGGGAGACCTGCTCTGCGGATGCGCCGCGACCGCGGCCGCGGTGCTGACCGGGTTCCGCCCGCCCGCTCCCGGCATCGGGACCCCGGGTTCCTGGGCCGTCCTGGCGTTGCCCCCGCTCTGGGTGGTCGGCCTCGCGCTCGCCCGGGCCTACGCGCGGCCCGTCCTGCGCGACCGGTGGGTGGAGACCGGGCGGGTGCTCGTGGCCGCCGCGTGGTCCGCCGGCACGCTGGCCATCCTGTGGGTGCTCACCGGGGCTCCTCTCGCCACACCCACCGTCCTGGGCGCCCTCCTGCTGGCCACGCCGGCCACGCTGCTGGTGCGCCGCACCACGTCCCACCGCCTCGGCGGCGGACGGTGCCCTTCGAGCAGGTCGACCGGCTCGCCGGTCGGCGGCCCGGTGGGCGTGGCTCCCCCCTCGGCATCCACGGCGGAGCGGCTCCTGGCTGCTTTCGTGGCGACACTGTTGCTGCCCGTCCTCCTGCTGATCGGCCTCGCCGTACGGGTGACCAGCCGGGGCCCGGTCCTGGTTCGGCAGCTCCGCCACGGCAGCGGTGGTCGCCCGCTCCGCGCGCTGCGGTTCCGGACGACCGTGGCCGGTAGCGGGACCGGGCGGCGGGCGAGCGGTGGCGCCCGGACGACCCGCGTCGGGCGGCTGCTGCGCCGGCTGTCCCTCGACGAACTCCCCCGGCTGCTCGACGTCGCGAGGGGGGAGATGCCGTTGCTCCGGCCCGGCAACCAGCCGGGGACCCGGTAGGCGCGATCGCGCACGGTCACCGGCCACTGACCCCTGGCACCGGCGCACGTCACGCCGTCCCCGATGGGAGCACCGCACCGTCCACGGATGGTCCGGGTCTGCCGGCCGGCGCATACTGGTCGTCCTAGCCGAGTCTTCTCGGTCGCCCGTGGAGACTCCAGAGGAACGGGCTACCTATGGACTGGGTACCGATCGCAGCCCTGGCCTGGATGGCGCTCACGCTGCCGCTCGCGCTGCTCACCGGTCGGTTCCTCCGCCGAGCCGATGAACGGGCATCCTGCGACGGACGGGCTCCGGGCGGGCACGCCGGGCCCGGTCGGCCGGGAGCACCGCCCCCACCCGGAGGCCGGAGTGCCGAGTGGGCTCGCACCCCCCGGCCGTCCCCGCCGACCGGGGTGACCCGTGCGATGCACCCGCCGGACGCTCCACCACCGGGACCGGAGCAGCCGGTCGCGGAATGCGGCAGGAGCGCCGCACGGTCCACCGCCGGGGTCCGCAGACGCTCGCCGCTGCACCGCCACCTGTAGCACCCCGCGACCCGGCCGCCGGCGCTCCGGGAGCCCGGACGAACCGCGGCACCGGACCGTGCGGTCCCCGGCTCATGGCGGGGAGGTCGCCGCTCAGCCGGGCGCCGGGGCCCTCCGGAACCGCACGCGCTCCAGCAGGAGCATGATCGCCGCCCCCAGCACCGCACCGAGCGCCCAGCCGACGAGGACGTCGCTCAGCCAGTGCGCCCCCAGGTACACCATGCTGACACCGGTGACCACGGTCGCGGCGACGAGGAGGGCGACCAGCAGGTGCCCGGCCCGGTTGCCCATGCGGATCCCCAGCAGGATCACCGGGATCGCCGCCGCCGAGGTCATCGCGGCGATGGACGAGGGCATCGCCAGCCCGGTGGTCGCGACGAGCGCCAGGTCCCCCGGCGGCCGTGGGCGGCCGATGAGCTGCTTCCCGACGTCCGCGACCGCCACCGCGGCCACGGCAGCCACCAGCGCGGCCACCGAGACCCGCCAGGCGCGGAACAGCAACCCGAGCAGGACGCACAGCACGAACGCCGCGAGGTAGGTGAGCGGGCTCATCCCGACCTCCATCAACCCGCGGGTCAGGACGTCGACCCACCCCACCCGGTGCGCCGCGATCAGGCGCAGCAGGTCGAGATCCAGATCCATGGGGTCCAGTGTCGCCGGACGACCGCCGGATCGGGCCGGGGGCCTGCACCGACCCTCGTGGAACCGACGTCAGCCGTGGGCGTGCCCCTCCGCGCCGGGCGCCAGGTCGGGGACCTCGAGGCCGAGCGCGTCGTCCTGCCGGCGCAACTGCCAGGCGGCCGGCAGCACCAGGCGCGGGGCGACACCGACGAGGACCGCGACGAGCACCGAGACCCCGGCCAGCGCCTCGCCGGACTCCTCGAGGAACGTGGCCGTGGCCGCCCAGGACCCGGCGACCGACGAGAGGGCGGAGAGGCCGACCGAGGCACCGGCGTAGGCGCCCAGGGCCAGCAGGACGCGGCGGCGGTCGCGGCGCTCGGCCCGGCTCAGGACTCCGAGCACGAGCAGGACGGCGGCGGCGAGCAGCACGCTGGCGACGGTGGCCGCGCCGGACCCGACGGCGGCGGAGAGCGCGGACAGCGCGTCGGCGTGCACGGTGCTGCCGGCCTTCACCACGGCGATGCCGGCGGTGACGACGGCGACGGCGGTCCACCAGGTGCGGCGCCCGGGGTTGCGCCCGGCACCGGCGAAGGCGGCCAGGGCCGCGGCGGCGAAGAGGGCGGCGACGAACAGGCGCGGCAGCGACCAGGGCGCGTCCATGTCGAGGAACCGCGCGAGCGGGGTGCGGGCGCCGCTGAGGCGCGACAGCAGGCCGACCGTCTCCAGGAGGACGGCGATCGCGGCGAGCACCACACCGACCGTCGGGAGGGGCACGCGCCGTGGTCGACGGCGGACGGGCCCGGCCGCACCGCCGAACGCGCGCTCCTCGGCCAGCCGGATGCCACGGCCGAGGACGACGGCGACCCCCATTGCCGCTGCCACCCAGGCACCCAGCCCGGCGACGATCCATGTCCACACGCCGCTCATGCTCGACAGCTCGAGCACCGGTCTTGACCACCCGGTCACCCGGACGGGTGGGTCAGCGGCGCGTCGGGGTGGCTCGCATGTCGGCCGGCAGGTCAGCCGTCGTCAACGGCGCGCCGGTGGCTGCGGACCGGGCGTCGGCCATCTGGATGCCACGACCCACGAGGACGGCGACGGCGATGGCGAGCGCGACCCAGACGGCGAGGAAGAAAACGGATCACTCCATGCCCCGTCCCCTCGGCAGCCATGCAGCCGACCGGGAACGGGTGCGGGACGGGTGAGGCGGACCGTCCCCATGGATTCACGCCCGTCCCGCTGGACCCGTCCGCCGGCCGGCGTGCGGCGAACACGTGGACACGACGCCCAGCCCGCTGAGCAGGAGACCGGCGGCTGCCCGCCGATCGCCCGGGCCCATGGGTCAGCGACGTACAGGTACTCACTCTGTCGAAATTGTGTCACTGAGCGTCACGGGCATCAGCTTGCATGCTCTGCATGGGGACAAAGCCCCTTGACGGCGCCCCACCTGCGAGAAAGTGTCGCCGTCCACAGGAGAGTCACCCAATAGGGCGTTAGCAGCTGGTTACTCAGAGCAAGGGTAACGACACGGGGGGCGGCGTGAAGTCTCGACGGCGTAGGACGCGGCCTTGCGACCGCGCCACCACGCTGCCGATGCTCCTGGGGTCGCAACCCGTCGGAACCTCCGTCGAGGAGGGGTCCGGGCGGTCGAGCGATGCGCGACGACTCCTGCTGGGCCCGGCGCTCACCATCGGCGCCTGGGCCCTGCTGACCTGTCTTCCCTCGACTGCGACAGCTGAGGAACCGCCGTCGCCTGCAGCGCCGACACCAGCGGTGGCGGCGGTGGAGCCAGCACAGGAAGGCACAGGGCCGGCAGAAGGCAACGGGACGGCAGAAGGCAACGGGACGGAAGCCGCCGGCGCCTCACCGCCGGAAACAGTTGCCCCGCCGGAGCCGGTCCCCCTTGCAGCGCCTGCACCGGCACCCGTGGACACGCCGACTGCGGGACCCCCCGCACAGAGCGGACCCAAACCCGAATCACCGCCCACGAGCAGTGCACAGCCGGACCTCCAGTTGGCAGCTCCGTCCTCCCCGGCCGAGTCTGCGTCCGCGGCCGGTCCGCCGGCCGAACCACCCGGCCAGGACGCCTCCGCCAGCACACCCAAGCCGGATCCCTCACCCGCTCCCCCGGCACCCCCGGCCGCACCGGCCGGCCCACCCGGCCAGGGCAGCCCGCCCGACACCGCCCAGCCGGCCTCTCCAGGCCGGCCGGCCTCCCCAGGCCAGCCGACGCCCCCGGCCACCCCGGCACCCCCGGCCGCACCGGCCGCACCGGCCGGCCCGCCGGCCGAACCACCCGGCCAGGGCAGCCCGCCCGACACCGCCCAGCCGGCCACCCCAGGCCAGCCGACGCCCCCGGCCGCACCGGCCGCACCGGCCGGCCCGCCGGCCGAACCACCCGGCCAGGGCAGCCCGCCCGACACCGCACCCCCGGCACCCCCGGCCACGCCGGCGCCTCCGGCCACCCCGGCCGCACCGGCCGGCCCACCCGGCCAGGGCAGCCCGCCCGACACCGCACCCCCGGCACCCCCGGCCACGCCGGCGCCTCCGGCCGGCCCGCCGGCCGAACCACCCGGCCAGGGCAGCCCGCCCGACACCGCACCCCCGGCACCCCCGGCCACGCCGGCGCCTCCGGCCGGCCCGCCGGCCGAACCACCCGGCCAGGGCAGCCCGCCCGACACCGCCCAGCCGGCCACCCCAGGCCAGCCGACGCCTCCGGCCACCCCGGCGCCTCCGGCCACCCCGGCAGCACCGGCCGGCCCACCCGGCCAGGGCAGCCCGCCCGACACCGCCCAGCCGGCCACCCCAGGCCAGCCGACGCCCCCGGCCACCCCGGCACTCCCCGCCGGCCCGCTGGCCGAACCGGCACCGCCCGCGAGCTCGGCGGCCGAAACCTCCGGACAGACCAGCCCGACCAGCACACCCCAGCCAGCCGTCCAGGGCCCGGCGGCGTCGAGCCGTCCGACAGCGGCCGCGCCGGTACCCGCCGTCCACACGCCCGATGCGGCCCCTCCGCCGGCCCCGCCGCTTCCGCTCACGCCGGCGACCCCTGCTCCTGAGCCGACCGAGCCGGTGATCGTGCCGTCGCTGGCGGGATCGGGTGTCGCCGTCCCCGGATCACAGCCGGCGGACACGCCCGCGGCCTCCGCTCCTCGCTCGTCCGCTGCCGCGGCCGTGGCTGTTCCTCCCGCAGGGACTCCCGGGCCTGCGCTGGCCGCGCCCGTACCGCCGGCACCTCCGATGGCCGCCGCCCTGGACCCCGAGGTCCCCGCTGGCCCAGTCGCCGCCGTGCACCCTGCATCCGGAGGCCCGGGCCCAGGGGCGCCGGCCACGGCGCTCACCGTGCCCCCGAAGCTCCAACCCGCCACCACCTCCACCGATCCGCATGTCGCCGACACCGTCGTGGGCTCGGTGGCCGCCCCGAACCCAGCCACCCCGAGCACCGCGACCCCGAGCACGAGCACGAGCACGAGCACCAAGCCGGTCCCGACCGGTCGGCCCGGTGTGCACACCACCCCCGGCACGCCGATCGGGGCGGCGGTGACGGCCTCGGTCGCCGCCGCACAGGCGGCGCCGCTGGGTGTCGTCCCGGCCCTGCAAGGGCTGCAGCGGCCGTGGGCCGGGCTCAGCGGACCGGACGCCGCCGGGACGGACGAGACCGCGCCGTGTACCCGTTCATCGGATGCGACGCACGTCCGGGGCGCAGCGATGGCAGCCAGCACGTCACCGGGTGCCGCGTCGCGCAATCGGGGACACCAGCTGCAGGCCCACCACGGTGGGAGGCTCGGCGCCGCGGTCCCTGTCCCGGCAGGCCTGCCGGACTCCGCACCGTGGCCCGTGGACGAGGCCCCGACGCCCAGGCCGGCCTGTCCTCCGACAGGATCGTCATCGACCGTCTCGGGCGGCGGCTCGCACGGGGGCGGCGGTCTCCAGCGGGCGCATGCTCTGGCACCGCTCGAGGCGGCGAATCCACGGTTGCCGGGCTCGGTGCTCGCCGTACAGGACCGCGTGGCCATCGCCGGCGGCGGCTTCCACGACACGACCTTCTGGCCCGACTAGTCGGTCGGCCCGGTCCGCGGCTGTCGCATGTGCCGCCGCAGGCAGCACCGGATCACTCCAGCCCCACCACGTCTCTCCGCAGGAGCACTCCTGCACACACTTCCCGACGCCGTCGCGGCGTCGGACATCCCGATGACTCACGGGGCCGGCAGTCCACCGATGTGGAGCCGGCCACTCGCCGAGCAGAGGTGGGCGAGAGCCATGACCGATCTCTCCTCCGAACGCCCGAACGCCCACAGCGACCCCGCGGAGCAGGTCTCCACCAGCGCTGCGGGGAACGTCGAACCAGGACCGGACCGTCCGGACGTCCCGCTGCCACGTGTGGTCCTGACACGGAACACCACGTCGACCCCGGCTCGAAACGGCCATGCCGGCCACAACGGCCACGCGAACACCAACGGCCACGGTGCACCCCCTTCCGAGGAGGATCGGGCGGACGTCCGCCCGCTCGACCATCTCCGCCCTGTCCCCCTACTGGCCGAGCCCCTCCCCGACAGCCACACCGGCCGACCGCTGCACCGCCGTCCGGTCTACGACCCCTTCAGCGCCCGTCGACGGCGGACGCCCGAGTGGCTCGTCGCGTACACGGCCGCGCTGGTCGTCGGGGACACGCTCGCCGCGGCCACCGGTGGTCTTCTGGTAGGTGCGGTCACCGGGCCCGCCCTCGGGCCCGTCCGGGTGGCGGTGGCGGTGTCCGTGCTGGCGTGGCCCGTCGTCAACCTCCTCCTCGGCACGTACGCCGAGCGCCGGCTGGGCACGGGGGGTGACGAGTTCCGCCGGGTCGTCGTCGCAGGGCTGATCACGATGGCCGGCTACGGCGGCGTGGCCGCCGTGACGGGGGCCTCCTGGCTCGACTCCCTGCTGCTGTGGGCGGCACCGGCGACGGTGGTGCTGACCCTGCTCGGGCGGTGGCTGAACCGGATCCGGTTGCACCGCGCGCGGCGTCGCCGGCTCATGACGAAGCAGGCGGTCCTCATCGGTCGGGAGGGCGCCGTCCTGGACCTCGCCCGACGCATCCGTCGGGACCCGGCGGCGGGGTTGGAGATCCTGGGGGCGTGCGTCCCCCGCCCCGAGGAGGCTCATCTCCTGGAACGGCACGGCGTCCCGGTGCTCGGCCGGCTGGACCAGGCGGTCCGGGTGGTGGACGACGTGCGCGCCGACGCGGTGGTCGTGACCTCGGCGAGCGAGACCGCAGGGCTCTACCTCCGTGACCTGGCCTGGCGGCTCGAGGGCACGAACATCGAACTGCTGGTGTGCCCGGGGCTGGTGGAGGTGGCCCCCGCCCGCCTGCAGGTCCGGCCCACGGTCAGCGTGCCCCTCCTGCAGGTGAGGGAGCCCGAGTTCCGGGGTCACCGCCGCCTGGTGAAGGCCGTGCTGGACCGGACGGCCGCCGCCGTCCTGCTCGTGGCCGGCTCCCCGCTCCTCCTGGGTATCGCCCTGGCGATCCGGGTGACCAGCCGCGGGCCTGCCCTCTACAGGCACCACCGCGTCGGGAAGTGCGGCCGGCACTTCGACCTGCTGAAGTTCCGCAGCATGGTGGTCGACGCCGACCGCGACGAGGGCGCCCTGATGGTGCACAACGAGGGCAACGCGGTGCAGTTCAAGCTGCGCCGCGATCCCCGGGTCACCGCCGTGGGCCGGTTCCTCCGCCGGTACTCGCTCGACGAGCTCCCCCAGCTGGTCAACGTGCTCAAGGGCGAGATGTCCTTCGTCGGCCCGCGCCCGCACGTCGACCGGGAGGTGGAGGAGTACGGCCCGGACATGCACCGCCGGCTGCTCGTCAAACCGGGCATCACGGGGCTGTGGCAGGTCAGCGGCCGGTCGAACCTCAGCTGGGACGAGTCGGTGGAGCTGGACGTCCGGTACGTCGAGAACTGGTCCCTGGGCCTGGACGCCGCCATCCTCTGGCGCACGGTCCGAGCCGTGCTCGGCACGACCGGTGCCTACTGAGAGGTCCGGCCGGCGGTCAACCCGCCCGGCGCCCCAGGGCCCGGTAGCTCCAGCCGGCGGCGGTCCAGGCCTCGCGGTCGAGGGCGTTGCGCCCGTCGAGCACTCGCTTCTGCGCCACGATCCGGCCGAAGGCGACCGGGTCGAGTTCCCGGTACTGCTTCCACTCGGTGAGGACGAGGACGAGGTCGGCCCCGGCCGCGGCCTCCTCGGCGGTGGCGGCGTAGTCCAGCTGCGGCCACAGCCGGCGGCTGTTCTCGATGGCCGCCGGGTCGGTCACCCGCACGTCGGCTCCCTGCAGCTGCAGCTGCGCGGCGACGTTCAGGGCCGGGGAGTCGCGGATGTCGTCGGAGTCGGGCTTGAAGGCCGCGCCGAGCACCGCGATGTGCTTGCCGAGGAGCGACCCGTCGCAGACCTCGCGGGCCAGCTCGACCATGCGGATCCGCCGGCGCATGTTGATGTTGTCGACCTCGCGCAGGAAGGTCAGCGCCTGGTCGGCGCCCAGCTCCCCGGCCCGGGCCATGAACGCGCGGATGTCCTTGGGCAGGCAGCCGCCGCCGAAGCCCAGCCCGGCGTTGAGGAACTTGCGGCCGATCCGGTCGTCGTAGCCGATGGCGTCGGCCAGCAGCTTGACGTCGGCTCCGGTGGCCTCGCACAGCTCGGCCATCGCGTTGATGAAGGAGATCTTGGTGGCCAGGAACGAGTTGGCCGCCGTCTTCACCATCTCCGCGGTGGCGTAGTCGGTGACCACCTTGGGCGTCCCGCGCTCGACGATCGGCGCGTACACCTCGTCGAGCATCCGCTCGGCGACCTCGCCGTCGCCGTCGGCGGGCAGGCCGTAGACGAGCCGGTCGGGGTGCAGCGTGTCCTGGACGGCGAAGCCCTCGCGGAGGAACTCGGGGTTCCAGGCCAGCAGCGCCCCGGGCACCTTATCCCCGACCAGTTCCGCCAGCCGCGCCGCCGTCCCCACCGGGACGGTCGACTTGCCCACCACCAGGTCGCCCGGCGCGAGGACCTGCAGCAGCGACTCGGCGGCGGCCTCCACGTAGCGCAGGTCGGCGGCGTACTCGCCGCGCTTCTGCGGGGTCCCCACGCAGACGAAGTGCAGGACGGCGCCGGCCGCGTCGGCCATGTCGGTGGAAAACCGCAGCCGCCCGGTGCCCAGCGTCCGCTCGAGCAGCTCCTCGAACCCGGGCTCGAAGAAGGGCGCCCTGGCGTCGCGAAGAGCGGCGACCTTGGGTTCGTCGACGTCGATACCGACGACCTCGTGTCCCAGCTCCGCCATGGAGGCGGCGTGTACCGCACCCAGGTAGCCGCAGCCGATGACCGAGATCCTCATGACGTTGCTCCGTTCCGCACCGGACTGGTCCCGTTGTGGGGAGACCGTAGGTGCCGATCTCCGACCCGACCATCCCGGGCCCGCCCCTTGGTCATGGTGCGGAGCGGACCACGCCGCAGCGGCAGGCGTAGAGGCTGGACCCGCTGAAGGCGTCGTCGGCCGCCCACCGGAACTGGTGCAGGTGCAGCCGCGCTCCCCACCGGTGCGAGCGGGCGAGCGGGCGAGCCGGGAGGGGGAGGCTGCGCACCCGGCCAGTCTGCCGGTCGGTGGCCGGCCGCAGGACGTGAGGTGCGTCATGCCGCCACGCATCCCGGTTGTCACGGGACCGGGTGAGTGCGCTGCAACCCCTCGGCGCGGTTCACTGGTGCGGACACCGGCTCACGGCCCGGGCCGGCGCGGACGTCGGGGAGGCCCGATGAGCTGGGGATGGTGGCTGCTCGTTCTGTGGCCGCTGGCCGCCGTCGGCCTCGCCGTGCTGGTGGGTCGCTCGGTCCGGCTCGCCGACCGGCGCCGACCGCGTCCCGACGATCTCGGACCACCGCGCGTGGGCGACGACCCCGCGGACGTCCCGCGCCCACGCCGGCCCGGCTGAGCGGCGCTCCTCCCTCGCCGGGGTCAGCGTCCCTGCCCCGTTCCGGCACTGCTCCGTAGATTCGGCCTGGTTGCCGGTCGACGGGGGATGGCATGGGCGCGGAACAGTCGGTGGTGGACGGGCGGCGCCCGCAGCACGCAGCCCCGGGGGGACCTCGACCACGCCGGCGCGGGCTGCGCCGGGTCCTGGTCGTCCTCGGCGTGCTGGGCCTGGTGCTCGCTCTCGTCGTGGGCGGGGGCCTGTGGTTCCTGACCGACCGGTACGCCGGCAACGTGGCGCGGGTCGCCGACGTCTTCGCCGACCTGGACGCCGACGCCCGCCCGGCGCCGGCCACCCCGCAGCAGGCGGCGGGCGAGGCCCCGGTCACCTTCCTGCTGGTGGGCTCGGACACCCGCGCCACCGCCGAGGAGGGCATCGCCGCCGGCGGCCGCTCCGACGCGATCATGCTCGCACGGTTCTCCGCCGACCGGCAGCACGCCCAGGTCGTCTCCCTCCCCCGCGACTCCTGGGTGGAGATCCCCGGGCACGGGATGGGCAAAATCAACGCCGCCTACGCCTACGGCGGGCCGTCGCTGCTGGTGCAGACCGTCGAGCAGCTCACCGGCGTGCGCGTCGACCACTACGTCGCCATCGACTTCGAGGGCATCACCGAGGTCACCGACGACCTGGGCGGCGTGGACGTCGTCGTCGCCGAGACCACCAGCAACGGCCCCCACACCTTCGAGGCCGGCGTCAACCACCTCGACGGCGACGAGGCCCGCTGGTACCTCGCGCAGCGCTACGGCCTGGCCGCGGGCGACTTCGACCGGGTGCGCCGCCAGCAGCAGTACCTCAAGGCCGTGTTCACCAAGCTGCTGAGCACCGACACCCTCACCGACCCCGGCCGCCTGGACGCCGCCCTGCTGTCGATGACCGGCGCGGTCGCCGTCGACGAGCAGCTCGGCAACACCGAGCTGCTCTCGCTGGCCTACGACATGCGCGGCCTCGGCCTGGAGGGCATCGACTTCCTCACCGCACCGGTGCTGGGCACCGGCACGGAGGGCGCGGCCAGCGTCGTCTACCTCGACCACGTCGCCGGCGAGCGCATGTGGGAGTACCTGCGCAACGACTCGCTGTCGCAGAACGCCGACGAGTTCGCCGACGAGGCGCTGCCCGACGTCCCCCGCTGACCGGCTGCCGTCGACCCCGACCCCGACGGCCCGGCCGGCTGCGCTGGGTCCCGGGCGGCCGGAAGGTGTCGCGGATCTGCCTGGACTTGCCGAGGACGCTCAGCAACCCCTCCTGGTCCAGCAGCCGGTGCGCTGTGGGCATGAGCCCGTGGGCGTTCGACCGCCCCGTGAGGAGGCCGCCCGGTCAGCCGGCGGCGACGACGGCCAGCGCGACGGCGACGGTGACCGCGGTGACCGCGCCACCGAGCGCGAGGCCGCGGCCGGGGGTGGCGGAGAACGCCGGGGCGTACCGGAAGGGCCGCTCGACGAGCACCATGGTCAGGTAGGCGAGCACGCCGGCGACCAGCTCGACGAGCAGCCACCAGTACCAGCCGGTGAGCCCGAAGGCCTGCTCGGCGACGAACGTGGCCGGCAGGTGCCACAGGTACCAGGAGTAGGAGATCCGCCCGACGAACCGGATCGGCGCCCAGGACAGCACGGCGGCCACGCTGCCGCGCTGCCCGGTCAGGCCTCCGGCGAGGATGACGGCCGCGGCGCCGACCGTCGGGACGATCGCGGCGACGCCCGGGTAGGGGGTGCCGTTGGCCCACAGCAGGCAGCTGAGGACCAGTGCCATCCCCGCCCAGCCGAGGTGGAGGCCGAGCCGGCGGCCGCGCTCGGTGGCCGCCCAGCGGTCGACGGTGGCGGCGCCGATGGCCAGCAGGGCGCCGGCGCCGAACTGCCAGGCCCGCATGGGGCTGCCGAAGTAGGCGAGCAGCCGGTGGTCGTAGGTGACGAGCACGCAGGCCAGCAGCGAGGCGGCGGAGAGGACGCCGAGGGTGGCGAGCAGGGCCGGCCGCCACGAGCCCGACCGGCGGCGCACCACGGCCACCACCACGATGATCGTGAGCGGCCAGACGAGGTAGAACTGCTCCTCGACCGCCAGCGACCAGTAGTGCAGCAGCGGGTTCTCGGTCAGCCGCGGCACCAGCTCGTCGATCGAGATGCTGGCCCAGTACCAGTTGGCGCTCTGCAGCGCGGCCCAGAAGCCGCCCCAGCCGACGTCGCGGCGGGCGTCCCCGCTGAGCAGCACCGCGCCGAGCACCAGGGTGACGACGGTGACGAAGGCGGCGGCGGGCAGGATCCGGCGGGCCCGGCGGGCGTAGAAGTCGGCCAGCGCGATGCGCCCGGTGCGGTCGACCTCGCGGACCAGCAGCCCGGTGATGAGGAAGCCGGAGATGACGAAGAAGACGTCGACGCCGACGAAGCCACCGCCGCTGATGCGGGGGACGCCGGCGTGGAAGAGCAGCACCGCGCCGATGGCGACGGCCCGCAACCCCTCGACGTCGGTGCGGAAGGCGGGCTTGGTGCGCGGGGGTGCTACGGCTCCCGCCGGGGCCACGACGTCGTCGACCTGCTGACCCCCGTGCGGTCTCGCCACCTGGTGCCCTTCTCCCGCGCTGCCACCTCCCGGACGACGCCCGGATCCGCTGTGACGCTACGGGCCGTCCGGCCGCCGGGCACCCGACCGTGGCGCAGGTCATCCCGCCGGGGACCTTCGCGTCGCCGTGCGGCACCGGGCCGCTTCCCTCGGTGAGGGAACCGGCTCACCCAGAGGGGTCACGGTCCCCGCCGTTAGCGGCGACGACCGGCCGGTGCGCCCCTAGCGTCCGGTGCGTGCGCCTCCTCCTCGTCTGCACCGGGAACCTGTGCCGCTCACCCCTGGCCGAGCGGCTGGCCACGGCCTGGGCCGCCGACGCCCTCGCCGGCAGCCCCGAGGCCGCCGAGGTCTCCGTGGTGAGCGCCGGCCTGGACGCGGTCGAGGACCGGGACATGGACCCGGAGGCCGCGGCGGCGCTCACCGCGCTCGGCGGCGACCCGGCCGGCTTCCGGTCCCGCGCGCTCACCGCGGAGCTCGCCGCGGAGGCCGACCTGGTGCTCACGATGACCCGCGACCAGCGGCGGTCGGTGCTGGAGGTCAACCCCCGCGGGCTGCGGCGGACCTTCACGCTGCTCGAGGCGACCGACCTGCTCAACCGGGCGGACCTGGGCGGGGTGTTCCTCTCCCCCGTGCGCACCCGGGCGGTCGACCTGGCCCTGCGCCTGGACGCCGCACGCGCCGACCGGACCTCCGGGAGCGGCGACGACATCGCCGACCCGATCGGCCGGCGCCCGGAGGTGCACACGACGACGGCCCGCACGATCGAGGTGGCGCTGCGTCCGCTGGCCGACGTCCTGTTCACCAGCGTCCGGACGCACCTTCCCGCGCTCGTCCCGGCCTGACACCCGGTCAGACGTCGCCTCATACCTCCTGCCGCGGTCGGGCTCCAGTGGCCGCTCGATCACCGCACCGAGCAGCACAGGTCCTACCGTTCGACGGGTGACGACCATCCACCTGCGCGAGCTCCGCCGGCACGCCTCCGAGCTCGTGCGCCGGGACGAGGCCGGCGAAGAGGTGACGATCACGGTGTCCGGCCGCCCCAGCGCCCGACTGGTTCCTGTCTCGCCACACACCTGGCGGCAGTGGGGCGAGATCACCGAACTGTTCCGTGGTCCCGCCGACACCTCCTGGGCCGAGGAGCAGGATCGCCTCGCCGGCGAGCTCACCGATCCGTGGCTGCGTCGATGAGAGCGGTGCTCGACACCAGCGTGGTGATCGCTTCCGACGTCGGCCCGTTGACCGGTGAGCTGGCGATCAGCGCCGCTACCGTGGTCGAACTGCACTTCGGCGTCCTCGTGGCCGGCGAGCCGGAGATCCGCGCCGAGCGACTGCGTCGCCTGTCGATCCTGCAACGCCAGTTCGACCCCCTGCCCGTCGACGACGCCGTCGCCGCCAGCTACGGCCGGCTCGCAGCCGCTGTGGTGGCCGTCGGCCGGACACCTCGCCCGCGGACGATGGACCTCCTCATCGCTGCCACCGCGCACGCACACGGCGCCCGGCTCTACACCCGCAACGCCGACGACCTCGTCGGCGCCGACGAGCTGCTCGAGGTCGTTGCCGTCTGATCGACGCCGGGGTTCTGGCCCGACCCCCTCGGCTTCGCCGACATCGAACTGCGCGGCGTGGTCGGCCACAAGCAGGTGACCGACGCCTACCTGGCCGGCCTGGCGCGGTCACGGGACGGCCGGCTGGCCACTCTCGACCGGACTCTCGCCGCACTGCACGACGACGCCGCAGTGCTGCTCGACGTCGACACCTGAGGTCACCCCCGGAGGGGCGCGGCGAGCCAGGACTGATCTCTGCCGGCGCCGCCGCCTCCAGGGCTTCCTGGCCACCCGGGATGCACGCGCCCTCGGGACCTGTGCGGCGCTTGGCGTCGACCTCGAGCTCAGCCACCCGTGAGCGGCTGGCAGGGGCACCACCACGGCCCCTCGGCCCCCACGGCAGGGCCCGCGAGGACGCCCGACAGCGACCGGGCGGAGCGCACCTGACGGTCCTGGTGCCTCCGCTCGACCTCGACTCGGGGGGGGGGGGGGGGGGGGGGGGGGGGGGGGGGGGGGGGGGGGGGGGGGGGGGGGGGGGGCGCGGGGGGGGGGGCGGGGGGGGGGGGGGGGGGGGGGGCGGGGGGGGGGGGGCGCCGGGGGGGGGGGGGG